>RDYW01000066.1 GCA_004293485.1 Sphingobacteriales bacterium | reverse complement strand
AATAACAGACCTGTAAGAAAATTTGGTTATCTAACTCCTAATGAAGTATTTTTACAGCTTAAGGTAAGTGTTGCACTTATCAGTTGAACACAGCATTTTCGAAGTATTAAATATAAATTTATTGTATGTCGCCGTATGCTTCTAAAATCTTTTTTACTAATTTATGCCTTACCACATCATCACCGTTAAGGTAAATAATTTCAATTCCTTTAATTTCGGCCAAGATACGTAAAGCGTTGTGTAATCCTGATTGCTGTTTGCGTGGTAAATCAATTTGGGTAACATCGCCGGTTACAATAAATTTTGCCGATGGGCCCATGCGAGTTAAAAACATTTTAAGTTGTAAATCGGTACTGTTTTGGGCTTCATCTAAAATTACGAAACAATTATCTAGGGTACGGCCACGCATAAATGCTAAAGGGGCTATTTCGATAGTTCGATTTTCGAGGTATGTTTTTAGTTTGTCGGCAGGTATCATATCGTCCAAGGCATCGTACAATGGGCGTAGGTACGGGTCTATTTTTTCTTTTAAATCTCCAGGTAGGAAACCTAAATTTTCGCCAGCTTCTACAGCTGGACGGGTTAATATAATTCGTTTAATTTCTTTGTTTTTTAAAGCTTTTACTGCCAATGCAACGGCGGTATATGTTTTACCGGTACCTGCTGGACCAATGGCAAAAAGCACATCGTTTTTTGCCATACTTGCAACCATGCGGCGTTGGTTTGCAGTACGGGCCCGTACCATAATACCATTAGGACCAAAAACAATAACTTCTGATTGTGGTAAACCTGTTATACTTTCGGTAATAGTTTCATTGGTTACACTTTGCTGTTGATTTCGTTCACCTAATATGCTTTCAACGTCGTTAGATGATAGGTTATGAAACTGATTTAGATGATTAATGATTTTATTAATTTTTTTGTTAAAAACGTGTAATTCATCGTTATCGCCTAATGCTTTAACTTCGGTGCCGCGGGCAACAATTTTTAATTTGGGGAAAGCCCGTTTGATTATTTCGTAAAATTCGTTATTAGGTCCCCAAAGTAATGCTGGACTTAGGTTATCAAGTGCTATTTTAATTTCGTTCAAAGTGTAATTTTAAATTGAATATGTTTTTTGTGAATTAAATATTGAATATTTGCAATCTTATGTTTTACTACAATACTAAGCATAAATATACAATTTATTAATGGCAATTATTACTTTAACTACCGATTTAGGTTCAAAAGATTTTTATCAAGCTGCTTTAAAGGGTAGCATTCTTAAAATATTACCGGGTGTTACCATTATTGATGTTACCCACGAAATACAGGCTTTTAATATTTCGCGGGCAGCTTTTATTTTAAAAAACTGTTTTAACTATTTTCCTTTAGGTACTGTTCACTTAATTGGTATAGATACGGTGTATAGTGCACAGCAAAAGTATTTGGCCATAGCGTATAATGGGCATTTTTTTATAGGGTCAGACAATGGGATTTTTTCGTTGATATTTGAAGAGAAACCCCAGCAAGTGGTAGAAATAAATATTTTACAAGATTTAAAATTTTTACATTTTCCACTAACAGATATTTTAGTAAAAGCGGCTTGCCACGTAGCAGCGGGAGGGATGCTTACCGAAATTGGCATTCCGGCAAACGGTATTGTTAAACGTATTAATTTACACCCTGGCCTTGAAGGTAATCAAATTAATGGAAGTGTAATTTTTATTGATAGTTTTCAAAATGTGATTACTAACGTAACCAAAGATTTTTTTACAAAAGTGCAAGCGGGCCGAAACTTTATCTTGTACTTGCGCAAACACGAAACTATTAAACAGTTAAGTTGGCATTATAACGAAGTACAGGAAGGCGAAAAATTGTGCCTATTTGGCATATCAAACCATTTAGAAATAGCAATTAATAAAGGCAATGCAAGTGGTTTACTAGGTTTAAAAATTAATGATGGTATAAAAATAGAGTTTGAATAAGGTGTTTTCGATTAGAATTATTCGAAATATATATCAAATATTTTAACAAAAAATTTACGAGTTCCTATGAAATTCAGTATATATTTTATCTTAGTTGGATAATTATTTTCGATAAAATTATGTGATCAATGTTTTTTTACATGTGTAAGGGTTTAAAATTTAAATATTTATTTAGAAAATAACGATAATTACCTACTTGAAAAGCAGCCATATTTTTTGCTCAGTTGATTAATTTTGCAAGAACTTTGAAAAAGTGACTAAAAACTTAAGTATTGGTACCAGTGCCGTGAGGCCTCCAAAAAGGTTTAATGTATAGGTTAACGCTATTCTTTAAAAACAAATGAATTAAAGCAAATAAGGTATTTAAAGGCACTGTTATTTTGGGCAAATCTACTATGGCTTGGTTTTATGGTTTTAAACTTCATATTGTAATAACCGAGTGAATCAAAGCGATAAAGGTGTACAATTATGTTGAGATGAATACTAACATACAAAATTAAATGCACATTTTGCCAATGAATAGCACAATAAAATCCCTGCCAAAGAAAAAAAAACTGGCAGGGATTTTAAAATTAGGTTTAAACTTATATTAAATTAACCGATAATAAATATTCGGCAATTTGTACCGCATTTGTAGCTGCACCTTTGCGTAAATTATCGGCAACGCACCACATATTAATGGTTTTAGGTTGCGAAAAATCTCGGCGAATACGGCCTACAAAAACTTCATCTTTTTCATGCGCATCCATTGGCATAGGGTATTTTGCGTTGGCAGGGTCATCTACCACTATTAATCCGCTTTGCGCTGATAGCAATCGGGTAACTTCGGCTAAATCAAACTCGTTTTCAAACTCAATGTTTAACGCTTCACTGTGGCCGCCCATAACGGGTATGCGTACCGTGGTAGCGGTAACTTGTATGCTATCGTCGCCCATTATTTTTTTGGTTTCCAATATCATTTTCATCTCCTCTTTGGTGTAACCATTATCGGTAAAAACATCAATCTGCGGGATAACGTTTAAATCAATAGGGTAAGCATAAGCCATTTCGCCCACAATACCTTTGCGTTCGTTCATCAGTTGCGCTACGGCTTTTACACCTGTACCCGTAACCGATTGGTAGGTTGATACCACCACACGTTTAATTTTATACACATCGTGTAGCGGTTTTAAAGCCACCACCATTTGTATGGTACTGCAATTGGGGTTGGCAATAATTTTATCGTGTTTAGTTAAAACCGATGCATTAACTTCGGGTACTACCAATTTTTTTGTAGAATCCATGCGCCAAGCCGATGAATTATCAATAACCGTAGTGCCAACTGCGGCAAATTTTGGGGCTTCAATAGTTGATGTGGTGCCACCTGCCGAAAATAAAGCCACATCGGGCACCATCGCAATAGCCTCATCTACTGTTACCACCTTGTACTTTTTCCCTTTAAATTCTATCTCTTTACCTTTACTTTTTTCCGAAGCTACGGGTATCAACTCGGTAACAGGGAAATTGCGTTCTGCCAAAACTTTTAACATTACCGTACCAACTAAGCCGGTGGCGCCTACTACTGCAACTTTCATTTATTATTATTTTAATATTAATTTATTATTGTTTTAGTTATTTTTAAAAAATTATTAGTTAACAAATATGAGAAAGTTTTTAGTTTTTTTGATTTTTTTAGGAGTTAATTGTGCTAATGCGCAAGTAAACGATAATTTTACAGATGGTGATTTTACCGCTGCGCCAGTATGGCAGGGCAATGTTTCCGATTATATTGTAAACGCTAACAACCAGTTACAAACCAAATTAAATACTATTGATAAAACAGTAAATTTATGTACAGCTAATACCTTGGCACTAAATACCAAATGGAGTTTTTTGGTAAAACTAGCCCTCGACCCATCTACAGGCAATCAAGTTAGGATATATTTAACAGCCGATAAAGCCGATTTATCAGCACCGCTAAACGGATATTATATTTTAATAGGCGAAACAGGCAGTGCCGATTCGTACGATTTGTTTAAACAAACAGGTACAACATCCGTAAAAATTATTGATGGCCCAGCAAAAACAAGAACCACCACCACCCAGTTAACAGCAAATGTTTTAGTTACCCGTACCGATGCCGGTTTATGGACACTAAGCACCGATATTACTGGCGGTACAAATTATACACAAGAAGGTACCGTAACCGATAATGCTTTTACCACATCGGCATTTTTTGGTGTACAATGTAAATACACAAAAACACAATCGGATAAATTTGCCTTCGACGATTTTTTGATTACTACTTTAGTTAACGATGTTACCCCGCCTACGCTTACAAGTTTAACCGTACTTAACGATACTAAAATAGAACT
The DNA here is from genome assembly GCA_004293485.1 of Sphingobacteriales bacterium. GTDB lineage: Bacteria > Bacteroidota > Bacteroidia > Sphingobacteriales > Sphingobacteriaceae > Pseudopedobacter. Next base: position 5,334 of record RDYW01000066.1, on the reverse strand, counting down.
TACTTTTAACGAAACCCTAGGTGTTACCGAAGCATCAAACCTAAATAATTATAAAATTACACCAGGCAATATATTGCCCAAAACAGCTACCATAAATGGTGCAGTAGTTACTTTAGATTATGCAAGCCCAATAAATTTAGGTGATTATACTTTAAACATTACCAATATAAAAGATACCAAAGGCAATACCATTACCCAGCCAATTACAAGGGCATTTTCGCTAGCCGATGTTACCCCACCCACATTAAGCACTTTAACATTAATAGGTAACAATAAAATAGAATTGGTTTTTAGCGAAGTATTGGGTATTACCGAAGCATCGAATTTAAACAATTATAAAATAGGTAATATTTTACCACAATCTGTAACCTTAAATGCCGAAAAGGTTACTTTAAATTATGCAACAGGTTTTAGTACGGGTAATTTTACTTTAGTTATTGATAAAATAAAAGATACAAAAGGTAACGCTATTTTATTACCCATTAGTAAGCAATTTACAGTAACGGATGTTACGCCACCTACATTATCAAATTTTGTATTGATTGGAGATAATAAAATAGAACTTACCTTTAACGAAGCACTAACGGTTACCGAAGCTTCAAACCTTAATAACTATAGGATTATGCCGGGTAATATTTTACCTAATAGCATCATTGTTAATGCTGCTTTGGTAACATTAAATTACACAACAGGATTAAGTACCAATAATTATACTTTAAGCATCAGCAATATAAAAGACACCAAAGGAAACACTATTTTACAACCAATTAACCGAGTTTTTTTTTATAAAAAACCCTATATAACCAAAGTAAACGATATTGTTATTAATGAGATATTTGCCGACCCTAACCCAGTAGTTGATTTACCGGAAAAAGAATTTATTGAATTATGGAACACCACCACAGAAGAAATAGCCTTAAAAGATTTTAAATATAGTACTGCTACTTCTACTTATACCTTTGACAAAGAAATTATAAAACCCAACGAATATTTAATTTTATGTGCTAGGGCTGATACCAATATTTTTAAACCTTATGGTCGTACTATTGGCATCACTTTCCCCAGTTTAACAAATGGCGGTAGCCAATTAAAGCTTCAAAATCAATTTGGCACTGTAATTTATACTGTAAATTATAGCGATACTTGGTATAAAGACCCTATTAAAAAAGGTGGCGGTTATACTTTAGAATTAATAGACCCTAGCTCAACTTGTAAACCATCGCAAAATTATAGTGCCAGTAATAATGTAGCCGGTGGCACACCAGGCAAAGTAAACTCTATTTATTTGAGCAATAAAACCACCACGCCTTTACTGGTAAATAGTGTTGTTTTAAAAGATGGGCTAACCATTACCCTAACATTTAACCGAGGTTTAGATAGCTTACATGCAACCATTTTAACACAGTATATGGTGAATAATGGGGTAGGTAACCCTGCGAGTGTAAACGTTATAGCACCCGATTTTTCGATATTAGATTTGGTTTTTAGCCAAGCACTTACTAAAAATAAAAACTATACAATAAATGTAAAAAATGTATCGGATTGTGGTGGAAAAACTATCACAAGCCAAGATATTAACTTTTTTTTACCAGGCGAAGTTGCTAAAAACGATATTTTAATAAACGAAATACTATACGACCCCAAAGGCGATAACGCAGATTTTATTGAACTATATAACAATAGCGATAAGGTGTTAGATTTTAAAGATTTGTTTATCGCATCTATAAGCAGTACAAAAAACGAAATTAGCAGTTTAAAACAAATAAGTACAGCCTCATTACTGTTTCAGCCCCAAACTTATTGGGTAGTAACCCCCGACCCCGATAATGTAAAATCGTTATATACGGTACAAAATCCTACTAATTTTGTGAAACTTACAAGCATGGCAGCTTTTGTAAACACAGCGGGTAAAGTGGTAGTATTAAACAAAGAAAACCAAATTATAGATTCGTTAAGCTATAACGATAAAATGCACTTTCCGCTAATTAAAGATACCGAAGGTGTAAGTTTAGAACGTAGCAGTTTTACGCAAAGCACCAATGCGGTGGGTAACTTTAAATCGGCAGCAGCATCAGTAGGCTATGCCACGCCCACGTACAAAAATTCGCAATTTTTAGAAAACATAGAAACCAGCGAAGAAGTTACCTTAGCCAGCGAAACATTTTCGCCCGATAACGATGGCTTTGAAGATGTGTTGCGTATTTTGTATAAGTTTGAAAAACCTAATTATGTAGCCAATGTTACCATTTACAATAACCAAGGTGCTGTTGTTAAAAAAATTGCAAAAAACCAAACCTTGGCCACAACTGGCGAGTTACATTGGGATGGCTTAGATGAAACTGGCACCTTAAAACTTAAAACAGGTATTTACATTGTTTATATAGAACTTTTTAACCTAGATGGTGATAGAAAGAAATTTAGAAAAACGGCTGTACTAGCTTCAAAGTTTTAAAATAGTGTAACTTATTTTTTTTTAAATAAATGCTTGATATACTACTTTAAAAAATTTTGTGGGACTAAACATTAATCGTTTATTTGAAAATAAATGATAACAACCAATTATGTAATAGGAGTGGATTATGGATCAGATTCTGTACGCTCGATAATTTTAGATGCTAGTAATGGTCAGGAAAAAGCCTCTTCGGTATTTTATTATCCACGTTGGCGTGATAAATTATACTGCGATAGCAGCCTAAATCAATTTCGACAGCACCCTTTAGATTATACCGAAGGTTTAATACATACTATAAAAGATTGTATTAATAAATCTGATATCGTTGATACTACAACCATTAAAGGTATTTCTATTGATACAACAGGTTCTACACCTATTGCTGTAAACAATGCAGGTATACCTTTGGCTTTATTGCCCCAGTTTAAAGATAACCCAAATGCGATGTTCGTGTTATGGAAAGATCATACTGCAATAAAAGAAGCCGAGGAAATTAACCTCCATGCTACAAAATTTGATATTAATTACCTACAATTTGTTGGTGGCACATACAGTAGCGAATGGTACTGGGCAAAACTTTTACACATATTACGAAGCGATGAAGCTGTAGCTAAAGCCTGCCATAGCTGGGTAGAACATTGCGATTGGCTGCCTTTTTTATTAACTGGAGGTACCGATACAAAAGATATAAAAATAAGCCGTTGCGCTGCTGGCCACAAAGGTTTATGGGCCGATGATTTTGGAGGTTTTCCGCCCGATGATTTTTTTACAAGCCTCGACCCACTTTTACAAGGCTTTATTTCAAAACTCCCAACTAAAACCTACACTGCCGATATAGAAGCAGGCAAACTATCGCCCGAATGGGCACAAAAACTTGGTTTACACACAAATGTGGCAATCGGCGTTGGTGCTTTTGATGCGCATGTTGGTGCCGTAGGAGGGCAAATAGAACCTTATTTTTTAAGTAAAGTAATGGGCACATCTACCTGCGATATATTGGTTGCCCCGGTTACCGAAATAGCTAAAAAACTTGTAAATGGTATATGCGGTCAAGTTAATGGGTCGGTAATACCAGGTATGGTGGGTATGGAAGCAGGCCAATCGGCTTTTGGCGATACCTATGCTTGGTTTAAAAATTTACTATTGTGGCCTATAGAAAACTTAACGCAGCAATCAAATATAGATAACCAAACTATTGAAGTATTAAAAAGACTATTTGAGGATGCCGTTATCCCCGAACTTAGTAGGCAAGCGGCAATTATACCTTTAAGCGAAAAAAATGAACTATCAGTAGATTGGTTAAATGGCCGACGTAGCCCTAATGCTAATCAAAACCTAAAAGCAGCCATTACCCATTTAAGTTTAGGTACCAATGCACCACATATATTTAAAGCCTTGGTAGAAGGTACATGTTTTGGTGCCAAAAAAATTGTAGATTGTTTTACAAGCCAAGGCATACCTATAAAGGGTATTATTGGTATAGGTGGTGTGGCCAAAAAATCGCCTTATGTAATGCAAACCATGGCCGATGTATTGGGTATGCCCATAAAAATACACCAAGCCGAACATACCTGTGCTATTGGCGCTGCCATGTTTGCAGCTGTTGTTGCCGGTATTTATCCTTCTATTAACCATGCCATGTTTGCAATGGGTAGTGGGTTTAGTGAAGTATATACGCCCAATATAAAACAGCAAAACCTGTACAACATTCGTTACGATAAATACTGTAAACTAAGTAGTTTAGTAGAATATAACCTATAAAGTAAATTTTTTTTTATGGATATTTATTTAGATATAAAAACCGAAGCCTACGAAGCAAATATGCAACTACCCGAGTTAGGTTTGGTACTTTTTACATTTGGTAACGTAAGCGTAGCCGACCATAGCAAACAAGTTTTTGCTATAAAACCCAGCGGTGTACCTTACAAACAATTATCGCCTCAAAAAATGGTAATTGTTGATTTTGATGGCAATACCCTTAGCGGGGATTTAAGGCCTTCATCTGACACCAAAACACATGCAGTACTATACAAAAATTGGGCAAATGTAGGTGCAATTGTGCATACACACTCTATGTATGCAACTGCTTGGGCACAAACCCAGCTTGATATTCCTATTTTTGGTACCACCCACGCCGACCATACTACCCACGATATTCCTTGTGCCGCCCCTATGAGCGATACTATGATAGCCGGAGATTACGAACACGAAACAGGCTACCAAATTATTAATTGCTTAAAGAACAAAGGATATAGTTACCAAGAGGTAGAAATGATATTGGTAGGCAACCATGCTCCATTTACTTGGGCAAAAAATGCACATAAAGCCGTGTATAATAGTGCAGTACTCGAAAATATTGCTCAATTGGCCCACCTTACACAGCAAATAAGAAACGATGCACCTCGATTAAAAAATGCCTTAATAAAAAAACATTTCGAACGAAAACATGGCCCACTTTCTTATTATGGGCAGTAGTTTTTTAGGTTAAAATAGCAAATTTAACCACACTTTTACTAAAGAAAATTAATATAAAAAATTTTATCTTAAATTATAAAAACAATATAATAGACTTAAAAACAGATTATTTTATTTAAAAGAAAATAAAATCGTGAATTATTCGTACTTAAAAAGTTAATAACTGTTATAAATTATACTAATGTTTTAAAAAAATTAAATAAAAAGAGCAAAAAAACCAATTAATTAAGTTTACTGTCAAACAATTAAAAGATTTTTAGGTTTTTAAAAAAAAATATTCAGAAATTTAAAAAAATACCATTAATTATTTTTGTAAGTTCAATTGATAAGTGCAACAGGCATAAATCCTATGGGAACAAAGTTGAGCGTAGCGAAACGAAGTTCCCATAGGATTTATGCTGACAATA
>RDYW01000065.1 GCA_004293485.1 Sphingobacteriales bacterium | reverse complement strand
TCTTGCTTTTGTGCCATAGCAACACAAAAAAAACATAATATTATACTAAAAAGGAAAATAGATTTTGTCATTTTACCAATCCAACATTTCTAAAATACGGGTTAGATCATCGTTAGATAAAAACGGAATTTCGATGCTTCCTTTGCCATTGCTTTGTACCTTCATTTTTATGCGGGTAGCAAATTTGGAGGATAAATCGTCTTCTATTTTTTGATATTGAAACGAAATAGCATCGTTTTTCTTATTTTGGGTGGGATTATTTTCTGTTGGTTTGGCTAGGCGTACCAGCTCTTCTACTTTGCGTACCGAAAGGTCTTTATCCAATATTTGTTTATGGATAAAAAGCTGGGTGGCTAAGTCTTCAACGCTTATTAAAGCCCTTGCATGGCCCATGGTTATTTTGCTATCGCGGATAGATGCTTGTATAACTGGTGGCAATTTAAGCAGGCGTAAATAATTGGTAACGGTGCTTCGGTTTTTTGATACGCGTTCGCCTAGTTCCTCTTGTTTTAGGCTACATTCATCTATCATACGCTGAAAACTTAGGGCTACTTCAATAGCGTTTAGGTTTTCGCGTTGTATGTTTTCTATCAGGGCCATTTCCAACATTTGTTGGTCATCGGCGGTGCGTATATAGGCTGCAATTTCGGTTAATCCCGCTATTTTTGAGGCTCTTAACCTGCGTTCGCCACTTATAAGCTGGTAGCTATTGTGGCCAAATTGCCTTACGGTAATGGGTTGTATTAGGCCTTGTGTTTTTATAGATTGTGCCAACTCGCCTAGCATTTCTTCGTTAAACTCGAAACGGGGTTGAAACGGATTTACCTGTATTTGGTTAATTTTTATATGGCTTATTGCGCCTAATGCTGCCGATGGATTATCGGTGATGGAGGATGGCGTACTGTTATTTCTACTGGGCATTACATCGTCCGAGTCGTTTAGCAATGCGCTTAATCCTCGGCCCAAGCCAAATTTTCTTTCTTTACTCATTTATTTTTAATCAAGCTAGGCTGTGGTAGCCAGTTCTTTGGTTAAACCATTTTTTTTAATAATCTCTCGACCTAGGTTAAGGTAATTGATAGCTCCTTTTGAGTTGGCATCATGCATAATTACCGATATGCCAAAACTTGGTGCTTCGCTTAATCGGGTATTGCGGGCTATAATGGTATCAAATACTAGGTTTTCGAAATGCGATTTTACTTCCTCTACCACTTGGTTTGATAAACGTAACCTTACATCGTACATGGTGAGCAATATGCCTTCGATTTGTAAATCGGGATTTAAGCGTGTTTGCACTATTTTAATAGTATTAAGTAATTTCCCTAAGCCTTCGAGGGCAAAATACTCGCACTGTACGGGTATAATTACCGAATCGGCGGCCGATAAAGCATTAATGGTAATTAATCCCAAAGATGGCGAGCAATCAATAATAATAAAATCGTACTGGTGTTTTACTTTTTCTAATACGGCTTGCATTTTATACTCGCGTCCATGCAGGTTTATCATCTCAATTTCGGCACCTACAAGGTCAATATGTGCGGGCAGTAAATCTAAATTTGGGGTATCGGTATGTTGTATGGCATCAATGGCATCTACATCGTTAATAATACATTCGTAAATGCTGTTTTTTATGGTACGAGGGTCGAAGCCAATTCCTGAGGTAGAATTTGCCTGTGGGTCGGCATCTACAATTAATGTTTTAAACTCTAATACTGCTAAACTTGCGGCCAAATTTATGGATGTGGTGGTTTTACCTACGCCTCCTTTTTGGTTGGCTATTGCTATAATTTTACCCATGTAATCACAAAAAAAATATGTTATAAACAAAAATTAAAAATAAAAATGGCTTAAAAATAATGTAAACACCATTTTTAGAAATATATTTGAGAATTGCCAAGATACATATTTAAACAATATCAACTTACAAACGTTAAAACGAGTTATAAACATATTTTATAAATGATAACAATAATATCAGGTACCAACCGCCACAATAGCAATAGCCTTAGGGTTGCAAAATATTACCAAAAACAGTTGAACATAAAAGGGGTAGATAGCCGTATTTTACCATTAAACGAAGTACCATTAAGTATATATAGTGCTGATATTTATGCCCAACCAAGCCCAGATTTTAAACCCATACAAGATATTATTACCCAAACACAAAAATTTTTATTTATTATTCCTGAGTACAATGGCAGTTTCCCTGGAGTATTAAAAGCGTTGGTGGATGTATGTAAATTCCCCGAAAGTTTCGACCATAAAAAATGTGCCTTGATAGGCGTATCTACCGGAAAATATGGCAATATAAGAGGGGTTGATCATTTTACAGGCATAGCCCACTACTGTGGGATGCAGGTTATGCCACTTAAAATACATATCCCAGCCATACATACCGAACTTAATGCTGAAGGCGAATTTTTCCTCGAAAAAACCCTCAAATTTGTAACCGAACAAATTGAAAAGTTTATACTTTTCTAGCTCGAAATTCATATAACTAAAAAAATTAACTTTTTATTGTTATTTAGATTTAATCTAATTAAGTTTGTCGTTCATAAATTTAATAACGATGAAAAAAATAATTGTATTTGCCTGTTTAGCCACAACCATTTTTTTTGCCTGTAAAAAAAATAAAGTAGATAACAGCCAAGTTACCGATGCCGATAAAAAAGAAGTGATAGTAAACCACGCAAATATTGTGTTGGCAAGTTATGAAGACAGTTACAATTTGGTATTAAACTTACAAACTAAAATTAACACATTTATTACAAACCCTACAGATGCAAACCTAGAAGGTTGCAAAACCGCGTGGAAAGCAAGCCGAGTAGTGTATAACCAAACCGATGCTTACCGCTTTAGCGATGGCCCAATTGACCACGAAAACGGGCCAGAGGGCTTGATGAACGGCTGGCCAATGGACGAACAATTTATTGATTATGTTAAAGGCGATGCAACATCGGGCATTATTAACAACCCAAAAACTTACCCAAACATAACACCCGAAGTTTTAGAAAACTTAAACGAAAACGGTGGCGAAACCAATATAGCCACTGGTTACCATGCCATAGAATTTTTACTATGGGGGCAAGATTTAAGTGCTTTAACCGCTGGCCAACGACCATATACCGACTATGTTATAGGAGCAAATGGTACAAACGCCAACCAAAACCGTAGGGCACTATATTTAAAAGCTGCCGTTGGTTTACTTATCAGTAATTTTGAATATTTGATAAACCAATGGAAATTAGGTGGCGTTTACCGTACAAAATTTACTAGCCAAATGCCTGCCGATAGCGCATTAACTAGCATCGTTAGAAGTATTGGATCTTTAACCAAAGGAGAATTAGCCAACGAACGTATGGCGGTGGCATTAACCAACCAAGACCAAGAAGATGAACACTCTTGCTTTAGCGATAACACCCATATTGATGTTCAATACAATTTTATAGGCATACAAAATGTGTATATGGGCAAATATGTTCGCACTAACGGTGAGGTAGTGCAAGGCAAAAGTTTATCAGATTTGATTACCAAAAAAGATGCGAACAAAAACAATTTGGTATTGGCTCAGTTTAGCGATGCCAAGGCAAAATTATTTGCCATACAAGCACCGTTCGACCAAGAGATTATCTTAACCGCAGGGCGTGAAAGGGTGTCGGCAGCTATTAACTCTTGCCGAACGCTAGCCGATAAAATTGCCGATGCCGCTTTTGCTTTAGGTATCAAAAACTAGAACTTACAATAATATAATTGGTAATATTTTAATGAAAAAAATAACAATAGCTTGCCTACTGGGTTTTTTATTACTAACAATCATATATTTACCTGCTTGTAAAAAAAACGAAGTAACTTCGCCAATAAATACCGAAGATGCTAACGAAGAATACTCGGGCGGCTTATTAGCAACCACTTTTGATTTTAGCGAAAACGCTTTTGGCCACGAAGTAAGTGGTTTACAAGGCACAAAAGCCGATGATTTTGTAGTAGGAAACTCGTTTTTTAGAAACAACTGGGTTACCGCACCCGCAAGCACAACTGCCCGCGATGGTTTAGGTGTGATGCTAAACGCACAATCTTGTGGCGGATGCCACAGTAAAGATGGTAGGGCAGCACCGCCCGAAAGCCCCACAGCCCCACTTAACGGTTTATTATTTAGATTAAGCGTACCAGGCACCAGCCCCAATGGTAGCCCAAACCCCGAACCTGTATATGGTGGCCAATTAAATAACCGAGCCATACTAGGCGTTACCCCCGAAGGCTATGTAAGTACCACTTATACCGAAGAAACTGTAAATTACCCCGATGGCGAAACCTGTAAATTACGAAAACCCACCTACACATTTACCAACTTAGGCTACGGTATCATGCAGGCTGATTTTATGTTTTCGCCACGTATAGCCAACCAAGTAATGGGTTTAGGCTTGTTAGAGGCCATACCCGAAGCTACTATTTTGGCTTTCGCCGATGAAAACGATGCCGATAAAAATGGCATAAGTGGCCGGCCTAACAAAGTATATAGTGTGGTTTCTAAAAAAACAGAGCTAGGTCGCTTTGGCTGGAAAGCCAACCAACCTACCATTATGCAACAAACCGCAGGTGCATTTAAAGGCGATATTGGTATCACCTCATCATTGTTTCCTGATGAAAATTTAACTCCCGCCCAAGCGGCATTATACCCCAATTTACCCAACGGCGGCACACCCGAAATTGAAGATGTAAACTTAAACCGTGTAGTGTTTTATATGCGCACACTAGCCGTACCAGGCCGTAGAAATACAAACGATGCCAGTGTAATAAAAGGCAAACAATTATTTACACAAGTAAACTGCGTAGGCTGCCACAAAGCCAAAATAGAAACTGGGTTTGATATAATACCGCAGTTAAGTAAACAAGTAATTAGGCCCTATACCGATTTATTGTTACACGATATGGGTACGGCTTTGGCCGATAACCGCCCTGACTTTTTAGCCACCGGTACCGAATGGCGAACTCCTCCACTTTGGGGCCTAGGCTTGGTAAAAACCGTAAACGGCCACACTACTTTATTACATGATGGCAGAGCCCGAAACGTTGAAGAAGCCATACTTTGGCATGGTGGTGAAGCCGAAAAAAGCAAACAAGCATTTAAACAGTTAAACAAAGCCGAGAGGCTTTCACTCATAAAATTTACACAATCATTATAAAAAAGAAATGAAAAAAATAAAAAATGCAAGCCTTATACTCGCCATTTTAGTAATGGTATCGGTAATTTTTTATGCCTGTAAAAAAGATAAAACAGCACAAAATGATGGGTTCGACCGTAAAACAATGTTGCAAAACTATGCCGATAATTTAATTAAACCCGCTTTCGCTGATTTACAAATGCAAGTGAACACTTTAAAAACCGCTACCGATGCGTTTACCAATGCACCAGACGAGGCAAAACTTATTAGCTTAAAAACTGCGTTTGATAACGCTTACAGCAGTTTTATGTACGCCAATGCCTATAATTTTGGCCCCGCTGGCGAAGAAGGAATTAGAAAAGGATTGGTAGAAGAAATAGGCACTTGGCCTGCCAATACGCAAAATATCGAAAAAGACATACTGGCAAATGATTTTACATTAGGCGGAACGGGGCGTGATAAACGAGGCCTTAATGCAGTAGATTATTTAGTTTATAACTTTACAGTGGCCGATTATAATGCATCGCCTAACCGTAAACTATACTTACAAGCCGTTGTAAACAAAATAAAATTACAGGTTGATGCCGTTGCAAGCGAATGGAACGGGGCTTACTACACCACTTTTATAAACAATACAGGTACCGATGTAGGCAGTAGCACAGCACAATTGTACAACGAATTTATACGAGGCTATGAAAGTGTAAAAAACCTTAAACTCGGTTTACCCTTAGGCAAAAGAGTAGGACAAGAAAAACCCGAACCATCAAAAGTTGAAGCACTATACAGTAAACAAAGTCTAAAATATTTAAAACTAAATATTACCGCAATCAACAATGTTTGGTATGGTAAAAGCAAAATTGGTGTTGAAGGTTTGGGTTTTAAAGCCTATTTAAACAGTGTTACGGGTGGGCCCGATTTAGTAATTAAAACCGAAGCACAAATAAAAGAAATTAACAATGTAATAAATTTAATACCAACCGAACCTTCATTAGAAAATCAAATAACTCTAAACAATTTGCCAATACAAAATCTATTTACCGAGCTCCAAAAAAATATACGTAACTACAAAAGCGATATGAGTAGCCTTTTAGGCATAGCAATCACATTTAGTAGTGGCGATGGCGATTAAAAACAAACTAAAAACAAAAAAACCTCTCAAAATTAACATGAAAAATCTAAAACAAATTTCTTTATTTTTAACAACTTGTTTAATTTTTACAGCCTGTAAAAAAAACAAAGTAGAAAAAGCTACTTTACAAATCCCTACCGAGTATATATCTACCAATTACATAGCCAATGTAGCCGCCGAAACTAGTATCAGAAAACAGCTTGCGGTATTAACTACCTATATGAAAAAAGCCGAAAAAGTAGAATTTAAACTTAGTATAGATTCGCTAAATTATTATTTTAACAACAATGGCACACCCGCTTTAAGTAGCATTACACCTACTTATTACCGTAATTTAATAACCAATAATTGGTTTGGCGTAATGGTAGCATGTAGTGCCAATAATTATGACCCAGCCAATGGGGCAACTGCCACAAATGGTGGCGTTTATGGGGCAAGGTTATTAGATAAACGGGCCAAAGAAACCAACCAAGAAATAGAAAAAGGCCTGTTTGAAGCCGCAATGTACAATCACTTTGTAAATTTATCTCAAACCAAAATAACCCCCGAAACAGTGGATAAAATGTTGTGCATTTATGGTGCACATCCTAATTTCCCCAATACCAATACCCCAGCAAAAACACCTACTCCCGATGCCGTTATAGCCATGTACGCCGCTAGGCGAGATAAAAATGATGGCAACGGTTTGTACAGCCAAATAAAAAACCAGTTTTTAAAATTACAAGCAGCTACAAAGGCTGGTGACGCTTACTTAGATGAACAAAACGCCGCCGTTGCCGAACTTAAAATATTGATGGAAAAAGCCATAATGGCCACTGTTATACATTATGGTTTTGCGGCAACCACAAAACTAAACAGTACCACGCTTACGCCCTTGCTTATTGCAGGTGGCCTACACGATTTAGGCGAAAACGTAGGTTTTATACATGGTTTTAAAACTGTACCACAGGCGCACCGTAAAATTACCGATGCCCAAATTGATGAAATTTTAGCCCTTTTACTAGCCCCAGCTGGTGCCGATGCTACCATGTATAAATTTGTAACCGAACTCGTAACCCAATTACCTAAAATTGCCCAGTACCAACAAAAAATTAAAGCTATTTATGGGTTTACCGATACCGAAATGAACGATTTTAAGCAAAATTGGGTTGCCTTAAACAAAAGATAAAATTTTATGAAACTATATAATTTATTGGCCTTAGCCATATTAGTAAGCGTTTTTGCCTGTAACAATCCCACCAAAAAAACCTTAGAGGCAGGTAATGCACAAGCAGAAATTACGGATAGCACCACCAACAAAAATTTTTACCAGGTAGATACCCTAAAAAGTAGCCTAGCTTGGGAAGGTGCCGAAGGTTTGCTATCAATAGTAAAAACGCATAATGGCTTACTAAGCCTAAGCAGCGGTAATTTACAAATCCAAAATGATACTTTGGTGGGCGGCAGTTTTACCATCCCACTAAAAACATTAACCGTTTTAGATATTCCAAAACAAGAAAGCAAAAATGCCAAGTTGGTAAAACATTTATTAAACGAAGATTTTTTTGATGCCCAAAAATTCCCTGAAGCAAATTTTGTGATTACCAAAATTATAACAATGCCTAAAGATAGTAGCCTAATTACGGGCAACTTAACTTTAAAAGGCATTGCAAAAAGCATTTCGTTTAAAGCTAAAATTACCCTTACCGATAGCACCATTACGGCATCGGTACCTAAATTTTATATTAACCGTAAAAATTGGGGCATCCATTACCGCACCGATAAATCATTTGGCGATGAGTTAATTCGTCCCGAAATAGGTATTTTAATAAACTTATTGGCGCATAAAAAATAAACCTTTGATGTTAAAAAAATGGTTTAACAAAACGTTTATTGCCCCCACATCTATTACCCCACTGGTAACTTTTCGCATTGTTTTTGGGGTAATGATGATGGTAGGCACTGCCCGTTTTATGGCCTTAGGATGGATAGATGACCATTATGTTAAACCACTTTTTCATTTTACATATTACGGCTTTGGCTGGGTAAAATCCATAAGCCATAGCGGACTAATTGCGGTACATATTTTACTGCTAATAGCTTCTTTATTAGTAGTATTAGGTTTATTTTATCGTCTTAGCGCAATTATAGTTTTTGTAACTTTTACCTACTTAGAATTAATAGACCTAACCTATTACCTTAACCATTATTATTTTGTAAGCATCGTTGCTTTTTTAATGATTTTGGTGCCTGCAAATAGGTATTTATCGTTAGATGTTTTACGTAAACCAGCCTTGCATTGCGCCAATGTGCCGGGCTGGTGCGTAAACATTTTTAAGTTACAACTGGCTATTGTATATATTTTTGCTGGCCTTATAAAAATAAACCACGATTGGCTAATAAACGCCCTACCCCTAAAAATTTGGCTGCCTGCAAGCGATAAACTTTTTTTAATTGGCCCTATTTTTACCTATAAAATTACGCCTTATATTTTTAGTTGGGTAGGTATGCTGTACGATTGTAGCATTGTTTTTTGGTTACTGTGGCCTAAAACCCGCTGGCTGGCTTATATATCGGTAATTGTTTTTCACGTATTAACGGGTATATTGTTTCAAATAGGTGTTTTTCCGGTAGTAATGGTGGGTGCAACGCTTTTATTTTTTTCGCCTCAATGGCACCAAAAAATTTTATGGGCTATGGCCCGATTTATACAGCCCAGCCAAATGCACATTATTGCAAAATATAAAAATAGTTTTTACGAGCCCCCAAGGCTACAAATACATTTTTTCTCATTTTTTTTGCCATTGTTTTTTGTGTTCCAAATCCTTTTTCCGTGGCGGTTTTTATTGTACCCCGGCAATATGTACTGGACCGAGCAAGGCTACCGTTTTGGCTGGCGGGTAATGCTAATGGAAAAAGCTGGCACCGCTACTTTTTATGTTACCGATAGCAACACAGGTAAAAAAGGGGAGGTTTTTAATTCCGATTTTTTAAACTCGCATCAAGAAAAACAAATGGCTATGCAACCCGATATGATATTGCAATACGCCCATTTTTTAGGTAATTATTATCAAAAAAAAGGAATACAAAACCCAAAAGTAACCGCCGAAATTTACGTTACCCTAAACGCCCAACCTAGCAAATTATATATTGATAGCACCCTAAATTTAATGACGGTTGAAGATGGTTGGGGTGACAAAAAATGGGTAAAAGCCTGGTAATTAAAACAATAATACTTAAGCTAACAATTTATATTTAACTAATCATTTTTTTTACCAAAACATAATTTGTAAACTATCTTTTGATAATCAGTTGTAGCTTAATTAAAATTTAATTTATTTTCATATTTGCTGTGTTCAACTGATAAGTGCAACACTTACCTTAAGCTGTAAAAATACTTCATTAGGAGTTAGATAACCAAATTTTCTTACAGGTCTGTTAT
>RDYW01000047.1 GCA_004293485.1 Sphingobacteriales bacterium | reverse complement strand
ATAACAGACCTGTAAGAAAATTTGGTTATCTAACTCCTAATGAAGTATTTTTACAGCTTAAGGTAAGTGTTGCACTTATCAGTTGAACACAGCTAATACAATATTAAAAAAAATACTATTTTTTGTGTTGTTATTAAAATAATGTATATTTTAACTAAAAAGATAATTAAAAAAATAGACAATTAATTTTAGGTAAGCACTACAATTTACCATTTTATTTTTAAGTAATTTAAAAAATGTTTGCTTACAAATTTTTAGGCAAATACGCCATGGCAAATGCCAACTGTTCGGCTTGGTTTAGGTTTGTATTATCCAATACAATAGCATCGTTAGCTCTTACCAATGGGCTTACTAATCGGGTAGTATCCTGAAAGTCACGGTGGGCTAGGTTATCAAAAACTGCTTCGAGGCTTATATTTTCGCCTTTAGCTTGCGCTTCTTTGTATCTTCGTTCGGCCCTAGTTTTAGGGTCGGCGGTCATAAATAATTTAAGGTTTGCATCAGGGAAAACAAAAGTTCCGATATCTCTGCCATCCATTACAATATTTTTTTGTTTGCCCATTTTTTGTTGTTGCTTTACCATACTTTGGCGTACTTCATTAATAGCCGATACTTGGCTTACCAATTGTGATACATGCATTTGCCTAATTTCTTCAGATACATCTTCGCCATTTAACAATACATGTGATTGGTAATCTCTCGAATCAAAATCAATATCAATATCTTTTAATGCTGTAACAATTGCCTCATGGCTAATTAAATCAACATTTTGCCTGATAAAATATAAAGTTACAGCCCGGTACATAGCTCCGCTATCAATATATATATAATTGAGTTTTTGCGCCAAGGTTTTTGCCAAAGTGCTTTTACCGCATGACGAGTAACCATCAATTGCGATTACAATATTTTTTTTCATCGGCCATAAAAGTACAATTTTGATTTTATTAGGCTACAAAATAGCGAATAATAAAATAAAACTTAAAAAATAAGGGTTGATATATTGATTTGCATTCATAAATTTGCAAAAAAAATTATCTAGTTAAAATGTTGCATTTTTTTTATATCAAATAAAAAGCAAATAGATGCGCCCCTACCCTGCTGTAAACAATATTTTCGCAATAAAATCATCCAACGATTTTAATACAGTTGCTTTGCAGGTTTTTAATTATCAGTCGGTAAATAACCCAATCTATCGTGAATATATTAAACACCTTGGCGTAATTGTTTCGGAGGTTAAAAGTATTGCACAAATTCCGTTTTTACCTATCGCTTTTTTTAAACATCACCTTATAATATCGGGCAATAGCCCCACCCAAATTATATTTAAAAGTTCGGGTACAACAGCATCGGCGCAAAGCAAACATCATGTAAGCAATGTTAAAATATACGAACAAAGTTATACCCAAGCCTTTAACTATTTTTATGGAAACATTAAAAATACTTGCATTTTAGCCCTATTGCCCAACTATTTGGAGCGTGATGGCTCGTCGCTAATTTATATGGTAAATGATTTGATTGCCAAAAGCGAGCATCCACAAAGCGGTTTTTTTTTGTACAATACAGATGAATTGCTAGCTATATTGGGAAATTTAAAATCCCAAAATCAAAAAACTATACTTATTGGCGTTACCTTTGCCCTGCTTGATTTTGTTGAAAAACACACTATAAATTTTCCCGAATTAATAGTGATAGAAACTGGCGGGATGAAAGGCAAACGGAAGGAAATGATTAGGGAAGAACTGCATGAATTGTTAAAAAAGGGTTTAGGCGTAAGCTACATTCACTCCGAATACGGAATGACCGAGCTACTTTCGCAGGCTTACTCGTCTGGTGATGGTATTTTTAAATGCCCTAAATGGATGCAAATATTTATCAGAGATACTAACGACCCATTAGCTTTACTCGAAAACGGTAAAACAGGCGGAATAAATGTAATAGACTTAGCCAATATACATTCCTGCTCCTTTATTGCTACGCAAGATGTAGGCAAAAAACACGCCAAAACTTCGTTTGAAGTATTGGGCAGGTTTGATAACAGCGATATAAGGGGCTGTAATTTAATGTTAGAATAAATTAATAGTAAGCCAATTTTGTATTATGGTATAAATTTTTTTAAACTATTAAGGTAAACGATAGATTAAAATTATGTAAAAAAATTTCAGATACACATTTAATCTGCTTAACATTGAAAAAAATAGATACCAAAGCATTTAATGAACCAAGAAACCAAACTTATACGCACCCAAACTGCCCGTAGCCAAAACCGCGAACACTCAGCTCCGCTTTATTTAACCTCAAGTTTTATTTTTGATGACGCCGAGCAGGGACGAGCTATTTTTGCCGATGAGCTAGAGGGTAACATTTATTCACGTTACTCGAACCCTAACACCAACGAATTTATTGATAAAATTTGCGAAATGGAAGGTGCCGAAGCGGGCTTAGCTTTTTCATCGGGTATGGCTGCCGTGTTTGCTTCGTTTGCTGGCTTACTTAAAAGTGGCGACCATGTGGTGGCCTACCGAGCTATTTTTGGCTCAACACACCAGTTGCTTACTACCTTATTACCACGCTG
Organism: Sphingobacteriales bacterium; assembly: GCA_004293485.1. Lineage (GTDB taxonomy): Bacteria > Bacteroidota > Bacteroidia > Sphingobacteriales > Sphingobacteriaceae > Pseudopedobacter. The sequence continues at coordinate 43,806 of RDYW01000047.1, read as the reverse complement.
GGGCATTAATAGCACTTACGTGGATGCTGCCAAACCCGATGCTTTATTAGCGGCTATTACGCCAGCTACCAAAATGATTTTTTTGGAAACCCCCTCAAACCCTGGCTTAGAACTGGTAGATTTAGCTTGGCTTTGTAAAACAGTTAAACAACATTACCCACATATTATTATAAATGTAGATAATTGCTTTGCTACACCATATTTACAAAAACCTATAGATTATGGTGTAGATATTGTAAGCCACTCGGCCACTAAATATATGGATGGCCAAGGCCGAGTGTTAGGCGGCGTAGTAGTAGGTAAAAAAGAACTTATTAAAGAAATGATGTTTTTTATACGCCACACAGGCCCAGCCATGTCGGCTTTTAATGCCTGGCTACTATCTAAAAGTTTAGAAACTTTGCCCTTACGTATGGATAGGCATTGCAGTAACGCTTTAAAAGTTGCCAAAATGCTTGAAGCAAGCAAACAAGTAGAGCAAGTGCGTTACCCACATTTGCCCTCGCACCCACAATACCAATTGGCACTAAAACAAATGAAACAAGGCGGTGGTATAGTTACCTTTATCATTAAAGGTGGTTTTAATAGTGCCAAAAAATTTATGGATGCTTTAAGTATGATTTTAATATCTTCAAATTTAGGCGATTCGCGTACTATTGCCACCCATCCGGCATCTACCACACACGCTAAACTCAGCGAAAGCGAAAGGCAAAGTATAGGTATTTACCCTGGCTCAATCCGTATTTCGGTAGGTTTAGAAAACATCGACGATATTTTAAACGATATTGCAACAGCATTACAAAAAACCAGTTGATAATGAAAGTAGAATTAAATAGAATAAACGATGCTGTACACTTTGAGGCAATAGGTTCGGGCGATATAAAAGTACACATAGATGGCTCGCCCGAGATTGGTGGCCTAGGCTTAGGCGTACGCCCCATGGAAATGGTTTTAATGGCCTTAGCATCATGCAGTTCGTTAGATTTGGTAAGTATTTTAAAAAAACAAAGGCAAGTAATCGAAAAATTTTCGGTAGCCGTAGATGGCAAACGTAGGGAGCAAATACCCACTATATTTACCCACATACATCTACTTTTTAAACTTACAGGCACTTTAGATGCTACCAAAGTTGCTAAAGCGGCCGAGCTAGCTGTAAAAAAATACTGCTCGGTACACGATATGCTTGTAGCAGGTGGCGTAAATATTACATATAGTATAGAAATTAACGGTAATGCTATCTAAAAAAACCAAATACGCTATTAAAGCACTTGTTGCATTGGGTAAAAATTTTGATAAACAATCTATAAACATTTCTACCATTGCCGAAACCGAGCATATCCCTAAAAAATTTTTAGAGCAAATACTTTTAGAAATGCGCAATGCTGGTTTTTTGTACAGTAAAAAAGGTGCAGGAGGTGGCTATTCGTTATTAAAAAAACCTTGCGAAATTAATCTTGTTCAAGTAATACGCCTAACGGGCGGCCCAATATCGCAATTGCCCTGCGTAAGTATAAATTTTTACCAAAAATGCGAAGAATGTAAAGACGAAAAAACCTGCGGCATACGCGATGCTTATTTAAATGTGCGAGATGCAACGTTAAAGGTACTTTCCGAAACCACTATTGCCGATTTAATCGATAAAGAAAAATCAATATAATTAAAATATATAAACCCAATTTACAAATTGTGGTATTATTAAAATAATAGGTAAACAAAAAAAGCCACTTAAATATATTTAAGTGGCTTTTTTTGATGTGCGCCCACCTGGGCTCGAACCAGGGACCAAAAGATTATGAGTCTTCTACTCTAACCAACTGAGCTATAGGCGCAGCAATTATTGCTTATTTGCGGTTGCAATTTTACAAGTTTTTAACCAATTTTGGAAACAATTATGGAAAATATTAAAAATATAATATTCGATTACGGTAATGTTATCTTTACTATTGATTTTCAGCGCACTCAGCAAGCATTTATAAACTTGGGCATAAGCAATATTGAAGATTTTTTTGCTCATAAAGGGCATGACCCTTTGTTTGATGAATTTGAAAAAGGCAATATAAGTGTCGATGCGTTTAGAAACGGAATCCGCCGTAAGGCAAATAAACCCGAACTAAGCGACCAGCAAATTGATACCGCTTGGAATACTATTTTTGTAGGTATTGATGCGGGTAACCACGAGTTACTCCTAAAAATTAAACAAAAATACAATACCTTTTTACTTAGCAATACAAACGAAATTCATTTTAAACATTTTAGCAATTATGTTGAAAAAACGTTTGGTTTAAAAGATAATTCATCGCTATTTAACAAAGTATATTACTCGCATTTGCTAGGCATGCGTAAACCTAACGCCGATATTTTTGAATATGTACTACAATCAAACCACTTAAAGCCAAGCGAAACACTATTTATTGATGATAGCCCACAACATTTAAAAACAGCCCAGCAGCTTGGTATGCACACTTATTTGATGACTGCACCCGATAATGTGCAAACTTATTTTAAAACCAATGGCTTATTATAAAGCCTATAATTATTTTATACAAGGGTAAATCATTTATGTAAGTTTGCACCAATATTATGGTAACTTTTAAACTCGAAGGAGAATTTATACATTTAATACAATTACTTAAAGCTACCGATGCCGTATCATCGGGTGGCGAAGCCCAAATGGTAGTAAGCCAAGGCCTAGTAAAACACAATGGCCTAACCGATTACCGCAAACGGCTAAAAGTAAAAAAAGGCGATGTAGTTACCTTTAACAATCACAGCATAAAAATAATATGAAACAAATTACATCCGAGTTTTACAATATATATTTCGATAATACATTACAAAGTTTAACCGATTTTTTAGCCCTTAATACTTATTCAAAAATATTTATCGTTACCGATGAAAACACAGGTAAATATTGCCTACCTGTTTTACAAAGCAAACTACCACAATTAGATACATATAATATTATTGAAATACCTTATGGCGAAGAAAACAAAAATATCGATTATTGTATCGCTATATGGCGCATGTTGCTAGATTTTGAAGCCGACCGTAAAGCCCTTGTAATTAACCTTGGTGGTGGTGTGGTTACCGATATGGGCAGTTTTGCTGCCTCAACTTTTAAGCGTGGGATAGATTTTATACAAATACCTACTACCCTACTTTCGCAGGTAGATGCCTCGGTAGGTGGTAAAACGGGTATTGATATGAATGCTGTAAAAAATATTATTGGCACCTTTGTACAACCCAAAGCAGTAATTATTAGTTCCGATTTTTTAAAAACGTTACCCTTACGGGAGATTACATCAGGCTTTGCCGAGATGCTTAAACACGGTATAATTGCCGATAAGGCTTATTTTGAACGTTTACAACAAATTGATACTGTTGATAATGTAAGTAACGACTTGGTTTTTACTTCCGTAGAAATTAAAAATAAAGTAGTAAGCACCGACCCTTACGAAAACGGATTACGTAAAATTTTAAACTATGGGCATACCATTGGCCATGCCATAGAATCGTGGAGCCTAAATAACGAAAAACACAGCCTTTTACACGGCGAGGCCATAGCTATTGGTATGGTATGCGAAGCCTATTTGGCCAGCAAACTCGTAAAACTAAGTAACCATGATTTACAAATTATTTGCCACACTTTTATTAAATTTTATGGCAAATACAGCTTAAAAACAGGTATCGAACAAGCACTACTTTCCACCATGCGCAACGATAAAAAAAACAATGCTGGCAATATAAACTTTTCGCTACCCGATAAAATAGGTAATTGCCTATACGATATACCTGTTACCGAAACCGATATTGTACAAAGTTTAGATTTTTATAGAACGTTATAAATTTATTTTAAGGCGTTCGGGGAAGGTGGAGAGTTATGCGCTAATGGTAGGACGACCGTACCAAAGACGACAGACCGACCTAAAATTTAAACATTAACACAAAGACAAACCATTTTGACAGGTGACCAAAAACATACAGACCATATTGCAACAGGACAGCTTCTAAACCGACACGCTGACCAACGCTATGTTTTTTATTTTTTCCCCACCGCACAAAAAAAATTGAAATTCTGCCATCGCACAATTGGCACATTAGCAAGCCGCACAAGCCGACACACAAACCCAAGCTTGCAAAAGAGCCAATTCTCCCACCCGCCACAGAACGATAATGATCGTTTTAAGGGTGAAAAATCGTATCTTGACCGACAAAAAATTGAACTGAATTAGATGGCAGAAAAAGAAGCTAAAGCAAGAATAAAAATTAATAAACTCCTTGAGGAATCAGGGTGGAGCTTCTTTGACACGGACAAAGGTATAGCAACTATTAAATTGGAATCTTCCATCAAAATGGACGATTTAGGCGTAGACTTTGAAAATTCTAAAAGTGGTTTCATTGACTTTTTGCTGGTTGACGAAAACCAAAACCCAATACTAGTTTTAGAAGCGAAGAAAGAAAGTTTGAATCCACTTGTTGGAAAAGAACAAGCAAGGAATTACGCCAAATCTCAAAAGGTTAAATTCATTATTCTTTCAAACGGAACACTTCATTATTTATGGAATATAGAAACTGGGAACCCTGAACAAATTCAAGTGTTTCCGACATTGGAATCCATTAAACAATATTATCAATTCAATCCCGACCCATGCAAATTAGTTAGCGAACAAATAAATGACGACTATGTTGTTTTAACACAACTTCCGAACTACAAACAAATACCTGAGTTTCAAGACGAGCAGAAAAAGAAAGATTTAATTTTCAATTTGAAACTTCGTTTTCTTCGCTATTACCAAGTTGAAGCAATCAAAGCCGTTCAGCAATCAGTAAGTGAAGGCAAAAATCGTTTCTTGTTGGAAATGGCAACAGGCACAGGAAAGACATTGACTGCTGCTGCATTAATCAAACTCTTTTACAGAACTGGAAACGCAAGACGAATTTTATTCTTAGTTGACCGCTTGGAATTGGAAGAACAAGCAAGAAAAGATTTTACCAACTATTTAAAAAACGACATAACAACAGTTGTTTACAAAGAGAAGAAAAACGATTGGCGTAAAGCGGACATTGTGGTTACTACCATTCAATCGTTGATGGTAAACAACAAATACAAAACGCTTTTTTCACCGACCGACTTTGATTTGATTATTTCTGATGAATCGCACCGACTACTAGGAGGTGGAAATAGCAGAGCATTGTTTGAATATTTCTTGGGTTACAAATTAGGCTTAACAGCAACACCAAAAGACTATTTAAAACATTTAGACACCGACAACATTGACGACCCACGAGAGCTAGAACGGAGAATGTTGCTTGACACTTACACAACCTTCGGTTGTGAGAGTGGCATTCCAACATATCGATATACGCTTGTGGACGGTGCAAAAGATGGCTATTTGCGACAGCCTATTGTGGTAGATGCACGAACTGATGTAACCACCAAACTTTTATCAGAGCAAGGTTACGGTATTATGGTAACGGTTGCCAGTAGCGAACAAGAGGACATTTTAGAAGAAGTAAATTATAAGCAAAATCATTTTGAAAGGAAGTTTTTCAGCGAAGAAACCAACCGTGTGTTTTGCAAAACATTTATTGAAAATGGACTGAAAGACCCAATTAACGGAGAGTTTGGAAAGAGTTTGGTTTTTGCCGTTTCGCAAAATCACGCTGCAAAATTGGCTCAACTGCTCAATGAATATGCACACCAAATATTTCCTGGCAAGTATCAAAGCGACTTTGCCGTTCAAGTAACTTCCAATGTGCAGAACAGTCAGCAAATGACAGTTGATTTTAGCAATGACAAATTATTGGGCTTTAGCCATTTTGCCAAAGACAACGAAATTTTAGAATCCTACAAAACAAGCAAAGCAAGAGTTTGTGTAACTGTTGGAATGATGACCACCGGCTGGGATTGCCCAAATATTTTAAACCTTGGTTTGATGCGACCAATATTTTCGCCAACAGAATTTATTCAGATTAAAGGACGAGGAACTCGTATTCACAAATTTGAACACAAATTTAAAAACGACCTTGGCGAGGAAGAAAACATTTCCATTGACAAAGCAGCGTTTAAACTCTTTGACTTCTTTGCTACTTGCGAATACTTTGAAGAAAAATATCAGTACGACCAAGTATTAAAACTGCCTGTAAACTTCGACAAAGGCGATGATATGCCAACGGTGGACGACAACACCATCAAACCAAAACGAGAAGGTTACGAGTACAAAGAAGATGATAGAATTCATTCTTTACACGAACAACAAGTTGACTTTGCAGGAATGAAGGTTGACCGAATGTTTTTTCAGCAGTTTGAAGAAAAGGTAAAAACTGATGTTGAAATAAAACAGTTGATGGAGGCTGGTGATGTGGAAGTAGCCACAGCAAGAGCCAAAGAGAAATACGACAACAAACCAGAAGAATATTTTGACTTGGAAAAACTTCGCAGGTCGTTAAAAATCGACCGCAAAATTGGTTGGCGTGAATTATTAGAACTCATTTATTTTGGCAACCAAATAAAAGGCAAAGACGATTTATTGAGTGATGAATTTGAAAAGTTTATCAGCACCAACAATGTTTCCAATATAGACGATTTGCAAGGCTTACGCTATTTCTTTTATGCTTACATCACCGACCCAAGCGTAAGAAATATTATAGACCAACAAGATTTTACTGAACTCTATCACAACCCAAGTTTTAATGTAGAAGACTTTAATCGTGTAGATGATGAAATGAAAAGCAAACTGCCTTACTACATTAAAACCTACGTTCCAATGCAAAAATTCGTCTGAACCTGTGATTAAACTGATTTAATGATTGACTATGATTGTAAAAGAACAATATAAATACTCTGACTTAACTGGGAAAATTATCGGTTGCTCAATGGAGGTACATAAAATTCTTGGAAATGGATTTCAAGAAGTTATTTATCAAAGAGCATTAGAAAAAGAAATGATTTTGCAAGGCTTTAGTTTTAGTAGAGAACACGAAATGCCTATTTTTTATAAAGAGGAACAAATAGGAACAAGAAGAGTTGATTTTTTAGTAGAGGGCTTTATTTCAGTAGAGTTAAAAGCATTAACAAAATTGGAAGATGTGCATCTGGCACAAGCCATAAATTATTTAGAGGCATACAACCTTGAAATTGGAATGCTAATAAATTTTGGAAACAAAAGTTTAGAATACAGGAGACTGGTTAATCCAAAGTTCAACAAAATCATAGTTAATCAAAATAATCACCGCTAATCAAAGGTTCAGACAATATGCTAGACAACATTACAAAGAAAAATATTGACGATTGCCGTGATGTGTTGGTAGGTAAAGTACCCGACCCGAAAAGCCAAATTGAACAAATTACATTGGCTCTTATCTATAAGTTTATGGACGATATGGATAAAGAAGCCGTTGAGAAATTTAAAGGCAAAGCAAAATTCTTTTCAGGCGAATATGCCAAATACGGTTGGCGTAAATTATTTGACCCATCGCTAAGTGGACAAGATATGCTAGCGTTGTACAGCGAAGCATTGGAAAAACTAAATACCAATCCAAATATTCCTGAACTGTTCCGCAACATTTTTAAGAATGCTTATCTGCCTTACCGCGACCCAAGCACTTTAAAACTGTTTTTAAAACACATCAATGAGTTTGAATACAGCCACAGCGAAAAGTTAGGCGATGCTTTTGAATACTTGTTGAGTGTAATGGGAAGCCAAGGCGATGCAGGGCAGTTTAGAACTCCACGACACATTATTGATTTTGTAACGGCTTGTGTAAACCCACAAAAAAACGAAACAGTGCTTGACCCTGCTTGCGGAACGGCTGGTTTCTTATTGAGTGCATACAAACACATACTCAACCAAAACACCGACAAACGCCAAGGCGACAAACTAAAGCCAGACGATAGAAAAAAACTCGCCACTAATTTTGTGGGTTACGACATTAGCCCCGATATGGTACGTTTGAGTTTAGCCAATATGTATTTACACGGCTTTGCTACGCCACTCATACACGAGTACGACAGTTTGAGCAGCGAAGACCGTTGGCAAGAAACCTTTGATGTGATATTGGCAAACCCGCCATTTATGACACCAAAAGGCGGCATCAGACCACACAAAAAATTTGGCGTACAAGCCAACAAAGCCGAAGTATTGTTTACCGATTACATTGCCGAACACTTAAACAGCAACGGACGTGCAGGAATTGTAGTACCAAACGGAATTGTAGCAACAAGCCAAACCGCTTACAAACAATTGCGAAAAATGATGGTGCAAGATAGTTTGATTGCCGTAATTAGTTTGCCAGCAGGTGTGTTTCAGCCATACAGCGGTGTAAAAACATCGGTATTGATTTTAGATAAACGCTTGGCAAAAAAAAGCCAACACATTTTGTTTTTGAAAATAGAAAACGATGGCTTTGATTTAGGAGCACAACGCAGAGAAATTGATAAAAACGATTTGCCATTGGCTTTGCAAACCTTGGTAGCATATAAGTCAGTATTAGGATTTGTAGGATTAGAGGATGATAGGATTGAAGAAAAAATGATAGATAGCATTACCCAAAAAGTAAAATCCTTTAATCCTGAAATCAAAGAAATCCAAATTCAGACAATTGCCACTTTAGTTGAGAAGGAAACTGTTTTAGGAAATAAAGATATTGTATTGAGTGCAGAAAGATATTTTGAAAAACAAGCTAGAAGTGAAAAATGGAATACTTATCGTCTTGATGAAATATGCAGTTTGATTACTGATGGAGTTCATTTGTCACCGCAATATGAGTCTACAGGTATTCCAATGTTAGATTCAAAAAATATTCGTGAGTTATTAATTGATGACACTTGCCCTACAAAATTTATTTCAAAAGAAACCGATTTAAAATTAAGCCAAAGATGCAAGCCAAATGCAAATGATGTGCTTTTAAGTTCAAGAGGCACAATCGGAAATCCTGCAATAGTTAGAGAAGGACAAAATTTCAATATTATGGGAAACATCATTCTGTTAAGAGGAAATACGGAAATGATTATACCCAAATTCCTGCTATATTACATAAACAATAGTAGGACATATATTGAGTCTATAGCAACTGGTTCTAGTCAAAAGGGTCTTTATCTCAATCAAGTAAGAGAACTTGAAATCCCACTCCCACCGCTTGAAATACAACAACAAATAGTAGCCGAAATAGAAAACTACCAAAAAATAATAGACGGAGCCAAACAAGTAGTCAACAACTACAAACCTACCATCACCATCAACCCAGATTGGGAAATGGTGGAGTTGGGAGAAGTATGTAAACCTGAATATGGATTTACTGAAACTGCGAAAGAAAAAGGAAATGCAAGATTTATTCGTATTACAGATATTGGTTCAGATGGTAAATTAAAAGATACTGACCCGAAATATGTTGAACTAACTAAGGAAGCGAAACAAAGTCTTGTAGTAAAAGATGATATTCTTGTTGCTCGTACTGGTGCAACCTACGGGAAGACAATGATTTTTGATGAAGATTATCCTGCTGTATTTGCTTCATTTTTAATTCGCTTGAATTTCGATAAAACAAAAATTTACCCGAAATATTATTGGGCATTTGCTCAAAGTGAAAACTATATCCAACAAGCAGCAAGATTAATGACTGGTGGCGGACAACCGCAATTCAATGGAAATGCAATTGTAAAAATTCAAATACCAATTCCACCAATTGAAGAACAACAAACCATTGTAAAAGCGATAGAAGAAGAAATGAAATTGGTAAATGCCAACAAACACTTAATAGAAATATTTGAGCAAAAAATAAAAACAAAAATTGGTGAGGTTTGGGGCGTGAAAGTGGAAGTGGAAACTGTATAATGGCAAAGCTTTACAACATATCAGAATGGAATGAGCAATCGTGGTGGAACACAGGAGGCACACGAGATAAAAAAATATATTTGAATCCCGAAGATGGTGAGTTGTACTATTTTAAACAATCTTTTAAAAAAGGTCAACGCGATTATAAATACGAATTTTGGTCAGAAATAATTGCTTCCGAAATAGGCGAACTTTTGGGATTTGACATTTTGCCTTATCACATTGCCATTAGAGGAAATGTTGTTGGGTGTATTTCAAAATCAATGATTAATCAAGCATCAGAAGAGTTAATTGAAGGAGGAAAATATTTGCAGGCATTTGATAATACTTTTAAACCTGAAAACATCAAACTTCGTAATCAATATAATTTCGATTTAATTCTAAATGCATTGGTTTCTTTTAAAAAGGAAAAACATTTAAAGGAGTTAGCAGAAACAATTGTATTTGATGCATTGATAGGTAACAGCGACAGACATCAGGAAAACTGGGCAATTATCAATGTTCATACAATAATTTCAGAAGGAGTTGCTCAAGTTGAAAAAGGTATTATTACGGGTGAAATTAATGAAATGCCAAACTGGTTAAAAAAAATTGTCAAAGCACTATATACTGTAAAAGGGAAAATACGACCGGAAATTCAAACAGCAAGATTGATGTTACCAAAAATTACAAGGTTTGCCCCAATTTATGATAGCGGCTGTAGTTTTGGTCGCGAATTGGATGATGAAAGAGTAAAAAATATGCTCAACAATGAACAGGAAATCCAAAAATATATCGCTAAAGGACAAGCAGAAATACATTGGGAAAGCAACAAAATAAGTCATTTTGAGTTAATAGTTAAGCTCCTTGAAAGTGAGGGTTTAAAGGATATTGTACTTGATCCACTCAAAAGAATCACAGAGCAATTTGACCCCAAAAAGGTTGAGCAGATAGTGTTATATGTAGATAAAGAATTATTCGATTTAGGCAATAGTAACTACTTACCAAAAGAAAGGAAAGAATTGGTTTTGAAATTGCTAACTTTGCGGTTAAATAAATTGAGGGAAATTTATTCTCAATACAAATGAAAGAGATAGGTCACATATACCTTAGTTGGAGAGAGGGTCTTGGCAAAAGAAGACACATCGTGGGCGTTTTAAAAAGAAACGCTACGCTGGGCGTTCGCTTTTCTTATATAAAAAAAGGTGTTGATGCAGCCAAGAAAGACGGTTTTTCACCCTATACTGAATTTCCTAATTCTGACAAAGAATATACCGAAAACGTTTTAGAAGTTTTTGGGCAAAGAATTATGAAATCTGAACGTTCAGACATTTCAGATTTTTATGATTTTTGGGAAATCGACACAAAATTTAAAGAGGATAAATTTTATTTGTTGGCTCATACACAAGGTTTGATCCCAACCGATAATTTTGAATTTTTAGCTGATTATAACCCAAACAAAAGTTTACGATTTCTTACAGATTTAGCTAGTTTAAGTACTCTAAAATTGTCGGCAGACAGTGTTAAGGCTGGAGATATATTGACCTATAAATTAGAATCAGACAATGAGTTTGATGATAAGGCTGTAAAAGTTTTTAAAGGCAACAAAGAAGTAGGTTACATTAAGAAAATTCATTCAAGAGTTTTCTATAAGCAAAAAGGTAGCTTACTAAAGCTTGTTGTTAAGGCGGTTGAGCAAAACGGAGTTATAAAACGGATTTTTGTTAAGGTGTGTTGTAAATAGCCATCGCACAGGTATAAGCACATTTGCAATTACTCACAGTTTGTTTTTTAGTTTCGGTGTTCGTGAACTAAAGTTTCGCACAAGCCAACGCACAGACCAAAAATTGCAAAAGAGCTTCCTCCTCACCGACCCAAAAGAAAACTCCATAGCAATCACGAACACCTATAAAAAAATAAAACAGCGAGTAATCTCAATTTTTTTTTCTCCAACACTTTAAAAAACTTAGATTCAAATAAAAAACGCAAGGCACAGCTAACACGACAATGAGACAGAAACTTAATACCTATAATGGTTTGCAGTGAAGGTGGTCAAATAACACTGGCTATAATACGGTTTTGGCAAAAGTGGCGGGTCAGTGCTAAATTGAACATTCGGTTTTGAAATGAACATTAGTGCTAAATTGAAATTAAGTGCTTCTAAATCCGGCACTTCGCCATGGCCGAAAACGTTATGCGCCAATTTTACAACCTCACCTACAAGAAATGCTAGAAGAATATATTAAAAGAATAAATAAGGTTTTGACATATATTGACGAGAATTTGGACACTGAATTATCCTTACATTCAATTTCAAATGTTGCCTATTATTCCCCTTTTCATTTACACAGACTTTTTAAAGCAATAACTAATGAAACACTAAATACCTACATTACCCGAAAACGAATTGAAAGAACCGCAATGATGCTTATACACAATAAGGAATATACTATTGTGGAAATAGCCTGCAAATATGGATTTAATAACGCATCAAATTTTTCAAGAACATTTAAAAAAATATATAGACAAAGTCCGTTAGAGTTTCGCAAATCAAATTTGGGAAATTTTAGCAAGATTAGTAAAATGAATAGCAATAACGGTAAAGTAAATTTTATTACCGAACAATACCTTTGCAACATTAATAATCTTAAAAATTGGATAAAAATGAATGCGAAAATTGAAATTATAGAAATGCCAAAAATGAATTTGGCGTATGTTACACAAATTGGAGTAAACGGAATAAACGGTGCTTTTCAGCGAATTGTTAAATGGGCGATGCCGAAAGGGTTATTTGCTCAAAAAGACACAAATATGTGTAGAGTTTTTCACGACAGTTTTAAAGTAACAGATGCTGATAAAGTAAGAATGAGCATTGGAATTATTACAAGCCAAAAGCTAACCGTAGATGGCGAAGTTGGACTTACAACAATTGAAAAGGGTAAAAATATTGTTGGACATTTTATTATTGAACCAAATGAATTTGAAAAATCTTGGGACAGTTTATTTATTTGGATGAATGAGAATGGCTATAAAAAAGCAGATAAGTATCCATTTGAAATTTAACATAACAACTTCAATGAACATCCTGAAAAAAATGTATCGTGGACTTATTTATACCAATTGAGTAAACAAAACTGCCGATAGACGGTGTTTTGCAATATTGGGGGTGGTCGGGATAATAATGAACAATTGTAGTTTTATGTGGCATTTTTGGGCAGACGAGTTTCAATTTGACTTTTGTTGCTATCGTTAACATTAGTTTTTAAATTTTCCTTCCGTTGTGGGCGAAAAATTTTCAAATTTCCAAACATCGCAAAGCACTAACCGTTATACCCCAAAAGCATTTTTATCAAACTAATTTCACCTAACTTTCGCTGATAAGTTTACGCAGTTCATCGTTCAAATCCTCTTCCACATCTACATCCGATAATAACGGCATAAAACAATAACTTAAACCTAGGTTTTGTACCGTTTTTATGGTATCGGATAGTACAGTAGCGGTGCTCCAAGCTATATTTTTAAAAATTTTAGGTGTGGGATTGTTTAAGCCTAGCAAATAATAGCCTCCATCTTTGGCAGGGCCTATTACTACATCGTAATAGTTTAATTGTCGGTAAGCATCGTTAATAATTTGGGTGCTAAGCTCCATACAATCGGTACCAATAATAATTACTGGATAATGTTGCCTATTAAAAACTTCGGCGAAAGCCTGCTCCATTTTGATTCCCAAATTACCTTGATTTTGGTATTCGATTTTATAATTACCAGCCCAATTTAATGGGTTATCGCTGGGTTTATCAAAATATAAATATTTTTGTACGGGTAGGTTTTGGGTAATTTGATGGGTGTGTTGCAGTAATTTTTGGTATATTTTTAAAGCATTAATATGGCCAATAGTTTTGGCTATTCGGGTTTTGCACAAGCCTAATTGGGGGTGTTTTAAAAATATAATTAAGGCTTGGGTCATTTTTTTTTAGGGTGAAACTGATATAAACTAACCATTTAACACAATATCCTCCAGCGCATCTATCCATAATGGGTTATCGTTTAAGCTTTCTACCAATTGTAAATGCTCACCTCCCATTTCTTTAAATTCTTGACCGTATTCTTCTGTAACTTCGTAAACGGTTTCGAGACAATCGGCCACAAACGCAGGGCAAAAAACCAATAGCCTTTTGTACTTTTTGGCTGCTAAAGTTTTTAAAACTTCGTTGGTATAAGGTTGTACCCATGGGGTTTTGCCTAGCCTCGATTGAAAACAAACCGTGTATTTTTCTTTAGGTATTTGCAGTTCTTCACTAATAAGTTGTGCGGTATGGTAGCATTGTGCCGAGTAACAAAATTTATTATTTTCGGTAATGGTATGGCAGCAATGGCTTACTTGTTGGCAATGCTGTTGCGAATGGTCGGATTTTACGAGTTGCCTTTGCGGCAATCCGTGAAAACTAAATAAAACATGGTCGTAGGTTTCGGGTTGGTATTTTTTTCCGTTTTGGGCAAATGTTTTTATCATTAAAGGGTGGTTATAAAACGAATTTACAAACGTAACAGGGGGTATAGTAAGCCATTTACTTATTTGCTGCATAACCTCTTGCATTACCGAGCCTGTGCTGGCCGATGCATAATGCGGAAACATAGGGATAACTTTTATGCTATCAACCTGTGCATTTTTTAATTTATTTAAAGCCGATTTTATAGATGGGCTTTGGTAGCGCATTGCAAGCTCTACATGATAATGGTTACCCATTTTAGTTTGTAATGATTTTGCTTGCAATATACTGTAATGCATTAATGGCGAGCCCGTTTTATCGTCCCATATTTGTTTATATAACTTGGCCGATTTTGACCCACGTATGGGCACAATTACGCCTTTAACCAATACATTACGCAGCAAAGGGTTTATATCAATTACCCTTTCGTCCATCAAAAACTGCTTTAAATATTTGCGTACGTTAGCTGTGCTGGAGCTATCGGGTGTACCTAAATTCACTAATAATATTCCTTTTTTACCCATAAATTTTTTGTAGCTCTATATTTTATTGATGTGTATAAACTTGTTTATTTTTAATTTTCCATAACTTCCACCAAGGTGTAGCTGGCGAGTGGTGATGTTCGTAATGATAGCCAAAAAAATAGCAAGTAAAAAAAGCCACAAAATGATTTTTAGCTTGCGAAGTAGATTGGTAAATATTGTTATGCTGCCCTTTATGTGGCCTGTAAGTGCCAAAATAAAATAATTGCAAGGTGCTTAGTAGCGATGGCAATACCCAAAACAATAATAAATTAGGCTGTTGGATGTATATTTTTAGAATATTAAAAACTAAGGCCATAAATATAATTTGCCACCATGTAATGTACTGCTTGATAAACGAAAAATACCAAATAAAAAAACCACCTTCGTAATAGTCAGGGTCTTTTGCTGTATGTACAAAATTATGATGTTTAAAATGTTTTGATTTTAGCGTATTAAAAGGAAATAAAGCATACAATAGGGTACACAATTGCCCGATAATAAAATTTATTTTGGGCTTTTGGGGCATTACAATACCATGCATAGCATCGTGTGCGGTAATAAATAAACCAGTGTAAAGGTGCATTTGTACCAAAATAAAAACATAAGCCCAAGGTGATAAAAAATTTATGGGATAGTTCATTAACACAATAATTGCTACAAACCATAAAACTATAACAGCAATGGCAATATACAAACCTTTATATAATGGGGTTTTTGTAAGATTTTGCATCAATTAAGCAATTTAAAAACAGTATGATTTGTTTTAATAGGCTTCAATAATTTTTTTAACATCTTTCATTAACCACATAGGGGTTGATGTAGCGCCACTTATGCCTACGGTATCGCCTGCATTAAACATCGATTTCTCTAAATCATCGGCATTGCTTATGAAATAGGTGGCTGGGTTATTTTTTCGGCATACTTCGTAAAGTACTTTTCCGTTTGATGATTTTTTGCCCGAAACAAATACAATTTTATCAAATCGTTTGGCAAATGTTGGTAAATCTTTATCTCGGTTTGATACTTGCCTACAAATAGTATCGTTGGCTTTTACGTTGTATCCTTTATCTTGTAATTGTTTTTTTATCGCATAAAACCTATCGGTTGATTTGGTAGTTTGGCTATAAAGTGTAAACGAAGTGGGTAATTTTACATCTTCTAGTTCGGCAATATCCTGAAAAACTATAGCTTCGTTATTGGTTTGCCCCTGTAAAGCAATTACCTCTGCATGGCCATGTTTACCAAATATTACAATCGGTTCTTGCTGGTCGTACGATGTTTTTATACGGTTTTGCAATTTTAACACCACCGGACACGAAGCATCAATAAGCGATATATTGTTTTGCAAAGCTATCCGATAAGTTTCGGGTGCTTCGCCATGCGCCCGTATTAAAACCTTTTCGTTGCTTAATGTTTTAAGTTCATCGTTGGTAATAATTTTTAAACCTTTAGCTTTTAGGCGTTCTACTTCTTCGTCGTTATGTACAATATCGCCAAGGCAATATAAATAACCTTGTTCTTCTAAAATTTGTTCGGCCATATCAATGGCATATACCACACCAAAACAAAAGCCCGAATCGGAGTCTATCTCTACAGTTAAACGATAAGGCATTGGGTTTTCATTCATAAAACTACGCTTAAATTACAAGATAAAAATACCATCTTTTATTAAATGGTAAAAATATTTAAAGCCACAAAAAAAAGTAGTTGCGATATAAGCATTACTTTAACCACATTGTTTCGTTTTTTAAAATCAAAATAATTATAAAAAACCATCATCAGTAGCGACACAACAAACCAACCCATATAATTTTGTACAGGAATAATATTGTTTTGCCAGGCCCAGTAATCAAACTTAACAGCCACAGGTTCAATTAAATAATCCATTACAACAAGCAACAAAGCACCTAATAAGGTACGTAATACTTTTTGCTTTTTTAACCACGACCTTAGGGTGCCAGCCACCATAAAAACAACAATAAACCAGTTTATACCTATTATTAAAGGCACCGAAAATAGTTTAAACCCGAGGGTGTTTCCGTAAAAATAATGTCCAAAAATTTTGCCTGTACGCACTCCAATTACTTCGATTATAAAACCCGCAAATATAATAATAGCTACAACGTAAAACATTTTGGGTGTAAATTTTGCAAAATTTGCTACTAAAATACCTGCCATTAATAATAAATGATAAGGAACTAAAGTAATAAAAAACTCTCGAGTATCAGGTAAAACAAAACCTACAAACCCTACGACATGAAATATAACGATAAAAATTTTTGATAAATAAGCTTTACTAATATCCATTAATTGAGCGACCTTTCCAAACTTGTGTTTGGGTTATTGATTTATAAATTGATAATATGGTTAGCAACAATAATGTTAAAAATTGTGCAAAATGCAAAATTAAATTTGCGAAAATATTTTGGCCCGCCATTAGGCTAATCATTATTTTGGTTATAAAAATTAAAACAAAAGCCAAAAACACAAGTTTAAAACTAAAAAAAACACAAATTAAAGGGAAGCCAAAACCAATAAGTAAAACAAAAACCGTTAAGCCCAAATAACTGCCGCCAAAACCTGCCAAAATATTTTTACTAAAGCCATGTAAGGCTTCGCTATAAGAGGCATACATACGGCAGTGTAAGTAGTTGTTGGCCAATAATGTTTCGCCTTTGTAGCCAAATTGTTTCACTTTTTTCATTATTTCAATATCCTCAACCACTTTATTTTTTACTTGCTTATGCCAAAATTGGCTTTTATATATAGCCGCATCAAACATCATAAACTGCCCACTTGCCGCTGCAATTGATGGATTTTTTGATACTTTAACCAAACGAAGCGGTAGTAAATTTAACAACAAAAAGTGCATAAGTGGCACCACCATTTTTTCGCCAATAGTTAGCATAATTTGGTTGGCAAATAAACTTAATAAAGCTAGTTTACCTGTTTCCATACGGTGTATAGCATTGTTTATAAGTCCGTTACTTACTACTTCGTCGGCATCTAAAAATAAAAAATAGGTACCCTTTGCTTTTTTTGCCAATTGGTAACAAGCGTGGTTTTTACCCATCCATCCTTGGGGAAGCTGGCTATTGCCGATAACAGTAAAGCGGTCATCGGTAGCACAAAAGTTTTGACAAATGGCTAATGTATAATCTGTTGAAGCATCGTCGTAAATAATTACTTCGATGGATTGATAATCTTGCTTTTTTAGCGATTGTAATAGGGTTAAAATATGTTGTTGTTCGTTTCGGGCAGGTATAAGTACCGATACCAAACAATTGTAGTTTTTTGGCGAAGTTGTTAATTTTGGGTTTGATATAAAATTAAAAAGAGTTACCGTAAACCGTAGTATTAAAAACAAAAAAATAGTATATAACAAGTAAATCATTAATTAAATTGCTTTTAATTTTTAAGAATAATTAGATGCTTGGTTTACATACAAACATACTTATAGCTTTGTTTTATAATTTAACCACAAACAACGCACTAAAACATTACAAATACAAGTAAAAAATAAACACAATAGCCGATTATACGCCCAACATAATTAATTAAAAATTATAGTTTAAAGTGTACTTAAATATTTTATTGCAGTATAAATTTTTTGTAGCTTTAATTAATAACATTTAAAAAAAATAAAAAAATTATACGTTATTTAAATATATAAATTACAAGAAATCAAACTACTATAAATAAAAAAAATAATTATTAACTGTGTATAAACGTGTATAATCGTTTATAAATAGGTAATATCCGACTATTTTTTCTTATCAACCACACTTTTGTATCGTCGGTTGGCAATTAAGCCAGCTGTTCGTTAAAAAACAAAATATCATGAGTAATTTAAAAAACAGCGTTCGTTTAACAGGTTTTATAGGCAGCGCACCAGAAGTAAAAAACATTTCGGAAAGCAAAAAAGTAGCCAAATTAAGTTTAGCCACAAGCGATTCGTACAAAAACGAAAAAGGCGAAAAAGTAGAAGATACACAATGGCATAACCTAATAGCTTGGAATGCACAAGCCACTATTGCCGAAAAATATTTGCAAAAAGGTAGCGAAGTAAGCATCGAAGGTAAACTTACCAGCCGAAGCTACGTAAACAAAAATGGCATAAAATGCTACGTTACAGAAGTTTTAGTAAACGAAATACTACTTATGGGTAAAAAATAAAAAAATGAGTACGGCCCATTAATTAGGTTTAAAGCAACTAATTTTAGAACTATAAAAAGCCAAATTATAAAAATTTCTTCCTTCCGTTGCTGTTTGCCTTTGCATCATCGGAAGGAAAAATTAAATAAGTATGTAGTTGCGAAATGTAATTTAGCGTTTTAACTTTATGAAGATATTTAATATTACCTTTATAAAATTAAAAACGCATTGTATATCATAAATTACTTACTATCCAATCAATGAAACCTGAAACCATAGCCATACACGCTGGTAACCAAATTGATAAAAATACCCAAGCAGTAATACAACCCATTACACTTTCAACTACATATGTGCGTGGGCATAATGGCGAATATCCAGGCGGATTTATGTACTCGCGAGCAAATAACCCCAATAGGCAAGCGTTAGAAAACTTGCTAGCAGCCTTAGAGGGAGGCGAAGCCGCAGCGGCTTTTTCGTCGGGCAATGCAGCAGCAATGGCTGTTTTTCAGGCTTTAACACCTGGTAGCCATATTATTTGCCCCGATGATATGTACCATGGTTTACGAAACCAGCTTAAAACAATGTTTAACAATATTTTACAATTCGATTTTATTGATGTAGGAAATTTACCGCTTGTAAAAAAAAACATAAAACCCAATACACTATTAATTTGGTTAGAAACCCCATCAAACCCACTTTTAAAAATATCCGATATTAAAGCAATATGCCAACTTGCCAAAAAAAATAACTTGATAGTAGCCGTTGATAATACATTTGCAACGCCCATATGCCAACAACCTTTAAACTTAGGTGCCAATTTGGTAATGCACAGCAATACCAAATACTTAAATGGGCATAGCGATATTGTTGGTGGTGCATTGGTTACCAAACACCTTAACCCATTTTGGGATAAAATCAAAAATATTCAAATTTATGGTGGAGCTATCCCCTCTCCTTTCGATTGTTACTTAACCGTACGAGGCATAAAAACCTTGCCTTACCGTATGCGTGGGCATTGCCATAATGCCTTAATAATTGCCCAATATTTACAAAATCACCCAAAGGTTGAAGCTGTATTTTACCCTGGCTTACCATCGCACCCACAACACCAAATTGCCAAAATACAAATGTTGGCTTACAGTGCAATGCTTTCTTTTTTAGTTAAAGGTGGCGAGAAAGCTGCTCGTACAATTATAAATAAGCTTACACTTTTTACACAAGCCACCAGCCTTGGCGGGGTAGAAAGTTTGATTGAACACCGTTACAGCGTTGAAGGAGCAGATAGTACAACCCCTA
Source organism: Sphingobacteriales bacterium (assembly GCA_004293485.1). Classification (GTDB taxonomy): domain Bacteria; phylum Bacteroidota; class Bacteroidia; order Sphingobacteriales; family Sphingobacteriaceae; genus Pseudopedobacter. The sequence goes on along the minus strand of RDYW01000047.1, from coordinate 23,526 downwards.
AAAACTTACTAAGAGTTTCGGTAGGATTAGAACACATAGACGATTTACTTGCCGATTTAGAAAACGCAATGCACTAAATGTATTTAGCTTAAAAACTAATATTTCAAATAGCAAGCATTTTATGCCCATAAATTTTAATTTTGTTTTTTTTGAAAAAACCTGTTCCGATTATGATTACTGCCAAAACGTATAGCCCCACCGAAACCGAAAATAAATGGTATAAATATTGGCTCGACCATAATTTTTTTACCTCAACCCCCGATGAACGAGAGGCCTACACCATAGTAATACCACCACCCAATGTTACGGGCGTACTGCACATGGGACACATGCTAAACAATACCATACAAGATGTACTTATTCGCCGAGCCCGTATGCAAGGTAAAAATGCCTGCTGGGTGCCTGGTACCGACCATGCTTCGATAGCCACCGAAGCCAAAGTAGTGGCTATGCTTAAAGAAAAAGGCATCGATAAAAAAGATATTACCAGAGAACAATTTTTAAAATACGCTTACGATTGGAAAAACAAATACGGCGATATAATTTTAGATCAACTTAAAAAACTAGGCGCCAGTTGCGATTGGAGCCGTACCAGCTTTACCATGAATGCTCCTATGAGTGAAGCCGTAATTGATACTTTTATACACCTACATAAAAAAGGTTTAATATACCGTGGAGTGCGTATGGTAAACTGGGACCCAAAAGGTTTAACCGCCGTATCAGACGAGGAAGTTATCCGCAAAGAAGTAAATCAAAAATTATACTATATTAAATATCAGGTTGTTGGTGCCGATAACGATTTTTTAACTGTTGCCACCACCCGCCCCGAAACCATTATGGCCGATGCCGCAATATGTGTAAACCCAGCCGATGAACGTTACCAACACCTGAAAGGAAAGCGGGTTTACATCCCACTTATAAATAAAGAAATACCCATAATTGAGGATGATTATGTTACCATAGATTTTGGAACTGGCTGCCTAAAAGTTACCCCAGCGCATGATTTAAACGATTACGAGCTTGGCCAAAAATATAATTTACCCATTATTGATATTTTAAACGATGATGGAACGCTAAACGAAAATGCCCAAATTTTAGTAGGCGATGACCGTTTTATTGCCCGAAAAAAAATTGCCAAATTGCTAAACGAAGCCGGTAATTTAGAAAAAACGGATGATTATACATCGCAAATTGGTTTCTCCGAACGTACAGATGCAGCTATTGAACCTAAATTATCTATGCAATGGTTTTGCAAAATGACCGAAATGGCGCAACCAGCTTTAGCTTATGTAGAAAGCGGTGAAGTAAACCTAATTCCCGATAAATTTTTAAACACCTACCGCCACTGGATGGGCAATGTTAAAGATTGGTGCATCTCTCGCCAACTGTGGTGGGGGCAGCAAATACCTGCTTGGTATGCGCCTAATGGCCGATTTGTTATTGCAAAAACTGCACAAGAAGCCCTAGCACAATTTAACGAAACCTCAACCCCACACTTATCCTTATCTGACATTAAACAAGACGAAGACGTAGTAGATACCTGGTTTTCATCGTGGCTGTGGCCGATTTCGGTTTTCGACCCAACTGTTTTTGCCGACCCAACAAAAAAAGGTAATGCCGATGTAAATTATTACTACCCCACCAACGATTTAGTTACAGCACCCGAAATATTGTTTTTTTGGGTAGCCCGAATGATAATGGCAGGACACGAGTTTAGAGGCAAAGTACCTTTTAAAAACGTTTACCTTACGGGGATTGTGCGTGATAAACTGGGGCGTAAAATGTCGAAATCGTTAGGCAACTCGCCCGACCCATTAGATTTGATAACAAAATACGGAGCCGATGGCGTACGTGTAGGTATGCTGCTATGCTCGCCGGCCGGCAACGACATTATGTTTGATGAAAGCAGTTGCGAACAAGGCCGTAACTTTGCCAATAAAATTTGGAATGCTTTTAAGCTTATTAAAGGCATTAAACCACAAAATATAGAAGTATTAAATACAGAAACGCATAACCAAATAGCCATTAATTGGTTTGCCAACCGATACCAAGAAGCCCTAACCGAAATAGAAAATCACTTTACAAATTACCGCCTAAGCGAAGCCTTAATGGCTTGTTATAAGCTAGTTTGGGACGATTTTTGCGCTTGGTATCTCGAAATGATAAAGCCGCCTTACCAGCAATTTACCGATGCGGCAACCTATAAAGCAACAGTTAATTTTTTCGCCGATATTTTAAAACTGCTACACCCTTTTATGCCTTTTTTAACCGAAGAACTTTGGCATGATGAAGAGGTTTTTGGCGAGCGTGAAACCTTAGATTGCTGTATTGTAGCACAAATTACCCCAGCCAAACCCTTTGATAACCAAATTTTAAAAGAAATAGAGATTATAAAACAAGCCGTTGCCGAAATTAGAAACCTAAGAAATCAGAAACAAATTTCGCCTAAAGAAGCCTTGCCATTGGCGGTAAAAATAAATTCGGATATTTTATTTATCAAATATCAAACCATTATAACAAAACTGGGTAACCTTAGTAGTTTTGATATTGTTGATGAAAAAATTGCAGGTGCTTTCTCTTTCCTTGCGGGGAAAGACGAGTTTTTTATCACCCTTGCGGGGAGTGTAGATGCTATCGCCGAAACCGAGCGCATTACCAAAGAAATAGATTACCTAAACGGATTTTTAAAATCGGTAAACGCCAAATTATCAAATCAAAAATTTATGGCTAATGCCAAAGCCGAAATCGTGGCAAACGAAAAAAATAAATTAGCCGATGCCGAAGCTAAGTTGAAAATTTTAACCGAAAGTTTGCAAGCATTATAATTAAATAATGCTTGCTTTATTGTGGTTTACGGCTTTTGTTAATGGCAAATTTTAACAAACCGCCAAATAATAAACCCAGTACAGCACCTAAAATTACATGCCCCTCTACCGCATAGCCAGTTAAAATGCCTGCACTTAAACCTATTACATAATATAGCCAGTTATAATCTTGGTAGTCGAATTCTTTTTCCATTTTATCAATTATTTATGCCTCAAAGTTAAGTTTTAATACCAAATTTCGATTGATATTTTATTTTTTAAATAAAATTTTTTTAAAATTTTATGGCACATGCCAAATACTAAAATACCAAACCAATTTCAATGGCACTGTAGCAACTTAGATAACTAAAACGTTTCTCAAAAAATACACACAATTTGTAAATTTGATAAGCAATGGAAAAAAACAAGTGTATATTTATACCGTTAAAAGAAAAGGAAATGAGCAACGCTGAGGAGCAACTCATCAGAGATATTTTACGACCGAAATAATTAAACGCCTAAAATAATATAGAAACATATTATTTTGAGTCTATTTTTCTAAAAAAAAACCTAAATTATATTTTTGAGTTCTGTTCTGTTTTATATGGCTTAGGTAAAGTTCTTTAAAATACAAAAAATAAAATTACCAGCGCTAAAAAACTGATACTATTTGATAACTTATGAAATTAGAAAAAGAAATTTTTAACAAAGACTTTGATAATCAATATCATAAACTGGTGGTTAATATTATTTATACCAATAATTGGATAAGTACTTTACTGCAACACGAGCTTAAAAAATATAAAATTACTATGCAGCAATATAACGTAATGCGTATATTGCGTGGGCAATACCCACAACCTATAACCATAAATATTATTAAAGATAGGATGTTGGATAAAATGTCTGATGCATCACGTATTGTAACTCGATTAGTCGAAAAACAATTGATTACTCGCGAAATTAACGATCAGGATACCCGAGCTAGAAATATTTTGATTACCAACCAAGGTTTAAAGCTTTTAGATAAAATAGAACTTGAAAAAGTTATGGATAATATTATTACCGAAAACATTACCCAAAAACAAGCTGAATTATTAAACGGTTTATTAGACGATTTAAGAGGCTAATAACCTAAAAAATAACCCAACAATGCTATAGAAATACCCATAGCTACGGCCATAGTTTTTTTGATAGTAAACTTATGATCAACCGTAGACTCGAATAAAATTGTAGTAGAAATATGTAAAAATATACCAATTACAATACCCATAATAGATGTGTAATAATGTGATAAATCACCAAAATTACCCATACTTAATTGGTTACTAAATATATACCCCATTGGTGACATAAGCGCAAATACCACCAATAAAACTACGGTTTTAACCCCGCTAATATTATTTTGCAACAAAATACTAGCCAATGCAAATGCTGCAGGTATATGATGTATAGCAATACCATACACCAACGAGTTGTGGCTATCACCAGATAATGGCATACCTTCTAAAAAAGCATGTAAAGATAAGCTTATTATAATACCGTAAGGAAAAACAACTTCGTTGTGCTTAACATGCTTGTGTACATGCCCATGCTCTACCCCCTCCGAAAATTGCTCTAAAACTATTTGAAATATAAACCCCAGCAAAATAAATAAGCCAACGGTTTTATTACCATCGGTATATACATCGGGCAATAAATGTAATACTGTTATGGCAAACAAGTAAGCTCCACTAAACGATAGTATTAATTTAAGTTTTTGTTGGCTATCGTTTTTAAATAAAAAAACAGATAAGCCACCAGTTAAGGCTCCACTAAAAAGCAACAGGATATTAAAATAACTCACGCTAAAATCAATTTTGGAAATTTATATTTGAAAAAACTGGCAAAGCTACAGCCTATTAAAGCCCCATACAAAGTACCACACAACACATCGGTAGGAAAATGTACACCTACATACACCTGGGCAAAGGCAATTAAAAATGCCCAGCTTAAAAGTATAATTATAGTGTATTTGTACTTTTTAAAAAACAAGGTAATTAAAAACAAAGCAATAGCAAAATGATCGGTAGCATGTGTGGATGGAAAGCTAAAACCTGTACCACAAGGTACACGTATAGTTACCCGTTGCATAAATGCAAGATCGTTACAAGGACGAGGCCGTTTAACTGTTTTTTTTATTACAGATGCTGATGTAAAATCGGCAAAAGCAATACATGTTGCTAACGTTAAGGTTAAAAAAACACCATTTAGCTTATAAGTTTTTATAAAATAGTAAATTATGGCAAGGTAAAATGGTATCCACACTAGTTTGTTACGTAATATAGGCATCAAAAAATCAAAAACAGGGTTAGATAAACCTGTATTTATGGTGTAAAATAATTGATAATCGAGCTGGATAATTTTTTCTAACATTCGGTTTTTTTACAAATAAATATTAATCTATCCGATTGTGAAGCTACAAAAGGGTTTAAGCTGTAATCGCCAAAAGTATGGCATATTTGTAAACCTGCTGCATAAAAAAGGTTTGTAAAATCGGCAAGCCTAAAATCGCTAACCTCCTCGCTAAATGCGTAATCATTTTGAAGGGCTGTAAAATGTATGTTTTTTATAATTTTACCATCGGCTATTTTACGTTCGATGGTAAAGGTTATATCGTTAATTGTTTTAACCTCGTTTGTAACTAAATTTTGTGCAATTTTTTCGGCATTCATATAATCAAGCACCAACAAACCATTTTTATTTAACGATTTTGCAAAACTTTTAAGGGCTTTAACATGGTCGGCATGGGTATCAAAATACCCAAAGCTGGTAAATAAGTTAAAAGCAAAATCAAAGTAATTAATATAAAAAAGGCTACGCATATCCTGCACAAAAAACTGTAATTTGCTATTTTCAAATGTTTTAGCAAAGCTGATGCTGGCGTACGAAAGGTCGGTACCAATTACTTCAAAACCTTTTTTATTCAAATAAACAGCATGCCTGCCTTTGCCACAAGCTATATCAATAATTTTAGCATTTATTGGTGGGTGTAAAAAAGCACACAAGTTATCAATAAAAAATTCGGCTTCGGTAGTGTTTCTTGCATTGTACAGTAAGTGGTAAAAGGGCGAATTAAACCATGTTTTATACCAATTTTTTTGCATTATATTTTTTTTACGCTAGCGCAAATATAGTTATTTAACGAAAACACTGCATGAGATTTAATATTTACTAATAACCTATTGATTATAAATAATTTAAATACCGTAAACCCACTTTTCAAGGAGAAATCTTAAGAAAAGCAATCAAAAATTAAGATTAAAAACCAAATATCAAAAGCCATAACTTTGGCTCATCCATTTCATAAAACACTTTTTACTCGTCCCAAAATAATTATATTTGTGCCATATAATGAGCGATAATAGGTATAACCAAAGAGGCGTTTCGGCGGCTAAAGATGATGTGCACAATGCCATCAAAAATATTGATAAAGGTATTTTTCCAAAAGCATTTTGCAAAATAATACCCGATATATTAGGTAACGATGCTGCATATTGTAACATAATGCATGCCGACGGAGCTGGTACAAAATCGTCGTTAGCTTATATGTATTGGAAACAAACAGGCGATTTATCGGTATGGAAAGGCATTGCACAAGACGCTATTGTAATGAACTTAGATGATTTATTGTGTGTAGGCGCCACCGAAAACATTTTATTATCTTCAACCATAGGGCGTAATAAAAACTTAATACCTGGCCAAGTTATAGCCGAAATTATTAACGGAACCGAAGAAATATTAGCCCATTTACGCCAACTAGGCATTTCGATTTATAGTACTGGTGGCGAAACCGCCGATGTAGGCGACCTTGTACGCACCATAATTGTTGATTCGACCGTTACCTGCCGTATAAAACGAAGCGATGTAATAAACAACCAAAAAATTCAAGCTGGAGATGTTATCATTGGATTATCGTCTTCAGGGCAAGCCACTTACGAAACCGAATACAATGGAGGCATGGGTTCTAATGGCCTTACATCAGCCCGGCATGATGTTTTTAATAATACCCTAGCCACACAGTTTCCCGAAGGTTACGACCCCGCCATACCCGGCCATTTGGTATTTTCGGGCAATAAAACGCTAACAGATAAAATAGAAATTAACCCAGGCCTAAACATAACCGCTGGCAAGCTGGTGCTATCGCCCACCCGAACATACGCCCCCGTAATTAAACAAATATTAGATAAATACCGCCACCAAATACACGGAATGGTGCATTGCAGTGGCGGCGCACAAACCAAAGTGCTTCATTTTATCGATAATTTACATATCATCAAAGATAATCTTTTTCCTATCCCACCTTTGTTTACATTAATACAAGCGCAATCAAACTCCGATTGGAAAGAAATGTACAAAGTATTTAATATGGGCCACCGCATGGAAATTTATGCCGATGAAGCTTTGGCACAAGATATTATCGCCATTTCGCAATCATTTAATATAGCTGCACAAATTGTAGGACGAGTACAAAATGCCACAAACAAAAAAGTAACTATCTATTCTCCTTTTGGAGTTTTTGATTACGAATAATTTTTAAATAAATTATCGATGAATATAACCGATTGTTTCGAAATTGGCTACATAGCCAAAACCAAAGGTTTAAAAGGCGAAGTACAGGTATCATTTAGTTACCACGAGCCCGAAAAACTTAAACTTGAGGCAGTTTTTATCGAGTATGATGGTAAAATGATACCTCATTTTGTAGAAGCCTACAAAATTCCGCAACCGCTGATGGGTTATTTTTTATTTGAAGATATAAACCACATAGATAAAGCAAAAAAAATTATACACAAAAAAATTTATTTAGCTAACCGCTTAAAACCAAAAAAAAACAAAGATGAATTTAGCTTTAAAGATTTAGAAAGCTTTACCGTTACCGATATTAATAAAGGATTGCTAGGGCAAATAACGGAGGTAAAAGCGTTGCCAAAACAATATATTGCAGCCCTTATGTACAAAGAAAAAGAAATTTTGTTTCCGCTGAGCGATGATTTAATAAACGAAATTGATATTGATAAGCAAACCATTATCATTAATTTACCAGATGGGTTGATTGATATTTATATGGAGTAAATAAGGGAAATTAAGTTTTTTAAAATATAGGGGTGAAAACTCAAAAAATACCTTTTATGTGTTGCTTAAATACATTAATATTAACAAGTAAAAACATACATAAAATATTAACCACCATATTTTTATTGATTTAAAAAACTGTTGATTTAAAAAACATCAACAGTAACATTTTGTACATTATTAACCATGCGCTTCGATATCATTACCGTACTGCCCAATTTACTTGATAGCCCCTTTGCACATTCGATTTTGCAAAGAGCGCAAACCAAGGGATTGGTACAAATTAATGTACACAACTTACGCCATTACAGCACCCATAAACAAAAAAGTGTTGACGATTACCCCTACGGTGGTGGTGGTGGTATGGTAATGCAAATAGAACCCATTGCCAACTGTATCGAAAGCCTAAAAGCACATACCGTTTACGATGAAATTATTTTTATGACGCCCGATGGCGTTACCCTAAACCAGCAAACAGCCAACGAGATAGCCCTAAAAAAAAACATGATTATTATTTGTGGGCATTACAAAGGTATCGACCAACGTATACGCGATATATACGTTACCCGTGAGATTTCTATCGGCGATTTTGTACTTTCGGGGGGCGAACTACCCGCAGCCCTAGTGGTTGATGCTGTGGTGCGGCTATTGCCAGGAGTTTTAAACGATGAAACTTCGGCACTTTCCGATTCGTTCCAAGGCGATTTATTAGATGCGCCAGTTTACAGCCGCCCTGCCGACTGGAAAGGCCATAAAGTGCCCGAAATATTATTAAGTGGCAACCAAGCTAAAATCGAAAACTGGCGTTACGAGCAATCGCTAAAACGCACACAAGAACGTCGCCCCGATTTATTACACTAGTTTTATCGTAATAAAAAAAAATAAATTACACTTTTAATTACCAAAAATTATCCCTAACATTGCACACCCAAATTGGGGGTTGGTTATCATATTTAATAACCGTAATAATAGCTTATAATCATGGATTTAGTAAAGTTTGTAGAAGAGCAGGTAATAGCAAAAGCAACCCTGCCATCGTTTAAAGCAGGAGATACTGTAAGTGTACATTATACCATACGCGAAGGTAACAAAGAGCGTGTACAGGTTTATCAAGGCGTTGTTATACAACGAAATAGCACCAATGCTACCGAAACCTTTACGGTTCGTAAAATTTCGAACGGCATAGGTGTAGAGCGTATTTTCCCTGTTAACTCGCCCAATATTGCCAAACTAGAGGTTAACAATGTAGGTAAAGTGCGTAGAGCCAAGTTATACTACATTAGAGAACTTACAGGTAAAGCAGCCCGTATAAAATCAAAAAGGGTTTAATTTACAACAAAAAAACAATAACCTTTCTTCTACAAAAAGAGAGGTTTTTTTTGTGCCTATATTTTTTTTGTTTTTTTTAGAATACCTTGGCTATCTTACCCTATTTTTAACACCTAATGGATAATCAGTTTTATAATCAAATTTTTTGGGGAAACAGCATCCGAAATTATGCGCTTTTTGCCGCCTTTTTAATTATTGGTTTTATACTTAAAAAGTATTTTTCAAAGTTTTTAAGTTGGCTGTTGTTTTTACTGTTTAAAAAATTTTACAGCCAATGTGCCCCGCAAAAATTTTATGAGTTACTGCTTAAACCCATAGAGTTTTTGGTAATTATATTATTGGTTTATACCGCCATTAATCAATTAGACTATCCGCTAAACGAAATTATTTTTAAGCGCATTACCTATATTGATAAAACCCAAAAAATATTTGCTATTACCTTAATTGAGGCAATAGATAAGGTATTTGCATTTTTGGTAATTATTTCTACCATACGCATTGCCTTGCGTATGGTAGATTTTATTGCCCATATTTTTGCTTACAAGGCTTCGCTTACCGCATCCCGAACGGATGACCAAATGGTACCTTTTTTAAAAGAGCTATCAAAAATATTACTGATTATAACTTGTGTTTTTATTGTAATGGGTACGGTATTTAACATGAATGTAGCCACCATTATAGCAGGCCTAGGTATAGGCGGTATTGCCATTGCCTTGGCTGCACAAGATACTTTACAAAACCTACTAGGTTCCTTTACCATATTTGCCGATAAGCCATTTGTAGTAGGCGATTTGGTACATATCGAAGGCTACGATGCTGTGATAGAAAAAGTAGGCTTTCGTAGCACCTTGTTGCGTACTTTAGATAAAACATTGGTAGTTATCCCCAATAAAAAAATGATTGATAGCCCGCTAGAAAATTTAACCCTTCGTAACTTACGCCGTGTTGCATTTACTATCAGTTTAACTTACCAAACTAAGCCCGAGGTAATGAAAAAAATCTCGTTCGAGATAAAAGAATTTATTAACCAACACCCAAAAACCAGTAATGATGATACCATTGTTATTTTTAACGCATTTGGCGCATCATCGTTAGACCTTAAAGTGGAATACTATATTGAAATAATTGAATATGAGCTTTATATGGCGATAAAAGACGAAATTAACTATAAAGTAATGGAGTATGTATTAAATAATGGTGCCGAATTTGCTTATCCTACTTCTACACTTTACCACCAAATTAATAAAAGTGAAGAAAAAAATTTACACTAACTTATTAAATTAGCTGGGTTATAAATAATGGCTTTAACACCATATTAACGAATGCTTTTTACGATTTTAGAGCGTTAACGATAGAGGCAAGCAGGTAGCCGATAGCGTGTTACCTTGCCTGCCGGCAGGCAGGAAACGCCCAAATTAAAATTTTTAAACAAAGAAATATGAATGGTATTAAATACGTAACTAACGAAAAAGCCGAAATTAAAGCCGTAATTTTAGATATTGAGCAATTTAAACTAGATGGTATTTCGGCTGCTGATGTTTTACTAAGACTAAGTGATTTGCAACAAATAATAAACAATGCTCCGCAAAAAAATAAAAAAGAGAATACATCATGGAAGGAGGCTAAAAAAGCCCTTGATGTGCTAAACAAATAATTTTAAGCCTAAGAAAACTAACAGCATTAAATTTTAATAATACATTTGAACTAAATTTTTTAAATATGAAAACATCATTCGATTTTGAAAAACCTATTACCGAGCTGCAATTACAGGTTGAAAAAGTAAAGCAAATAGCCGATAAAACCAAAGTAAATATGAATGCTACGTTAAAAGAACTGGATAAAAAAATTGAAGATGCCAAAGAAATGGTGTATCATAATTTAACAGGCTGGCAACAGGTGCAAATTTCACGCCATCCCGAAAGGCCATATACCTTAGAGTATATTGAAAAAATAGCCGATGATTTTATTGAGATGCATGGCGACCGTACCGTAAAAGACGATAAAGCCATTGTAGGTGGCTTTGGTAGTATAAACGGGCAAACGGTAATGTTTATAGGCCACCAAAAGGGTATAAATACTAAAATGCGCCAATACCGTAATTTTGGTATGGCCAATCCCGAGGGATACCGTAAAGCATTGCGCTTGATGAAAATAGCCGAAAAATTTAACAAACCTGTGGTTACTTTTATTGATACCCCGGGTGCCTACCCAGGCTTAGAAGCCGAAGAACGTGGCCAAGGCGAAGCTATAGCCCGTAACCTACTGGAAATGTCGGTTTTAAAAGTTCCTATTATATGTATTGTAATAGGCGAAGGTGCATCGGGTGGCGCACTAGGCATAGGTATAGGCGATAAGGTGTATATGCTTGAGCATACTTGGTATTCGGTAATTTCGCCCGAGTCGTGTTCATCAATTTTATGGCGCAGCTGGGATTTTAAAGAACGGGCAGCCGAGTGTTTAAAGCTTACCGCCGATGATATGTACGGCAATAAACTAATTGATGGTATTATTGAGGAGCCACTGGGCGGTGCACACCAAAACCCCGATGCTATGGCTGCTACCATCAAAGAAAAATTAATTACCGATTTGGCATTACTAAAAAAGAAAAAAATAGACGTTTTAATTAACGAAAGGATAGAAAAATTTTGTGCTATGGGCCAGGTGGTGGAGAATTAAAAAATAGATTTTTTAATCTTGATTATAATAATTGCATTTTTGGTTATTTTAAAATTAGGCAAAAAATTATTATTTTAATTTTGTTCGAATTGTTTAGACATTTATGTTTGTTAATTCTTGTTAGTTTTAAAATAATTGGCAAGTATTTATTTCTTTATTAGATTTTCAAATTGCGCTGAACGTATAAAATTACTTTTTACGTTATTTACAGGTATCATTTGCATATAGCCTAATGCAACAAGTTTAGTTAAATCTGTACGAGCAGTAAAATTGGCTATTAAAAACCTATTGGCTATTTCTTTTACAGAAAAAACTACATCAGGTTCATCATATAATATTTTTAAAATTTGGGCTTGCCTTTCGTTTACATTGGCAAGTTTTAAATATTGTGCAACTTGAACATTTTCTTGTTGTTTTTCTTTTTTTTATTTTTTTAATGCTTCAAAAGCTTTATGCATTACCTCTATATGATAGGTAACAAAATAAGTTAAATCCAATTCGTCTATTTCGGTGTATAAATATGCTTTTTCATATTTGTTTTTACTGCCTTGTATAATTTTTGATATAGATAAATATTCGGTAAGCCAGTAACCTTTTTTTAATAAATACCAATAAAATAACGCCCGGGCTGTACGCCCATTACCATCTGTAAAAGGATGTATCCAACCTATCATAAAATGAATGATGATACCTTTTAAAATAGGATGTATAAAATCATTTTCGTTATCTGTATTAAAAAACAAACAAAGTTCGGATATAAGATTTTGGATTTCATTATGTTTAGGTGGTGTATGTACTACCTCACTTGTACTGTGGTTTACAACGTAAACATCATCCGAATTTCTAAAAGCTCCTTCTTCAGTTGTGCTACCTAATGTTCTATTACACATTAAGTGATGTATTTGCAATAAATTTTCTGGGGTTAGGTCATCATTTTTGTGTGCTACAATATGATTAATAGTGTAATAATTATTTACAATCATTTGATCGCTTTTATTTTTGGGCTTTATTTCTTTGCGAAGCATTTCTTTTGCCTTTTTACGGGTAGTTGCTGCGCCCTCCATAATGCTGCTACTAATTGCCTCTTCCATTATAGCACTTACCAAATATCTTGCCTTATCTTGTTCGGGTATTACACTTTTTGCACCCATATATCCACCAATGTGCATATCAAACTGATGAAGTGATTTTTGAACATAATCGGTATTGTAATACTTAAAAATATGTTGATTTAGAGGTAATAATTTATAATTCAAGTGCCTTATGAGTTTTGTGTTTTCCCACAATTCTTCAGCACTAAGTCCATCTATTTTTTTATATTTAATTTTATCCCAATACAAATACTCGGTATTTAGTTCTTTTATTTTATATGCTAGTTTAGGATGATTGATCCTTTGTAATGCCTCAGTTAAATTGTATGGCGGTGCTGTTTCTATCATGATTATAACAAATGATTAAATGTAAAGGTAAGTAAATACTTGCCAATTATGCTAGAATTAGCAAGTATTTACACAAACATTTATTGCAATAACCTCATTCTTTCATTCCTGTGTATTTTGTATTAGCGTATTATCTTCTTTAAATCTCAATTATCTAAATTTTTATTTGCTTGATTTTAAGATTGAAGGATTTAGAATATCTTGATTAATTCTTATCTAATCTTTACTATTCACTGTAAATTTCTTTATATATTTTACATATACAAAGCCGCTTTTTGTTCTTTAACTACATCGCTGCTAATATATTCGTCGTACCCCATTAGCTTATCTAAAGCACCTTTTGGGGTAATTTCTATAATGCGGTTGGCTACGGTTTGGGTAAGCTCGTGGTCGCGTGAGGTAAATAATATTACACCTTTAAAATCTTTTAAGCCGTTGTTAAGGGCGGTTATCGACTCGAGGTCTAAATGGTTGGTAGGTTCATCAATAGTTAAAAGATTGGGTCCTTCCAACATCATTTTAGAAAACATACAACGCATTTTTTCGCCACCCGATAGTACGCTACATTTTTTAAACACTTCCTCGCCCGAAAAAAGCATCCTACCTAAAAAACTACGGATAAAAGTTTCGTCTTTATCGGCCACCGAATATTCTCGCAACCAATCAATCAAATTATCATCTTTACCTACAAAATAAGATGAATTATCGATAGGTAAATTTGCAGGTACAATGGTGATACCCCATTTGAATTTGCCTGTAAAATCAGTATCTCTGCCCGATAATATTTCGTACAATGCCGTAGTAGCCAACGAGTTTTGAGATAAAAATGCAACCTTATCGCCTTTGCTAATGGTAAAATTTAGATTTTTAAACATCACCTCGCCGTTGCTTATTTTGGTAAGATTTTCTACTTGTAAAATTTGATCGCCCGGTTCACGCATCATTTGGTTAAACATAATGGCTGGATACTTACGGCTCGATGCTTTAATTTCATCGATATTTATTTTATCTAACGCTTTTTTACGGCTAGTGGCTTGTTTAGATTTTGAAGCATTGGCCGAAAACCTCCGTATAAATTCTTGTAGCTCTTTAATCTTATCTTCGGTTTTTTTGTTTTGATCGCTACGTTGCCTTAAAGCCAGTTGCGAAGTTTCGTACCAAAACGTGTAATTGCCCGTATAAATATTCATCTTACCAAAATCAATATCAACAATATGGGTACATACGGTATCTAAAAAGTGCCTATCGTGTGATACCACTAAAACAATGCTTTCGTAATCGGCCAAAAAATTTTCGAGCCAAGCAATGGTTTCTATATCTAAATCGTTGGTAGGTTCATCTAAAATTAAAATATCGGGGTTACCAAAAAGTGCTTGCGCCAGCAAAGCCCTAACTTTTTCGTTACCATCAAGTTCTTTTATGAGTTTATAGTGCTTATCTTCTTTAATGCCTAGGTTACTTAAAAGCGTTGCGGCATCGTTTTCGGCATTCCAGCCATTCATTTCGGCAAAAAGATTTTCTAGTTCTCCGGCTCGTTCGCCATCGGCATCGGTAAAATCTTCTTTTAAATAAATGGCGTCTTTTTCTTTCATAATGGCGTAAAGCTCTTTCCAGCCCATCATTACGGTTTCTAAAACGGTAAATTCATCAAATTCGTAATGATTTTGGTTTAAAACCGCCATTCGTTCGCCAGGCGAAAAGCTTATGGTACCGCCCGTAGGGTCGATTTCGCCAGCCAAAATTTTCATAAACGTTGATTTTCCAGCACCATTTGCCCCTATTACGCCATAGCAATTTCCTTGCGTAAATTTTAGGTTAACATCTTCGAAAAGGGTACGTTTACCAAAACGTAAAGACAGGTTGGATACAGTAATCATTATATTTTTATTTTTTTGTAAAACTAGCATTTTTAAAAAAATATCATGCTTATTTTTCTGGATTTACATTTTAATAAGTGTTGTTTGGTTTAAATAACTGGGCGTTTTAAAAAAAATATTAAAACTAGTTTATTTGTTTTTCTAATTTTATTTTAATGTTTGAAAAATACAAATCAGTAAGCCCTTCGTAACCACTATCTGTACCAATAATTATCCAAATTTGGCCATTTGAATTGGTTAATGCCAAAAATGGTGAAGCGCTATTACGGCTTATTAATGTATGATTTCGTGTATCATCAGCAACACCAATATTGCCTAAAATTTGCATATCAATACCTGTATTTTTTTGGTTTGCTTTATCAATATTTAACCTATAAAAGTTGTTACCATCTTTTATGTTTTTAGGCTCTTATGCTTTTGCACCCGCTTTTAATGTAACACCTTCGCCTGGTGCACCACCAACACCTACTGCATTTGTTGGTGCGTTTGAGGCCATTTCTATTTCAAAAGTTATTTTATATAAAGTATTGGGAACTAAGCCCGATAAGTTTTTTTTTACATACATAAATAAGTCGTCGCTGCGGTTCATGCCTTTTATACGCAACCCTTTTTGAGCAGGCGCAATACTGGCTGGTAAAGTAGCATGGCCATACAGCATTTGATAAAGCACTAAACTATCGTTTAACGATAACGTTGATGGATAATCGGAATAGCCATAAACCCAACCTTCACTATCGTTTTCAAAAGTATAATTTAACAAAATAGGATTTTCTATTACCGGAGGCTTTGGTGTTTTTTTACATGCTTGTAAGCCTATAATTATAACAGTAAGTATTCGTATTATCTTTTTCATATCGTTTTTTTAATAAATTTAATATCGGTTCGTATTATTTTAAACGCAATTAATAAAATTTTATTTATGAGATTAAATTTTACTATAATTTTTCAACAAAATCATAGTTATGAGTGGTTTACATCTTTATAAATGTGTTATAACTTTATAATTTTTCGGGATAAAATAGGTAAACCAAAAGCGTTGTTAACTTTTAATAAATACCAACCTGCTTCTAAATTATTAACAATAAGTTTAATGCTATTTTTTCCTTTTTTAAGTGTTTCTTCCTTTGAAACCATAAGTATACCTCTATGGTTATACACCCCGATATTAACTTTATTTGTGCTACCCGATGTAATAATTATATTCAAATTATCGATTAGCGGATTAGGAAAAACAAAATTTTCGGTGGCAAATTCTGCCTCGGTTTTTATAACAGCATAGGGGGTGGTTTTTCCATTAAAATCAATTTGATTTAATTTATAATATATTATTTCATCGTTTGTAATATCATTAAATGTGTAATTTAAAACCGAACTGCTGTTACCATTAATTGCTATTGATTTGATAAAATAAATTTTATCAAAATCAACACCATTTACTGAGCGTAAAATTTCAAAACCATTGTTGTTTTTTTCGCTCAAGGTTTTCCAAGTTAATACATTTCCGTTCGAAGTGGCTTTGGCTTTAAAATCAATTAAACCGACTGGTAAAACTAAATTATATTCATGCGCTCCAATATCAAAAAAACTGTTTATGGGAATTGTATTTCCGTAGAAATCATTTGTGCCAGCATTGGCAATAGTTAAGCCAGCATTAATCATGGGCGAACCGTGTTGTAATTGGTATCCTGTTAAAGTGCTTAAGTTATTTGTGTTTCCAATAATTATCCCCCCATTAGGGTTAACTAACATAGGGTCGAGCTGAAAACCTGTACCTGTTTCTTGCCTTGTGGCTTTAAAAGCAGCTAGGCTGGCATAGTTGGTACCTCTCCAATTAATATTAAAAGTGCCGCCTGATGACCAATAATTATTACCATTTAAAATAATACCCGAAGTAGAGCTTGCTTTTACAATACTTAAACCGCCCGTTGTAATTAATATATTGTTTTTAATTTGCGTATTTGTGGTAGTGGTGCCGTTTAATACTACAATGGCGCTAGGCGAACCTGTGCTGGCTGGGCTTACAAAAATTGTATTGTTGTAAATGTAGGTATTGCTTATTGAATGCCCAGGCGCAGCAAAAAGTTCGATACCGGCAAAACTGTTTTTTCGGCCATCGTTTTCCGAAATATTGTATCGGCAAGTATTATTATTCATAGTAGTTGCGCCCGAAAATTGTGCAAATAAAAATCCAGCTCCTTCGTTTCCGTGGCTGTAATTATATTGCATAATGCAGTTTGTACTTCCACCATCGATATCAAAACCGCCACCATCAAGTGTTAAGCCTGCTTTGTTATTATACGATTCGTTGTACTCCATTACAACATTATTAGCTTCGTAACACCAAATACCCACTGGACCACCACCCAAATTACGGTTGTTTTGGCCGTTATTATATGTAATACAATGGTTTACGTTTGCGCCATCTACGCCTGCAATTATAATTCCGCTTCCTGTATTGGTGGTGGTATTTGTAAGGTCGCCAAAATTATTATAGGCTTTGCAATACGAAACCGTAAAGTTTTGGTGCGCTAACTTTGTTTGTGCATACGTTAAAATACCACCTACTACATTGTCGTGAATATCGGAATTGCGAATGGTTACATTGGTATAACCAGCAAGATTATTCCACGATCCAACTCTTACACCATACCTAAAACCCTGTATTTCAATATTTTCTATAAAAATATAATTAAGCTTTACATTGCCAGATAAATCGCAATAAAATGAAATACCATCGCCCGATTGTGTGGAGCTAAAAATATTTAAGTCAGAAATTTTTATTCCAGCGGTGTTGTACGCATAAATACCCGATAAATTGCCAGCATTTATGGTGGCTTTGTTAGTTAGCGCACCTGCTGCATTCCACGATGTTATCGTAATAGGGTTGGTTGCGGTACCTATATCTGTGCTGTTTAAATATATATTTCCGTAATAAGTAAAGCCTTCTTCTAAATAAATATTATCGCCAGCTAAAAAAGTGGTATTGTTGATGTTTTCAAGCGTTTGCCATGCCAAAGTAGGGCTTTTACCACTATTGGCGTTGTTACCCGATGGCCTAACATAATAATTAATAGCGTAAACAAAATTAGTTATTAATATAAGAAGCAGGAATAAAATTTTTTTCATGAAGCAATGTTTTAAAAAAGATAGTTAATATAAAATATACACTTTGTTTATTTTTTTAGATATGAAGACTATTTTAATTTTGTTTTTAAATATAGGTATTTGATTTAAAAATAATTTGAACATATTTTATTTTTAATATTTAATAGCATTTTATAGCTACAAGTTTAAATTTTAGGTTTGATTTTGTAAACATAATTTTTATATTTGCACCTTTAACAAAAAAAATATAAAATATGTACGCAATAGTAAATATAGCAGGCCAGCAATTTAAAGTTGCTAAAGACCAGCACCTTTTTGTACACAGGTTACAAGGGGATGAAGGCGCTATCGTTGAATTTGATAACGTTTTAATGATTGAAAACAATGGAGCATTTACGGTAGGTACGCCTGCAGTAGGTGGAGCTAAAGTTTCGGCAAAAATCGTGTCTCATTTAAAAGGCGATAAAGTAATTGTTTTTCACAAAAAACGCCGTAAAGGTTACAAAAAGAAAAATGGCCATCGCCAGTATTTCACTAAAATCATTATCGATAACATTACGATTTAATTAATTTGATAACATGTTAAGCTATGCTTAACATTTAAAATATACAACATGGCACATAAAAAAGGAGCGGGTAGTTCAAACAATGGTAGAGAATCGCACAGCAAACGTTTGGGTATCAAAATATTTGGTGGCCAAGCAGCAATTGCTGGTAACATTATTGTTAGACAACGTGGTACTAAACATCACCCCGAAAAAAATGTAGGTATTGGTAAAGATCATACCTTATTTGCTTTAATAGCAGGTAAAGTATCTTTCCGTAAAAAAGCTGACAACAAATCGTACGTTTCGGTTATACCTTTTGATTTTTCTGCAGCAAAAAATGATAAAAATAATATAGTAGCCCAATCAATTATACAAGAAGTAATTAAACCAGCAAAAAAAGCTAAAGTTGAAAAAACTGCTTCAGCTGTTGAGGGTGCTTAATAGTTTATTTTTTTGGCTTTAAATGCCCCTAAAAAAACGCTTTTTATTTGTTTAAAAAGCGTTTTTTTATGCAAGCTGTTTTAAGCAAATTTATTTACTGAGCTCTAATTTATACATTACTTTTTGCAAAACATTTTTTCTGTTTTGCGCTGTAATACCCGATTTAAATTTTGAGTTGAAGCAGGTTCATTAATTCAGTTTGTTCTTTATTTTTTAGCCTTAAGTGAAGCAAACAAAAAATAGACTATGCCAATTTATAATTTGGGTATGATTTTAAACCTACATACTTATTTTTTACCATCGATTAAAATTGTAAAAATACAACCCTAATAACTTACAAAATTAATGTTATAGTGTGAAAACTTTTTTCAGATACTAATTTTTAAGTCATTTTCTGCTATTTCTATCATTGCATTTAGCAGCTCGGTACGCAAATTTCTTTGCGCAATTGTTTTTGTAGCATGCTTAATGCTTTGTATTTTAAATACGGCTAAATCCAATACTTTTGGCTTTGTTTTATGCTTTTTTCGGGTTTGCATGTAAAACTTACAATCCTCGAATGTATTAACTAAAATCAATTCTTTGTTTATCTCCTAACAATTTGTAGCTGCACTTCTATGGTAAATACTCGGAAATAATAACCTTTTTTAATCATTTGATAATTAATGTTTAATAAATATTTTATACTTTTTTAATATAAGCCTATTTTAGTAGGAAATAGTGTTGAAATTTACTTGTAATGCCACACACAATAAAAGATAGGAAAATAAAAGTTTAATAAAAAGTGGCTTTCTTTTAACAAACGGATATGCAAAAAGTTAAAAAGCGAAGCCTGCCAAAACCGTAAACACCCTGTTGCTGGCATCAATATCAAAACCCGATACGATATTGGTTTTACCCAAGCCTAAGCCATAGTTTACACCTATGTTAAAGCCATTTTTTAGTTGGTAGCCTAATAAAAAATTTGCACCGTAGTCTAAAGGGTTTATTTCGCCAACGTTATTACCAAATTTTACTGCACCATCTTTTGAAGGAAATACTGTGGAATTTATTTTTTCGGAACCTGCTACACCATAAGCCAAATATGGCCCAGCTCCGAGATAAAAATTTTTATAATTATAAACCGCATTAACAGGTACTTCGAGGTACATAATATTTGTTTCACGCTGGTACCTTATGGGTAAATTACCCACAAAAGGTATAAATTGAAGGGTTTCAATATCTATTTTTGAGCCTTTGCCACTTACACTTAAACCCGATTGTAGTGCAAAATGATGGCTTAAAGCTAACTCGGCATAAGCTCCAAAATAAAACGAAGTTATATTACTAACCCCATTTTTTAAATTTGGTGTAATATAACTACCGCTTAATGCTACACTCGAAAAATTAACACCTCCTTTTAGCCCGTATTTTAATTTTTTATCTCTTGTTTGCGCAATTAATGTATGGCAAAAAAATAGACCTATTAATAAAAAAGAATAAAATGGTTTCATAAAATAATTGTTTACTAAAATTAAATTAGATGTTAATTTTTTTTTACAATTTATAAAAATAGCTTTTGTAAAGTAAAAAATAATATATTTTTTTGTCAAATATTAAAATTAAATATACTTAACCATGGCTTACTTAGCAATTAAAATAAGTGGATTTTTTTTTAACTCAAATGCATTATTGAAATTATTTTAATAAAAAAATTAAAATATTACCTTTTTCTTTTAACAAATAAAGCCTAAAAATAATCAATTATTTAACAATTAATTTTTTATAATCACTAAAGTTATCTGACGATATATTTAAAACGTATATCCCCGAAATCACATCAATATCAATTTGTTGTTTGTAAAAAGAGCCGTCATAATCAAAATTTAATGCTTTAATTAAATTACCTGCTTGGTTTACTAGGCTTAATTTATAGATGCCTTTGGGTAATTGGTTTAATTGTATAATAAAGTTTTTATTAGTAATAGGGTTTGGATAAACTGTAAAATTACCCTCGGTGCTTAGGTTTAAGTTAACCGCTAAAACTTTTTCGTTACTTTCGTTGGCATCGTTATCTATTATTTGTAACCGATAATATAAAGTTGCAATGTTTTGAGGTAATTGTTTATCAGTAAAGCTATACATGCCAGCACCTTTGGCTATAATTTTTCCTATGGTGATAAAGTTTATACCATCCGTACTGCGTTGAATGTTTATATAATCTACATTAACTTCGTTTTTAGTTTCCCATACATTTACAGCTGCATTGCCATTTAATTTTACAGTATAATTTGCTAATTGTAAGGGTACAGTAAGTGGTGTATAAAAAGCCCCTTGGCTTAAATTATAATACGTTCCGCTGTTTGCTGCTTCAAGTTTTTGTGCCCTAACCATGTATTTATTTTCGCCTTCAATGGGGTTTAAATCCACGAAAGTGTAAACATTATTTGCTAGGGTTGCAATTTTTAGGTATTGGCCTGTACCATTATTTTGCCTATAAATACAATAACCATTTACTGGTTCGGCACTTGCATCCCAGTTTAGGTTATTACCTATAATCGTTAAATTTTTAGGTGGTGCTACAGGGTGTATGCGTAAAGTAGGGTCGCCCATTAGGTTTATACAGGTCATGTTTCGATCGGGGCCATCGCTTTGGTAGCATGTATTGCGCATGGTTATCCATGCAGAATAGCCAATAGTTTCGCCTAATGCAGTATGGTGGTTTAACCAATAAGGGATGCCAGCCCAGCAACTAGCTAAACCCCAGCCAGCAGAGGCCAAAGGAGCTCGCAAAAAATTATCTTCACTGTCCCAATCGCCAAAATAGCTACCAAATAACATATTAAACACTATTTTAGGTTTATTGCCTAAAAAATAATCGGTGTACGCAACACCCCAAGCCGATTTATAAATTCCACCACCTGCACCATAAGCCCATAAAAAACTTTCTGTTTTGCCATCATCAATATAATCACCGTTTTTAATTTTAGATGGGGGAAACATTGCAGTAAAACTTCGCCACCCACAACTTGCATAATAGGCTGCATCAAAACCATTTAATCCAAAATTATTATCAATAAATGAACTTGGTTCGGCAAAAAATACTTTATGCCTAAAATCGTGGTGTTTGTTTAAATATTGTTTCAAAAGTGTCATTTCTGATTTAGTAGAAGAAACCATTTTTGATAAATCAACCCTACCAATTTGCAACGTTGTGAGTGCAGGAAAGTAATTTTGGTCGAATTTCCCGTCACCAATAGTATTATGATTTTCAACCCTTGATGCTTGGGTGGTATTTACTATGTTATCAGTCCAAATACCGGTCATATCGGCATAGTACCCATCGCAAGGCCATGCGCCACTGTGGTTGGGGTGGCCATCCCAAGCTATGCTACCTGTGTAAGGTACAGGTATATGGCCGAATAAAAACACGGCTTTTACATTTTCGGGGTCGTCATCGTAATCATTTTTAATGATTTCTTTTACGCTAGTTACAGTTGCTGTACGCAATATATTATGTCTTATTACTTGCCAGCCGTCGCCTTCAAGATCCATTTCCAAGCGAGCAAGTTCGGGCTTTAGCGAAGTAGTAAAAGTATCATCTACCAATAAAATTACTTTACCTCTACTATCCACTTGCGTTACACCCACACCGGCATAAATATAGGTGTAAGGGTTATGATCTCGGCCATAGCCTCTAAAAAAATATTCATAATCTTTACCTAGTTCAACGGTATTGTCGGTATAAGTGGTTGCATTACCGGGTAAGGTTGCTTTTGGGGCGTTTAAATCCCAACTTAAATCATTTTTCGCTTTTCTAAATACCGATACTTGGGTTCCACGGTGTATAGCGGGCCATGTAAAAGTAATAGCTGCTGGGCTATAGCTTACCGTGGTAGTAATACGAATAACTTTTAACACATTTTCATCTTGGGCTACTGCATTATTTATAGTACATATTATAATGTAAGCAATTAATTTGATAGTTTTCATGTGCATAAATTGGTTAAGGGTTAAGTAAATTTTATGCTTTTTCGATAAATATATGTTGTTAAAATAACATAAATAAGCCTAATAACTTTGTAAAAGAGTAAAAGATTTTATCTAAAAAATTAATTGCTGTGTTCAACTGATAAGTGCAACACTTACCTTAAGCTGTAAAAATACTTCATTAGGAGTTAGATAACCAAATTTTCTTACAGGTCTGTTATTT
>RDYW01000075.1 GCA_004293485.1 Sphingobacteriales bacterium | reverse complement strand
GCCACATTTTTCGTAGTCCTTTTTTAGTTTTTCATCAAATTTTTTATCTGTAATTAGGTACTCAATCATCGACAAGGGGGCAAATTTGAGGTAACTTTCCTTCTCTACCTTCGAGGAGTCGCAAAGCAAAAACGTCGTTTTTGCTTGTTTGGCGAGTGCTTTAGCCATTTCAGCCTCTTTTTCGCTATGCGCGGTCAGTCCATTTTTTAGCGAAATGCCATCTACTCCAATAAAAGATTTTTGAGCATAATACCTACCAATATGCTCAAGGGCAATACTTCCATGCACAGCCATACGCTCGGTATCTACCTCGCCTCCTATCAAATTGATTTCAAGATTTTTATAGCCTAATAGCTCGACCAATATAGGTAAAGAGTTGGTAATAATTTTCAGGCGAGGAATATTTTTGAGATGTTTGCAAAGGGCAAAAACGGTGCTACCACAGTCTAAAAAAATGGTGTCATTAGGTTCAATAAACTGTGCGGCTAATGCTGCAATATGTTCTTTTTCAACTTGTTTACTATCAGATTTATGCTCAAAATGATGTAAGGCTTGTTTCTCTATTTTCATAGCCCCGCCATGAGTGCGTTCTAAAAAGCCCTGCTTGGCTAATAGCTGCAAATCCCTACGAATCGTAATTTCTGAAATAGCTAACTGCTCGGCTAATTCCTTGACACTGATGCTTACTTTTTTAGCAACAATCTCCAAAATAATTCTCTTCCTTTCTTGTTGGCTCATCTTTGCTAATACTGTGTTTTACAAATCAGATAAATCAAAGTAAAATTATCATTTTTTGATTAATTTATACCATTTTACTAAAAATAATAGATAATATTCTTATTTTTGTTCAAAATAAATCATAAAAAATCAAAATAAATCATTTTTCCCAAATAAATATAAGATGAATAACCCAAAAGTGAACATCAAAAAAATAGAACTTTTATCAGATAATTGGTACACACTTAACAAGGTAACTTTTGATTACCAAAGCAAGAATGGTAGTTGGAAAACCCAATCGAGAGAGAGCTATGACAGAGGGAATGGTGCAACAATCCTGCTTTATAACAAAGAAAAAGCGACTGTTGTTCTCACCAAACAGTTTCGTATGCCTACCTATCTCAATGGTAATGAATCAGGTATGCTCATAGAAACTTGTGCGGGCTTGCTCGATAAGGACAATGCCGAAGACTGCATCAGGAAGGAAACCGAAGAGGAAACAGGTTACAAAATTGGTGAAGTGAAGAAGATTTTTGAGCTATATATGAGTCCCGGCTCAGTAACGGAAAAATTGTACTTTTTTGTAGCAGCTTATGAGGACAAGCACAAAATCAGCGAAGGAGGCGGCATAGAGGAGGAAGAGGACATAGAAGTAATGGAAATTCCTTTTCAGAAAGCCTTACAAATGCTACAAACAGGCGAAATTAAAGATGGAAAAACGGTTATCTTGCTGCAATATGCACTTGCCAACGATTTAGTTAAATAATTGGTTTTCATTTGCAAAATAGCTATTTTTTGTTAAATTTGTTTGGAAGATTTTAAAAGTAACAACCAAACTTTATAAGAATATGAAAAAGTTATTTATAACAATAGCCGTGATTGGTGTGGTGGTCGTGATGGGCTTTTCTACGCTATCATGCACACGCATAGACGCGGGGCATGTGGGCATCAAAGTAAATATGTACGGCTCTGATAAGGGCGTTCAGGACATTGTAGAAGTAAGTGGTATGGTCTGGTACAACCCACTTACCACGCAGATATACGAGTTCCCTACCTACGTGCAGCACAAAGTTTGGACACTAGACGCAAATGAAGATAGCCCTCAAAATGAAGAATTTACCGTTACTACGCGCGATGGTTTAAGTCTTTCTTTTGATGTAGGCTTAGACTATACCGTTATTCCAACCAAAGTGGCAGATATTTTCCGTACTTATCGCAAATCATTGCCACAAATCACCAATGAATTTATCAGGACGTTGGTGAGAAATGCCTACAACAATACCGCCTCCAAATATACCGCCGAAGACATGGTGTCCCGAAGGTCGGAATACGAAATACAGGTAAAAGAGATGCTCTCCAAAGA
>RDYW01000064.1 GCA_004293485.1 Sphingobacteriales bacterium | reverse complement strand
ATATTTAAAATAACGCCCAATCAATTTAAAAATAATATCCTAAATTTGAATCAAAATTAAATCAACTAACATCAACAACGTTGTGAAACTCGACATGTATACACATAAAAAGCCAATTGCGTATGCAATTGGCTTTTTATAAAAAATTAATCAGGATACTATACTAAACCTGTGATTTGGTATCTTTTAAAAACTCGGCATTAAAATACTCACGGTTCATGCGGGCAATGTTGGTTACCTTAATTTCTTTGGGGCATTCGGCTTCGCATTGGTAAGTATTGGTACAACCTCCAAAACCTTCTGTGTCCATTTGGTTTACCATGGCAATAGCTCTTTCGTAACGCTCGGTTTGGCCTTGGGGCAATAAGGCATATTGCGATACTTTTGCCGATACAAATAACATGGCCGATGCGTTTTTACACGCCGCTACGCAAGCACCACATTGTATACAAGTGGCCGAGTTAAAAGCCTCGTCGGCAATAACTTTGGGTATGGCTATTTCGTTGGCATCGGGTACGCCACCTGTACCTACGCTTACGTAACCGCCAGCGTGTTGTATTCTATCTAACGATGACCTATCAACGGATAAATCTTTAACTACCGGAAAAGCTACCGAACGCCAAGGCTCAATAACAATGGTATCGCCAGTGTTAAAGCTACGCATGTGCAACTGGCATGTGGTAGTCGATTTTTTAGGGCCGTGTGGTTGGCCGTTTATCATTAAAGCGCATGAGCCGCAAATACCTTCGCGGCAATCGTGGTCAAACTGTATGGGTTCTTCTTGTTTTTTTACCAAGCCTTCGTTTACCACATCTAGCATTTCTAAAAACGACATATCGGGCGATATATCATCGGTTTTGTAGGTAACAAATTTACCTGCTGCTTTGCTGTTTTTCTGACGCCATACTTTTAACGTCAAGTTCATATTTCCACTCATTTTATATCGTATTATATACCTGTAACCGTATTTATTTATAACTTCTTTGGCTTAGTTTAACATTCTCGAAAATTAATTGTTCTTTATGAAGCTCTTCTGCTGTGTTTTCGCCCTTAAACTCCCAAGCGGCAACATAGGCAAAATCGTCGTCGTTACGCAATGCCTCGCCTTCGGGGGTTTGGTATTCTTCACGGAAGTGGCCACCGCATGATTCGTTACGGTTTAGCGCATCATCAATCATTAGCTCGCCTAGTTCTATAAAATCGGCCACACGGCCAGCTTTTTCTAAACATTGGTTAACTTCTTCGTTGGCGCCTACTACAATGGCATTTTTCCAGAAATCGGCTTTAAGCTCCTGCACTAATTTTTTGGCTTTTACCAAATCAACAGCGTTGCGAGACATGCCACAATACTCCCAAATTAGCTTGCCTAAATCTCGGTGGTATTCGTCAACCGTTTTTGTTCCTTTTAGGGATAAAAAAGTATTAATTCTATCTAAAACCTCTTTTTTGGTTTCCGCAAAAGCGGGATGGTTTGCATCTACTGGCGCAGGGCCAATAGTAGCTAAATAATCGCCCACGGTGTAAGGTATCACAAAATAACCATCGGCCAAGCCTTGCATTAATGCTGATGCACCTAAGCGGTTGGCTCCGTGGTCCGAGAAGTTGGCCTCGCCCAAAGCATATAAACCTGGTACGGTGGTCATCAAATTATAATCAACCCATAAGCCACCCATGGTATAATGTACGGCTGGGTAAATGCGCATAGGCGATTCGTACGGATTTTCATCTGTAATTTGCGCATACATATCAAACAAGTTGCCATATTTTGCAGCCACGGCTGGCTGGCCTAAGCGTTTGATAGAATCAGCAAAATCAAGGTAAACAGCCAAGCCCGATTTACCTACGCCACGGCCTTCATCGCAACAAATTTTTGCATTACGTGAAGCTACATCGCGTGGAACAAGGTTACCAAATGATGGATATTTGCGTTCTAAAAAGTAATCTCTATCGGCTTCGGCAATATCTTTGGCTTTAATTTCGCCTTTGCGGATTTTTTCGGCGGTTTCTACGGTTGCTGGTACCCAAACTCTACCATCGTTACGTAACGATTCGGACATCAGCGTAAGCTTTGATTGATGATCGCCCGATACGGGAATACACGTTGGATGAATTTGTGTGTAGCAAGGGTTGGCCATAAATGCGCCACGTTTGTGGGCTCGCCAGGCTGCGGTAACATTGCTGTACATGGCATTGGTAGATAGGTAAAAAACATTACCATAACCGCCAGTACATAATAAAACGGCGTGTGCGCTGTGGGTATCAATAGCACCAGTAATAAGGTTACGGGTTACAATACCTTTGGCTTGGCCATCAATGGTTACCAAATCTAACATTTCGCTGCGGGTGTACATTTTTACTGTACCTAGGTTTATTTGGCGGTTTAAGGCCGAGTATGCGCCTAGCAATAACTGTTGGCCTGTTTGCCCACGGGCGTAAAAAGTACGTGATACTTGTGCGCCGCCGAACGAGCGGTTATCTAGCAAGCCACCATATTCGCGGGCAAAGGGTACGCCTTGCGCTACACATTGGTCTATAATATTTACCGATACTTCGGCTAGGCGATAAACGTTGGCTTCACGGGCTCGGTAATCGCCACCTTTTATGGTATCGTAAAATAAGCGGTGAACCGAATCGCCATCGTTACGGTAGTTTTTTGCGGCGTTTATACCACCTTGAGCGGCAATAGAGTGTGCCCTACGTGGGCTATCGTGAAAACAAAACGCTTTTACATTGTAGCCCAACTCGGCTAGTGAAGCCGCTGCCGATGCGCCCGCTAAACCTGTACCTACTACAATAATATCGTATTTACGTTTATTGGCTGGGTTTACCAGTTTTAAATCGAACTTATGTTTGCTCCACTTTTCGGCCAAGGGGCCAACCGGAATTTTTGAATTTAACATTTTTTTTGTGTTTTTATTTTTTAAGATTTTAGGCATCGCCGCTAAGGCAATAATTAAAACCCGCTGTACAATTATTTAAAAAAGAAATATAATGGCATACTTGCAAAACCTAATGGTATAAGTATTGAAAACACCCAAATACCTATAAAGTTTATCAAAGGTTTATATTTACTATGGTTCCAACCTAGGGTTTGAAATGCGCTAGAAAAACCGTGTACCAAGTGAAACGACATGGCTAACATAGCCAAAAGGTAAAAGGCTACCAAGTACCATTCTTTAAACTCGGTGGCTACTTCTTTATATAAATTTTTTGATTTTGTTATTTCGATACCGTTGTTTACATAATTTACATAGCCCGTATAATCGGCTGCAGCAATTTGGGTGGTTACGGTTTTACCGGTATTTAAATTCGTTTCGTATTTTACGTAGGGCGTTTCGCCCCAGTGGTACTTGTACCAAAAACTACTCATGTGCGATACTATAAATAGTAAAAGTATGGTACCTAACACGCCCATATTACGAGATGACCATATACTGCCATTACCCGATTTTTGGGCGTAAGCCACTGGCCTTGCTTTTTTGTTTTGGATAGTGATAAATAATGCAAAAACGCTATGAATAATAATGGAGCTGTAAAGCAAGTAGGATATAACTTTAATTGGTGGAAAGGTAGTCATGAAATGGGCATACTGATTAAAAGCTAAGCCTTCATCATTTTTAAAAAGTGCAAAATTACCCGTTAAATGCACCATTAAAAACGAACAGAGGAATAAACCGGTTAAACACATGATAAGTTTTTTACCTAATGTGGAAGAAAATGTTTTCGAAAAGTTGTTCATTATTTCTGGTTTGGTTTGATATATTTTTGTTGTAAAAGTATTTATAATATAACTATAAGAGTAGTTAAGTTTTTTAAAAATAGTAGTTTTTTTTTATTTAGAAACGTTCTAACTTAATTAAATTACTCAAAACGGCACAAAATAAACCACTTAAACTTTGCCAGAACTGATTATTAGCTATGAATAAACACCTCAAAATCAAAAAATATGTACACAAATAAAATGTTAGGTAATAAGTGTAAATAAAAAATGTTTTTTTAATCCTGATTTTTTAACTATTGTATTTAAAACAACATTAATTACATTTGCGCTATCATAAATAAAAATATACAAGCATGGCAATAAGAGAAATTCAGTACAGAGAAGCACTTCGCGAAGCAATGAACGAAGAAATGCGCAAAAATGATAAGATATTTTTGATGGGCGAAGAGGTGGCAGAATATAACGGTGCATATAAAGTAAGCCAAGGTATGCTTGATGAGTTTGGTGCCAAGCGTGTAATAGATACCCCTATTGCCGAACTTGGTTTTGCGGGTATAGCTATTGGAGCAGCTATGAATGGCTTGCGCCCGATTGTAGAATTTATGACGTTTAATTTTTCGCTGGTAGCAATTGATCAAATTATAAACGGAGCGGCTAAAATATTATCAATGAGTGGTGGCCAGTTTGGTGCGCCCATTGTTTTTAGAGGCCCTACCGGCAATGCAGGCCAACTTGGTGCACAACATTCGCAAAATTTCGAAAACTGGTTTGCCAATTGCCCAGGCTTAAAAGTAGTGGTGCCATCAAACCCATACGATGCTAAAGGCTTATTAAAATCATCGATTATAGATAATAACCCGGTTATATTTATGGAATCGGAACTTATGTATGGCGATAAAGGCGAAGTACCTACCGAAGAGTATTATATAGAAATAGGCAAAGCTAACGTAGTAAAACAAGGTACCGATGTTACTATTGTAAGCTTTGGTAAAATGATGAGCCGAGTAGTGCAGCCTGCAGTTGATGCGCTTACCAATGAAGGTATAAACGTAGAGGTTATAGATTTAAGAACAGTTAGGCCAATTGATTTTGAAACTATTTTAACATCGGTTAAAAAAACCAACCGTTTGGTGGTAGTTGAAGAGGCTTGGCCTTTGGCATCTATATCATCTGAAATTGCTTTCTATGTACAAAAAAACGCCTTCGATTATTTAGATGCTCCGGTATTACGTATTACCTGTGCCGATGTACCTTTACCTTATGCGCCTACACTAATTGCAGCCAGCCTACCTAATGCCGAGCGGGTAATAAAAGCCGTAAAAGAGGTAATGTATGTGGCCAAGTAATTTTTATTTGTAGGGGTTATTAGCTTTTTTTGCTTAATACATTCAGCTTTTTTTGATGTTATACAGTAAAAAAATGGCAAACTACTCTTTGTATATTTGGGCGTTTCTGGTGTGATTGGTAGCTCACTATCTTCCGTGGTTGGTGGCAAACCAAACAATTGTATTATCAAATACTTAACCCACTAAGCTTACAACTAACCATAAACCCATCAAAAAATGATACACCCCCCATATTTGCAACCTGGCGATAAAATAGCCATTACTTGCCCAGCAAAAAAATTAGACAAGCCGATGGATGATGCCATAGCTTTATTAAATTCGTGGGGTTTACAGGTTGTATTGGGCCAAACAGTAAATGCCAGCCACCATCAGTTTGCGGGCACCGATGAAATGCGGGCACAAGAAATGCAACAATTTATCAACGATAAAAGCATTAAAGCCATTATAGCTGCCCGTGGTGGTTATGGATGTGTACGCATTGTAGATAAAATAGATTTTAGCCCAATGATTAAAAACCCCAAATGGCTGGTAGGCTTTAGCGATATCACCGTTTTTCATTGCGCCTTACAAAGTATGGGTATACAAAGCATACATGGTCAAATGCCCATTACTATACCCGATAGTACATCATTGGGCTTACAAACTTTAAGAAAAGCCTTATTTGGCGAATACATAAATTATAACTATCAGCCAAATGCCACTACCTTTATCGAAAAGCATGGAGAAATTAAAGGCACTTTAATTGGTGGAAACCTCAGTATTTTAGTGTCATTACTAGGCTCGGTACATGAGCTTGATTATACCAATAAAGTACTTTTTATCGAAGATGTAGGCGAATACCTTTATGCTACCGACCGTATGCTACATACCTTAGACCGAGCAGGAAAACTGAGCAAACTTAAAGGCTTAATAGTGGGCAGTTTTACAAAAACACAAGATAACCCTATACCATTTGGGCAAAGCCCAGAAGAAATTATTTATCATAAGGTAAAAAAATATAACTACCCGGTGGCATTTGGTTTTCCGGCAGGGCATTTAAATGATAACAGAGCCTTAATATTAGGGAGCGGCATATTTTTACATAATAGCATTTAACAAATGTCCACTTTTATATTTTATAAAGATACCCAAGTTACTTATAAGCATTTAATTTAAAATTAAACTATAAAATATAAAGCCTAAACCTTAAATTCGCATCGCAAATAAAAATTTTCAATTAAAAAAACAAAAAATGGCATTCGATATTGATATGATAAAACAAGTTTACGATAACTTGGGAAACAAACT
Source organism: Sphingobacteriales bacterium (assembly GCA_004293485.1). Taxonomy (GTDB): domain Bacteria; phylum Bacteroidota; class Bacteroidia; order Sphingobacteriales; family Sphingobacteriaceae; genus Pseudopedobacter. The sequence goes on along the minus strand of RDYW01000064.1, from coordinate 4,130 downwards.
AGCTATTGCCCGTAAAGTTGTAGGTAAACCATTAACACTAACCGAAAAAATATTATACTCGCATTTATGGGATAACCCAGCAGTACAGGCTTATAAGCGAGGTGCCGATTACGTAGACTTTGCGCCCGACCGTGTGGCCATGCAAGATGCCACTGCACAAATGGCGCTTTTGCAATTTATGCAAGCTGGCCGCCCAAAAGTGGCTGTGCCCAGTACCGTACATTGCGACCACTTGATACAAGCCGAAATAGGGGCAGTTAAAGATTTAGCAACCGCTAATGTTCAAAATAAAGAAGTTTACGATTTTTTATCTTCAGTATCTAATAAATACGGTTTAGGTTTTTGGAAACCAGGGGCAGGTATTATACACCAAGTAGTGTTAGAAAACTACGCTTTCCCGGGTGGGATGATGATAGGTACCGATAGCCACACGCCTAATGCTGGCGGTTTAGGTATGATTGCTATTGGCGTTGGCGGTGCCGATGCTTGCGATGTTATGGCTGGTTTAGCGTGGGAGCTTAAATTCCCTAAACTAATAGGCGTAAAACTTACAGGCAAACTTTCGGGTTGGACATCGGCCAAAGATGTGATACTAAAAGTGGCTGGTATTTTAACTGTAAAAGGTGGTACAGGTGCCATTGTAGAATATTTTGGCGAAGGTGCTCGTTCGCTTTCGGCAACGGGTAAAGGTACCATTTGTAACATGGGTGCCGAAATTGGTGCAACAACATCAATTTTTGGGTACGATGAAAAATCGGAAGCGTATTTACGTGTAACCGATAGAAGCGATATTGCCGACCTTGCCAACCAAGTTAAAGCGCATTTAACAGGCGATGATGAGGTTTATGCTAACCCAGCTTTATATTTTGATGAGGTTATTGAGATTGATTTAAGCACCTTAGAACCACATATTAATGGGCCGTTTACGCCCGATTTGGCTTGGCCAATTTCTAAATTTGCTGCCGCAGTAAAAGAAAACAATTGGCCCGAGAAACTAGAAGTAGGCCTAATAGGCTCATGCACTAATTCAAGCTACGAAGATATTTCGAGAGCAGCATCGCTTGCACAACAAGCGGTTGATAAACATTTAACAGCAAAATCGGAATTTACCATAACCCCAGGTAGCGAGCAAGTGCGTTTTACCGTTGACCGAGATGGTTTTTTAAACACCTTTGATAAAATGGGTGGCATAGTTTTGGCCAACGCTTGCGGCCCTTGTATTGGCCAATGGGCTCGCCATGGTGCCGAAAAACAAGAACGTAACTCTATTATCACATCGTTTAACCGCAACTTTGCCAAACGAGCCGATGGTAACCCCAACACACATTCGTTTGTAGCATCGCCCGAGGTGGTAACCGCCTTAGCCATTGCTGGAAGTTTAACGTTTAACCCTTTAACCGATACTTTAACCAATAACAAAGGCGAACAAGTAAAACTAGATGAGCCAACAGGTTGGGAATTACCAACTTTAGGCTTTGCAGTTGAAGATGCGGGTTACCAAGCTCCGGCCGAGGATGGAAGCGCTGTAAAAGTACTTGTTGATGAAAAATCGGCAAGGTTACAACTTTTAGAACCTTTTAAAGAGTGGGAAGGTACCGATTTAACAGGCTTAAAACTATTAATTAAAGCCAAAGGCAAATGTACTACCGACCATATTTCGATGGCTGGCCCTTGGTTAAAGTTTAGAGGACATTTAGATAATATATCAAACAATATGTTAATAGGTGCTATAAACTTTGCGAACGACAAAGCCGAATCGGTTAAAAACCAGCTAACGGGCCAATATGGTTCGGTACCTGCAACCCAACGAGCTTACAAAGCCGCAGGTATTGGTACTGTGGTAGTGGGCGACGAAAATTATGGCGAAGGTAGCTCACGCGAACACGCCGCTATGGAGCCTAGGTTTTTAGGTGTAAGGGCAATTATTGTAAAATCGTTTGCCCGCATACACGAAACCAATCTTAAAAAACAAGGAATGCTAGGCTTAACATTTGCCAACCCTGCCGATTACGATAAAGTACAAGAAAATGATACTATTGATATTGTGGGCTTAACAACATTTGCACCGGGCAAGCCGCTAAGCATTGTTTTACACCACGAAGATGGCACATCTGAGTCGTTTGATGCAAACCATACCTATAACGAACAACAAATTAAATGGTTTGAAGCTGGTGCAGCTTTAAATATAATTCGTAAAAATATGGCGAGTTAAGTGTTATAAAATTTTTAACCTATACCTTATACTATTTACAAAAAAAGCCCATTAAATATTTAATGGGCTTTTTTTGTTGTTCAACCATTTAGGGTTTTAGCCCAATTTTTGAAACTCTTTAAAATCAATTTGTTTTTTATTTAAAGTAATTACCGTTTTTAAATGCTCGAAAACCTTAGCCGATTTTACTTCGTTAAAAACTTGGCTTGCATTAGCACTTTCTTTTAAATACTGTGTGGCATATTCGGCAAGTTGCTCTTCGGCAATAGGTGTTGGGCTGTACATTCGAAACTGTGCATCTAAACGTTGTTTAGCCGCCGAAAAAACATCTTGGTAGTTTATGCTTATTTTATTATCGGCTATTATTTTGTTTTCTACCAAAGTCCATTTAAGGTTGGTAGCAAATTCGGCATAACCTTTCTCTAAATCCTCATCGCTTACATCTTTATTTACCGTTTTTAACCAACGTTTTAAAAAATCGTCGGGTAGTTTTAAATTTAGTTTTGTTTCTCCGTGTTTGTAAAAATCGGCGGCAAGTTTTCTATCGGCATCTTGCGCCATCATGGCTTCTAATTCGGTGGTAATTTTGGTTTTAAATTCATCTTCGGTACTTACGCCCGCATCTTCACCAAAAACCTTATTGTAAAAGTTAATATCTAAATCCGATTCTTCTAATCTATTAATGTTTTTTACTGTGATTTTAAAATTAGATTGTGGTATAATTGCGTTTGCGTCATCAAGTTTTAAAATTTTACGCAACTGCACTTCATCCGCCACAGCGGCCACTAAATCAAAAGATGGGATTATATCTTCTCTTTTTAGGTTAATTAACTGGTTTTTATACGCTTCAGCAATAATATCTAACCTTAATGTAGAACTTAAATGTAGTCCGTTTTCTAATACACGGCCATCGGTATTTAACTGAGTAAACTCGGCAAGCAATACATCGCCATCCATAGATATTTCGGGCTGCGTCATTTTACCATAACTGCGCCGTAAATTTTTAATACGCGAGGCTAGAGTTTCTTCATCCACTTTGATTTCGTAGTTAATTAGGCTATCAGAGGCGTTAAATTCGGTAACAACTATAGGTGCCAAGCCTATTTCGTAATCAAAAGTAAATTCTTCGCCTATTTCCCATTTATAGGGGTTACCATCATTTATTGGCAAAGGTTGCCCCAATATTTCTATTTCGTTTTGCTTTATGTAATTATTTACTGCATCAGATAATAGTTTATTAATTTCTTCTAATAATAGGTTTTTACCATACATCCGTTTTATTTGTGCCATGGGTACTGTACCGGGGCGGTAGCCTGGAAGTTTGGTTTTTTTTGCTTGCACTTTAAGGGCTTTTTCTACCGCTTCTTGGTAATCATCGGGCTTAATAACTACGCTTATTACTGCGTTTAGGTCGTCAATGTTGTTGCGTGTAATTCTCATAATTGTATTTTTATTATCTGTTTTTTTTCTAAAAAAACAAGGTTGTTATTTTACTTATTGGTTTAATAAAATTGGATTTATACAAAAATCCCTCCCGAAAACTGTCGGAAGGGATTTATTGTAGTGCGGAAGAAGGGACTCGAACCCCCACGCCGTGAAGCGCCAGATCCTAAGTCTGGTGCGGCTACCAATTACGCCACTTCCGCATTAGGATTTTACTATTCCCTATTTATTACGATTTGGGTTTGCAAATATATGATTTGAAATTTTGTATGCAATTTTTTTTTATTTATTTGGTTTATCTTTTTTACCTGCATGTGACTAACGCATTTAAGTTTTTGATGAATACTATTTTATTATCAGGCTTTAAAGTTTCTGTTTTGCTGTGTTCAACTGATAAGTGCAACACTTACCTTAAGCTGTAAAAATACTTCATTAGGAGTTAGATAACCAAATTTTCTTACAGGTCTGTTATTTA
>RDYW01000046.1 GCA_004293485.1 Sphingobacteriales bacterium | reverse complement strand
ATTAAATAACAGACCTGTAAGAAAATTTGGTTATCTAACTCCTAATGAAGTATTTTTACAGCTTAAGGTAAGTGTTGCACTTATCAGTTGAACACAGCGGTAAATTGTTTGTTAAAAAATTTTATAAAAAAAATGGGTAAATATTACCCATAAATTTTTATCTAAGAAGTAATTTTTTGTCGGGATGGCAGGATTCGAACCTGCGACCTCCAGCACCCCATGCTGACGCGATACCGGGCTACGCTACATCCCGAGTTTTTTTCGGTGTGCAAATGTGTAAAATGTTTTTTGTTTTTGCAAATGCTATAGTCAAGTAATTCACCATAGTTTGAGGAGTAAAAAATGTGTCCTTTTTTAAAAAAGTCAAAAACACAAATCCCACTATTTCCTATTCTTGACAAAGCATCCAAAGTTTCTAAATACTTGTGTACAATTGTATAGACCAAACTATTTTCATCAAGTTCAATTTGATGAAGAAGGTAAAAGTATATTTTTGATATGTCGTTTAGTTCAGGCATTTAAATTTCTTAGGTTGTAATAGCATAACCCCTAATGTTTTGGCGCTTGGCGAAGAAGCGGATTTCGAAGCACTAAACTTTAACCCAGCACAAAAGTTGATGCGTGATAAAATGTTCAATGAACAACTGAATCCGCTTTTTTGCCAATCGCCTGTTAGCGTTTCGTTGTTTTTTTAGCCAATTTTTCTAGTCTGTATATTTATTCATTTTAGCTTTTTAGTCTTCTGCTCGTTGACGTCCCGCCTTATAATCAGGGTCTAATGCAATGGCTTTTTCAAGATAAATCAAAGATTGAGCTTTGTATTTACCACCTTGTCTTTTATTTGCCCAAGCCCAATATACAAAACTCATAACCTTCCAATTAGCATATTCACTATTTGTATTATGCTTGTCTATTATTGATTGCATATCTATTTTACCATATTTTCTTTTTGAGAAGAAAAACCAAGGCAAATTTTCTGCAACACTTCCTCTCAAAAACTCAGGATAACAACTTATGTCGCTATATTTTTGAATACTCTCTTCAAACAGTTTAAAGGCATCGTCAACTAAACTTAGTTTCATTGTTTCGCCACCCTGCAAAGACAGTGCTGATGCACAATATGAGGAAATGAATGGTAACAATTCTTTTGTAGTATTTGAATCAACAGACAATTCACTTAAAATATCATAACTTTTTTTTGCGTATCCTTTGAAAGTTGTTTTTGATAAGAACCCAAGGTTTAATGCCGTTTCATGGTAGATTATCCCAAGACGTACTTTATTTAATTCTGTCGGCTCTTTTTGGAATTTTTGTTCAACTTTATTGAGTTTAATTTTCAATTGGGTTGTGTCAATAATTTCAATTACATCGTCCAATTGATGTTCATAGGTTTTGACTTTTGTAAAGTCTAATTGCTGTGCTTTTAGGCTGTTCGTAAATGTCATTGCTATAATGATTAAGGTGAATAATTTGTATTTCATTTTTTACTTGTTTTAATGAAATACAAAGGTGCGATGACAATTGGCGAAAGACGATGACTTAAGTTAAGATTTTAGTTTATTATGAACTCGCTTTTGGATTCTGCTTAAACTCTCTGGACTTATGCCTAAAAAATTGGCTATATATTTTTGAGGAACTCTTTGAAATAGGTCGGGTTGTTTTTTTAGCAAATTTTGAAAACGTTCCTCTGGCTTTTCAGAGGAAAGCGACATTGCAATTTCTGTTGCTCTTTGAGCTACTTGTTCTGCCATCAGTCTGCCAAAAGTTTCATATTTAGTGCACTCGGTGTATAATTTATAGAGATTTTCTTTCTTGATAAGAAATACTGTAGTGTCATCCATTACTTGCAAGTTCATTATGCAAGAGGTGCTATGACTAAAACTTTGAAAATCAGTTACCCAAGAATTTTCAAAAGAAATATCACAGGTCTTTTCACTACCTTCTTTAATATGAAAATGCCTGATAGTGCCTTTAGCAATAAAGCCAATGAAGTTGCAAACATTTCCGTCTTGAAGTAAAAAGTATTTTTTTTTAATCTTCTTAACTTCAAAATACTTGTCAATAAGACTTAATTCCTCGTCAGTCAGGGGTACAACTGTTTTACAATATGTTTTTAGCTTGTCGAGCATTTTTTAAGGAATAATTTTCGAATTTGGTTAGTCGCTCGTCCGTTACCATGACAGCTAACGTTTTCGAGCTTAGCGTAGTGGCGGATTTTTAGCACAAAAGTTGATGCGGAGAACCAGACTTTGATTTACCACAAATGTGTCTGCGGAGCACTGAACCGCCACTTTTGCCAAACCCGTGTTATGCGTTTGGCTTTTTTTTCTGTCAAGCAAGTTTAATAAAGTTGTCTTCAAGTTTTACGTTAAAATTAATTTCAGCTTTTAATGCTCTGAATACCCTTAAAACGGTGTCAATTGTCGCACTATTGGCACTACTTTCAAGTTTAGAAATTTGAGCCTTTTGCACTCCAACAAGCTTACCAAGTTCTTCTTGTGTCAAGTGTCGTTCTTGTCTTGCGGATTTAATCATTTTTCCTAACACGTCCATACGAAGTTCGTATTCGTATTCGTCACGGTCTGCTGTCCCAACTTTGCCGATATACTTGTCTTTCATTTCGGTAAGCGGATAGGTCTTAATTTCCTTCGTTGCCATATTTTCTATTTTTTAGATTTGTTGTTAAAATATTTGTTTCTCAGTCTTTCTGCTCGGTCAATTTCGTTTGCTGGCACTTTGTCAACTTTCTTTATGAAGCCGTGAGTAGCAATTACCAATGTTTCCTTGTTGTTTGACTTGTCCCAAAATGCAAGCAATCTAATTTGAAGTCCACCAAATTTTGTACGAATTTCCCAAATGTCATTTTGTAATTTCTTAAACAATTTCGGGTCATTCGTCTGTTCAGCAAGGTCAATGTTGTAAAATATTTTTTTGATAGTCTTTGGGTCAAGTTCTGCTATAAACTCGTTCGCCTCTTCCATAAACTTGGTCTCAAAATATTTCATTTGTCAAATTGATTGTTGAACGCTACAAAGGTAAGCAAAGTTTCTAAATTTAGAAACAAATATTTTCAAAATGTCGGTCGGGATCGATTTTTAAGCTGACGCTTAACGGTTTGGGGCTTGCTGAAGTTGGGGAAAAGTAGGCGAGTAGTTTATGTTAACGAACTAACCTCGCTGACAAGAAACCTACTTTGATAAAGCCTAAAACCCCAATTTTAGCAAACCGCTGTTGTGCGATGTATTATTGTTCAAACTTTGGTTTATATTTTTCTTGTAATATACTTTCAACTAATATTCGTGCTTTATCTCCGATTATTTTATTTTCAATATTGTCAAATTGAATCCAATATACAGTTAATGTTCTTTTGTACTGACTAAAAAAATCTGACCACCTTTTTGCTTTATCTTCTTTTTGAGATGCTGTATAATGTGACTTAATTCTGCTCCAAATTGGCCTTCCAACACCAATATATAAACATTCTGTTTTGTCGAATATTGAATAAATTCCGTTAAGTTTTACGAAATTTGGTATTTCAGATTTAATTATGTCAATCACCATGTGCTTTTCCGATAATTTCGTTTCAAATTTTAGTTCAAAATTTTGCCAGTTTTCAATTTCAGAGTATATATTAAAATTCATTATTTCTTCTCCAACAACCGCAAAATTTTCGTTTTCCAAAACTCTTTTCTCTACAATTAGTTCAATTTCTTTTCTGATTTCTAAACTTTCACCGCCCAAGTTTTGAGTGCTTAAAACTTTGTAAAGCCCGTTTAATTCTTTTGTTGATAAACCTTTAAGGTATTTTAAACTTGCAGTTTCTTCAAATTTTGGTTTTTTAATGTTGTCTGTAATTTCTAGAATTTCTAATATTTCCTTTTCTGTCAATTGAAACATTGTAGATAAATCTGTTATTGATTCATCAAATGTTTTAGATGAACTAAAACAATGATACATACAAGTAATATCTCTATTTAAGTCATCAACAACATCGTCCATGTAAGCTTCTTCTCCCATAATTTATTTTGTTTTAGTTTCTACTTTTGGTTGTTCTTCAATGCCCATAATTTTATTTATTTGGTCGTCTGTATAGCCTAATTTTCGATAACCAATTTTCGATAAATTTTTTGACATTTCTTCAGCATCTTCATTTTCTAAAATTTGTAAATGTTCAATTTTACTGAGATTTTCTTTCATTTTTCTTATCCGCTTAGTTTTTTTTAAATATATCGCACAACGTTTTGCGGCTACAAGAAGTTGGCGATTGCGAAGCACTATACTGTCTGCCAGCACTAAACTTGATACGTAGCACAAAGCTTTATTTAACCACCGAACCGCCAATTTCTTGTAGGTGTCTCGTCCTGAAAAAAGTTTACACTTTTTGATTAATAATCCTATTACAAATTTACACTTTTTTTTAATCCTAAATACCCTTTTCATTTGCTGAACTGGATGAAGTGGAATCGAGCTCTGCTGAGGAGCAACTCGCCAGGAATAATCCAGTCAGATAGCGTAATAATCCGTTATAAGGTTTACACTTTATAGCGAATTTGCTTTTATTACGCATTCTGCTTATGCCTTAAAAAACCTAGACCATACTTACCTGCTTTTCTTTCTTTTGTTGCCAATAATTTTTCCATCGTTTCTTCATTTCTCCTGTTTTTTGATGAGCTTCGGCTGGTTTAAGGTTGTCAATACTTCCATGTGGTCTTAAGTGATTGTAGGTGCTACAGGCAATGGCAACATCCTTTTGTGCTGTTTCAAAACTAGGGAAAATCTCTTCTAATAGTTCGCCTTTTAATATGCCGTTTACTCTTTCTGCAATAGCGTTTTCAAGTGGGTCGCCATTTTCGGTCATGCTTATTTTTGTTTCATTATCCTGCAATAGCTTTACATAAGCATCGCAACAATATTGCACACCACGGTCGCTGTGATGAATCAAACCTGCAATGTTAGGGTTTGCTTTTAATGCCATTTTTAATGCTTGTAGTGGACCTTTTGCTGTTAAATCTTTACTCAAGTAAAAGCCTACTATTTTGCGGCTGTATGCATCGCTTATCAAACTTAAATAGGCAAAGCTGTTAGGTAAATGAAGGTACGTTATATCGCTTGCCCATAGCTGATTAGGGGCTATGGGAATAAAATCACGAATGATGTTGGGATACTTCTTAAAACGATGTTTGGAGAGGGTGGTAATACATCCTCTGCACTTACGTTTAGTTACCAACATGCCACGCTGGGCAAGCAAATCAAACATAGCATCTCTGCCTATTTGAAACTGATGGGCAGACAAAAAATCATGCATTTCTTCTAACAATTTTCTTGTGCCTAATCGTTTTTGATGCTTGCGATAACGAAGCACTTCTTCAATAACTATATCCGATTCATACGCTTTTTGTTGTATGTATTTTATGCCCTGATAGTAGGATTGCCTACTATAACCAAGTAGCAAACAAAGCTCGTTTACACAACGTGGCTCACTTTGTTCTACTGTTTCTACCGCTTGGTGCCAGACTTTTTTCTGATGTCTATTTTAAGTTGTTCTTCTGCAATATCAATCATTGCATTAAGCAGCTTATTGTGCAATTGTACCTTGCGTAACTCTTGCTGCAATTGCTTCACCTCATTAGAAAGTGGAACTTCTTCTTCTTTCTGTTCTTTAGGTTTGGGGCTATGTTTTCGCTTTTTACCTTGGTAACTCATTACCCATGAATGTATTAATCTAAAATCAATTCCATACTTGATTCCTATTTTTCGGTAACTCAAATTACCTGTTAAATACTCGGCTACGATTGCCTCTTTTTCTACTATTTTTTTGTCCATTTTGTTTACTTTTTATTGTAAACCTATTTTAGGACGAGACAAACCACTCATAATAAATTATATAGCTGACATATTTTTCTATTTAGTGCTGTCGTCTTGTAAGCTTGCCCATAACTCGAATCTACACGCTATTTTTTATCGGGCACTACCTTATAAATCCCAAAACTAACCCCATCCATAAATATTTGTCGGGTTTTTACAGTAGCATCTATATTTATTCCTTGTTCCATTATAGGGCTTAGAGTTAATTTTTCTTTTAGTTGCACATGTACAGCATTGTTTTTCGGATTTACCATTATTACATAACTATCTACACCATCGGTTCGTTTATATATTAGGGGATATATTTTATTTAAACCTAATAATATTTCTAAGTCGCCTGTATTGTTTAATGCTTTGTTTGATTGCCTTAGTTTTAATAATTTTCGGGTAAAATGCAGTAACGATAAGGTATCTTTTTCGGCTTTGGCAACGGTGGGGCGGTTAAGTAAATCGGGGTCTTGTGGCAAGTATAGTTTGCTAGCCTCGGCAGTTGAAAAACCTGCGTTGCTGCTTGCATCCCATTGCATAGGCGTACGTGTGCCGGCTCGGTTGGCATAATAGGGTACAAAGTTCGAAGGTATTACGCTACCTTCTTTATCGGGTAATTGGGTACTTATATATTTCATGCCTATTTCGTCGCCATAATAAATATAGGGTACGCCAGGCCAAGTTAATAAAAAAGCTAGGGCAACTCGTATTTGGTCGTCCGAATCGCGTGTGCCACTTTTTAAGCGTTGAAAATCGTGGTTAGAGGTAGGTAAAGCAATTAACCCTTTGGTGCCTACTTGCTTTTTTTGGTATAAATAACTGGTTAAAAACTCAGTAATTGTACCCCCTTGTTTCGAAAAAAAAGGTATTTGGTTTCCTTTTAACACCACATTTTTATCTTCAAAAAATAACGATGGATAACCTTTGGCGTTAAAGTGAATCATAAAATCCATCATAAAACCTGCATTCATGGCTTGCTCGGGGTTGCTCCACTCGGCTAGCAATACACCTTGTGGGTATTTAGCCGAAAACCAGGTGCGTATGTTTCCCCATAATTTATAGGTTTCTACAAAAGTAGGGTCGTTTTTAATTAACGATGAGGCCATATCTACCCTAAATCCATCGGCACCCATATTCATCCAATAACTAATAATATCTTTTAAAGCCTCGCGTGTAGCTACTGGCCCTGGTGCGGTAGGCAATTGTTCCCAAGGTTTTGAGGGGTCGGGGTTGGCATAGCCATAGTTTAATGCTGGTTGCGTATCAAAAAAGTTTTTTAAATAATTACCTTCTCTGCTTTCGTAATTAATCACAAAATCTTTAGGTTTTACGTCTCTAGAGTTTGTCCATATATACCTATCGCTAAATTCGTTGCTTGTATTTTTGGCCGATTCTTTAAACCATTTATTGTTTTTTGAGGTATGGCCTGCCACCAAATCTAAACATACCCGCAAGCCCAAGGTGTGTGCCTGCTCAATATAGTTTTTTAAGTCATCATTATTGCCATAACGGGCATCTACTTTGTAATAGTCATCTACATCGTAGCCAGCATCCCTAAATGATGATGCAAATACAGGGTTAAGCCATATGGTATTAACACCTATCGATTTTACATAAGGTAATTTTTCGGTCATCCCTTTTATATCGCCAATGCCATCGCCATCGCTATCTTTAAAACTTTGAGGATAAATTTGGTAAAAAGCAGCCTCATTAAGCCATAAGGGATAATTATACGAAAGGGTAGGAGCTATGTTTTGGGCTTTTAAGGTAGCCAATAACAGCATCAGCGAAAGCGATAAAATACTTTTTTTAGAGTTAAATAACATATTTTTTAATTTTAAATTTGATAGCTAAAAAGACGGTTTTTTATTGGATTTACAAAATGAGTGTTGTGTTTTTTTACTAAGTGTTTAAATTATACAAGCCATGATGGTAAGATAAGCCTAATTGTAGTGTTTAATAACGTTATTGATGTGCGTTGGCCTGTTTTGTGTAGCAAATTTATTTTATTTATTCTACCACAACTCTCTTTAAAAACTGCTTAAAAAACCTTAATCTTGCAAGCTAAATTATTTAGGCTTTAGGCCGATGTTTAGCACACATTATGAAATTATTTGAAGTTTACCCTTTACACGATATTGAAATTGTAAAAGGCCAAGGAAGCCTAATATGGGATAAAAAAGGGCAAGAGTATTTGGATATGTACGGCGGCCATGCAGTAATATCTATAGGCCATACCCATATGCATTATGTGCAAAGGCTTACTAGTCAGTTAAATAAAATAGGTTTTTACTCAAATTCAGTAAAAATACCTCAGCAAGTACAACTTGCCGAAAAACTTGGAGTTATATCGGGCCGCAATAATTACCAGTTATTTTTATGCAATTCGGGGGCCGAAGCCAACGAAAACGCTTTTAAACTAGCATCTTTTGCCAATAACCGTAAAATTATTGTTTCGTTTACCAAAGCATTTCATGGGCGTACCTCGCTGGCCGTTGCGGCAACCGATAACCCAAAAATTATTGCCCCAGTAAACCAAACAAATAATGTAGTTTTTTTGCCTTTTGGCGATGCTATAGCACTCGAAAACTACTTTGCCGAAAACGGAAGTAAAGTTTCGGCCGTAATTGTTGAAGGTATACAAGGTGTAGGTGGCATACAAGTAGCAGGCAACATTTTTTTACAAACCATACGTACAATGTGTGATGCCTATGGTGCCTATTTTATTGCCGATAGTGTACAATGCGGTTATGGGCGTACAGGTAAATTTTATGCCCACGATTACGCCCAAATTAATGCCGATATTTATACCATGGCCAAAGGAATGGGCAATGGTTTCCCAGTTGCAGGCATTGCAATACACCCAAAACTTAGCCCATGGTACGGTATGTTGGGTACCACTTTTGGTGGCAATCATTTGGCATGTGCTGCTGCATTGGCTGTTTTAGAAGAAATAGAAACCCATAACTTAATAAAAAACGCGGCCATCATAGGCGATTATTTAATTACCGAACTTAAAAAAATTCCTCAAATAATAGAAGTACGCGGTCGTGGGCTTATGATTGGCATTGATTTACCTACCGAGTTAGCACACATAAAAGCCGATTTGCTTTTTAAAGAGCATATTTTTACCGGCGAAGCAAAGCCCAACGTTATCAGGCTTTTACCAGCTTTAAATTTAACCAAAGCCCACGCCGATAGATTTTTAACTTCGTTTTCTAAACTTATAAATCAAGCCTAAAAATGAAACTATTTTCGAGTGTACACGATGTGCAAAATATAGATAGCTTGGTAGCCGATGCTTTAGCGTTAAAAAAAAATCCATACAGTTACCAGCATTTGGGCAAAAATAAAACTTTGGGTTTAATTTTTATGAACCCCAGTTTACGTACCCGAATAAGCACCCAAAAAGCAGCATTAAACCTAGGTATGCAGGTTATTGTTATGAATTTAGATAAAGAAGGCTGGGCCTTAGAAACCAACGACGGTGTTATAATGAACGGAACCACGGTAGAGCACATTCGCGAGGCGGCAGGTGTGCTTGGGCAGTATTGTGATATAATTGGGTTTAGGGCTTTCCCTAGCTTACAAAACCGTGAGGAAGATTATTCGGAAAATATTTTTAACAAATTTGTAACTTATTGCAAAGTACCTGTTATAAGTTTAGAGTCGGCCACACGCCACCCGCTGCAAAGCTTAGCCGATTTAATTACGATTAAAGAGGTTTGGGCTATTAAAAATCCCGCTTTAGCGAAAAAGATAAAACCTAAAGTGGTACTTACTTGGGCACCACACGTAAAACCTTTACCCCAGGCTGTTGCCAATTCGTTTGCAGAGTGGATGTGTAAAGCCGATGTTGAATTTACCATTACACACCCTTTGGGTTACGAACTTTCGCCCGAGTTTACTTCAAATGCAACCGTAAAACATAACCAAACCGAAGCTTTAAAAAATGCCGATTTTGTGTATGTAAAAAATTGGTCGTCGTATACTAATTATGGTAAAATACAAAGCGATGGTATGGGATGGATGATGGATAACCAAAAATTAAAACTTACCAATAATGCAGGTATAATGCACTGTTTGCCAGTGCGTAGGGGTTTAGAGTTGGCCGATGAGATTTTGGATGGACAAAATTCGCTGGTGCTAAACCAAGCCAATAACCGTACTTGGGCTGCACAAGCGGTATTAAAAAATATGCTTTCTTTATGATATATAACTTACCTTAACCTATCGGCCGATTTTACCAATTTTTCGTCTCGGCCAACGGCTTTTGCTGCCAATACTAAAAACAATATAGCCACCGAAGGTAAGCCAGCACCTATGCCATAATCGCTCATTTTTAATACGCTTTGGCTAATATTTTGCACCGTTTGCGTAAGCCAATAGCTGTGTGCCAGTACAATTACTACCAAACCATAAATAAGCACTTGCTGGCGGTTTCGGTTTTTGTACAAAAAAATTAATACCAAAGGCAACAAACCTAATAGGATGGTGGCTATAGTTAAGGGTAAAAAACTTTCGGTTTTTACTACTTCATTATTTATGGCTTGGTAAGCCCCATTAACCATTATTTTTTGAGCACCTATATTATTGAATACGCTGGCAACCGGAAAAATAAATAAGGCATAAATTACCATCGAGGCTATAAAAAGGTAAACAGATTGTATTCGTTGTAACATAATTTAACGTAGATAAATTTTACACAATTTAGTAGGTACAGTTAGAAAATCGATTCGGTTTAATTAAACCGAACGAGGTTTAGGCAATTGTAGGTATTTGTGTAGATTTTTAGATAAAAAAACTGCCGAATGCAGTTTTACAATATTCGGCAGTTTATAATTTTAACTTTTTTTAACTGCAGGTTTAGCGGTTTCTACTTTAGCAGTTTCGGTTTTCGAGCAAGATTTTTTGCAGCATTTCATTTTACTGCAATCTTTTTTTGCATCGGCTTTTGCACCTTCTTGTGCAATTACAAAATTGGCGCTTAAGGCCACTAATAATACAATGATTAATTTTTTCATAACGTTTATTTTTTTAAATGGTTGCTAATACAGTAACGCCACCTTTAACTACTTGTTGTAGGGTTACATTTATTACAGTTCCCAAAGGTAAAAAAATATCTACCCTCGAACCAAATTTTATAAAGCCAAATTGTTGGCTTTGTGTAACATTTTCGCCTTCGTTTATATACCACACAATACGCCTAGCCAAAGCACCCGCAATTTGGCGGTACATAATTTTAACGCCATTATTTGTTTCTACTACTGTTGTAGTGCGTTCGTTTTCGGTAGATGATTTTGGGTGCCAAGCCACCAAATATTTACCTGGGTGGTATTTAAAATATTTTACTATACCGCTTACGGGGTTGCGGTTTACATGTACGTTTATGGGCGACATGAATATCGATACCTGCACACATTTTGTTTTTAAGTATTCTGGTTCGTACACATCTTCGATAACTACAACTTTGCCATCAGCAGGGCAAATAACTTGGCTAGGGTTTATAACCCATTTACGTTGAGGGCTTCTAAAAAACTGTACAATAACCACAAAAATAAATGCCGAAAACGCATAGCAAATACCTGATAACCAGCGGGTATTTGGTAAATAATAATGCAATAGTGCATTGCTTACAAATATAAATAGTATGCAAATTGCTAATGAGGTGTAACCTTCTTTATGAAACTTTATCATTAATTTTTTTTTTCAAAAATAGCAATAAAGCTGGTTTTGATAAATTAAAATAAGCCACGTTTAATAAATTGATAAAAAATAAGGGCATTTATAAAATGCAGGCTTTGGCTAAGGTTGGCTGTTTTTACCATCATATATCATATATTATGGTAAAATTTTGTAGTAATTTACTGCTTCAAAATAATTATTATATTTTTACAAAAAATAAACCAACAATAAGCTTTTTAAATGAAATTAATTAAACCATTACTTTTTACACTTTTATTTATTAGTGTATGGATTTTTGATGGATTGTATGCTCAACAACTTAAACTACAAAAATTTAGCTATGCTACTACGCCCGATGCCGTAGGCTTTTCGGCCTTACGATTAGCAAGAATTGATAGTCTATTAACAAAATATACCTACAATAGTACCATGCCCAATGCGGTAACTTTTATAGCCAAAAATGGTAAGATAGTACATTTTAAAAGCTATGGCTACAGTAATATCGAAAGTAAAACATTGGTTAAAAATAATTCTATTTTTAGGATAGCATCGCAAACCAAAGCCATCACAAGCGTAGCTTTAATGATGCTATACGAAGAAGGCAAGTTTTTATTAGACGACCCTGTTTCGAGCTACATACCCGAATTTAAAAACCCACAAGTTATTGTTGCCATAAACGATAAAGATTCGAGCGCAAGCACCCGCCCAGCAAAACGCGAAATTACCGTTCGGGATTTATTAAGCCATACATCGGGCATCCCTTATGGCAATAAAATGTATGCTAAAGCAAAAATACCAGGCGTAAATTCTTTAGAAAACGAAACTATCGGGAGTGTTGTAAAACGATTGGCAAAATTACCCATATCACACGACCCTGGCGAAGCCTATACTTATGGTTTAAATACCGATGTATTGGGTTATTTGGTCGAAGTATTATCTGGAATGACTTTGGATAAATATTTTAAAACCAAAATTTTCGAACCTTTGGGCATGGCCGATACTTATTTTTATTTACCCCCCAATAAAAAAAGTAGGCTTGTAAATCTTTATGGTAAAGATAGCCTTAATGCACCTTTGGTTTTATCAAACAACATATCAAACCAAACTTATCCATACAGTGGTGCTAAAGTATATTTTTCGGGCGGAGCAGGCTTGGTAGGCCCTATTGAGGATTATGCAAAATTTTGCCAAATGTTGCTTAATGGCGGTACATTTAACGGAAACCATATTTTGAGCAGAAAAACTATTGAATTAATGACTACCAATCAAATAGGTGATAAAGAAGTGTGGGACTCGGGCAATAAGTTTGGCCTCGGCTTCGAAATTACTACCGAAAAAGGAAACGCTAAGCAAATGGGCAGTGTTGGCGCATATGGATGGGGAGGTATGTATTCTACTGATTATAAAATAGACCCCAAAGAAAATTTGATTTTTTTGATTTATACCAACGCCAACCCATTCCCTAACCCAGATATTAATAAAAGATTTAGAGGGCTTGTATATCAAGCATTAAAATAATTTATTATGTTTGTAACACAATTATTACAACCGAAATTTAAATACATTTCTTAAATAAATTTTAAACCTAATAAAATGAAAAAAGTATTAAAGTTAACAGTACTGTTAATTGTACTGAGTACATTATATGGTACACATGTTTTTGGCTTAACGTACTACGTAGCTAAAGATGGTAACAACACTACAAATAATGGTTTAAGCTTAGCTAGCCCTTTTTTAACCATACAAAAAGCATCGGATGTAGCCGTAGCTGGCGATGTGGTAAATGTACGGGCAGGTGTTTATCGCGAGCGGGTAAATATGAGAGCCAATGGTGTAACTTTTCAGGCTTATGATAACGAAGTGGTAACCATTAATGGTACCGATTTGGTAACAAATTGGGCTTTAGAGGCAGGGAGTACATACCGCAGTAGCATTGCTACTAACCTTGATACAAGGTTTGGCTCGAACCAAATTTTTAGTGATGGTAAAATGATGGAATTGGTAAGATGGCCCAACCAAACATCTACCGATATTATTATGCCTACCAATGCAATAGCCGATAATGCCACTGCTAGTGGTAACATTGTTACCCTATTTGATAGCGATTTTAACCAACCTAATAACTTATGGGTAGGTGCCAAAGTTTGGGTTAATTTATCGCGTAAAAACGCCGATGGACAAGGACGTACCTACACGGTACTTTCTACTGGTGCAGGCTTTATTACTTTTGACTATGGTAGCACACCTATATTAACCAATACCCCATGGGGCGTGGGCGATAAAACCGAGTACTTTTTATTTAACCCAACCCCCGCAGGTGTTGCCGCAGCAGGTGGTATTGATGCCGTATTGGATAATGGCGAGTGGTGGAAAGATGGTACCAGTGTATATGTTAAAACACCAAATGGCGAATTGCCTAGTACCTCAGGTTCTGGCCTTAATATTATTGAATACAAAACTAGGCATTTTGCCTTTTTAGCCATAGGAGCTAATAACCAACGCTCAAACGTTACCATTCGTAACTTCAACTTATTTGCCTGTGCCATAGCCACAACCGATCAGTTAAACTCGGCAATAGCATTGGTAAACCCAGCAAGTCTCAGAGAAATTATTTATGAAAATGCACAAAACAATTTAATAGAAGGGATAAATGCCAAATATGTATCGCACCTTGTAGATATGGCGGGCGATTACCAAGGACAGCACATTGGCTGGACAGGTTTTATTTTAGCTGGGCGCAATAACACCATACGTAATTGTAAAATACAATATTCGGCTGCTTCGGCCATAAGCATACAAGGCTTTGGCAATAAAGTATTAAACTGCGAAGTAGCCGATGCCAATTATTTTTGCTCGAACGCTGGAGCTATAAACAATGGTTATGTTTCGTTAAATACCGAAATTGCCAACTGTAAAATTTACAATACGCCTATTATGGCTATTTATATACGCAGCTGGAAAAACAACGACCCCAATATCCCTGGAGTTGCTCGTATCCACCACAACGAAATTTACAACTGTATGCGCCGAAGTGGCGATAGTGGAGCTATTGATATGGCTGCGCAAGAAGGTAGATGGGCTAGAATTGACCATAACACCATATATAACACCTTAGAAGATGCCATGATAGGTACCGATAAATGTGGTGTGTATTTAGATTTTGGAAGTTTTGAAAACGGAGGAAACGGCTTTATTGGTCGTTATATTATCGACCATAATGTGATTTATAACATCACCCTGCCTATACTATTAAATAAATTAAGAGATTTATTAGTGTATAATAATGTAGCACTATCTCGCGAACCTAACAAAAATTCTATTGGAGATGCCTCAGGCGGATTTGGACACAGTACTATCAAGCTTTACAACAATATTGTAAATGCACCATTTGGGATTACCATGACTAGCTCTGACCGCAAAAACAACATTACCAATGCCCAAGGAACGGTATTAAACGATTTATTTGTAGATGCAGCCGCTGGAAATTACCAGTTAAAAGCCACCGCCACCGCAGCCATTGATATGGGTATTTCGGTTGCGCCTTATGATGACCCGATAGTTAATGGCATACCCGATATTGGCGCATACGAGTTTGGCGCTACACTTCCCGTGACCTTGGTTAATTTTTCGGCTAAGGCCGATGGCAATAGAGCAAAAATAGAATGGTCAACAGCATCCGAAATTAACAATAGTTATTTTGTAATCGAAAAATCTACCGACGGTGTATTGTTTACTAAACTGGATAAAATACCTAGCAAAGGCAATGGAACCAATTTTAATAGGTATTTTGCTTACGATAATAAGCCAGCTAGCGGTGTAAATTACTATAAACTATGGCAATATGATACCGACGGAATGCCTAAAGAGTTAGGCGTTAAAACATTAAACTTTGATATAAATGCAATCGATGTTACAGTGTATCCTAATCCAGCGGTTGATAATGTGTTCGTAAATTTGGGCGATTATACTGGTAAAAAAGTAAACATAAGCCTAGTTGATTTAAGCGGAAAAACACTATGTACCGAAACCATAGTAACAGAAAATAGTAAAAATGTGTATCACCTAAAACTTAAATACAAACCTTCGGCTGGGCAATATGTATTAAAACTATCAGGCCTAGGCTTAAGCAAAAGCATTAAGTTAAATGTATTGTAAAAAAAATGTGCTTATTCATAGCCCTTGTAGTTTAATCTATAGGGGCTTTTTTGTATCGCATAATTTTATGTTTGATTTTAGCAAAATTATCATACAAAAAATTGTATACTAAACTACAGCGCTCATAAATAATTTACCTTAAATATTCCCCATTAAAGTTTACACGTACTTTGTAAGGTTGTAAATAATCATTTACAACGATTGCAAATTGTTTTCGTGTTAGAGGTTTATTTACATCAAAATTAGTAGCAAAACCATATTTTTTGTTCCACTTACTGTTTATTTCGGTCAAAATATCCGATACTTCTCTGGCACTTATAAAACTAATTAATGCCATTAAGTTTTCGAGATTTAGTGTAGCCGTTGAGTTTTCTATAAACCATAATTTTGATCGGGTGTATAGCTGGCTCATAATTGGTTTAATTTCGGCCATGTTTACTACGCTATCGGGGTAAAATAAACCCTCCTCAAAATTCATTTTTAAGAGCCCACTAGTAATAGTTTGCTGTATGGGTTTATAAGCCGAATCTTGTTCCACCACATCTTTTATAGGTAAAAATTGTCCTTTATAATTTAAAACTTCGCTTTGCAATACCCTTACGTTTGCATCTTTGGGCGCAACAGTAAAAAATGGAGCATAAGCGGCCAAAACACCAGCTCCCTGGCCCATGCTAAGTTGTGTAGCTAAATTATTAAAAGCATTTTTACTAAACCCATTGCTACATGTTTGTGCCGAAACGATTATTAATTTACCATGCTGTGTAGGCACAAACATACCTACCGGAAAATAGAAAACTTCTTTACCATTAGTACCAGCACCTATACTTGTGCGGTAAAGGTTATTATTGCCATGCTGCCCCTTTGTATAAGTTACCAAGTTGTTTATTTTACCCTCGCTGTTAAGCTTCATAATATTGTATTTAACCAATTGAGAATTATTTACACTATCCGATGCATCTACCAAAATATTAGTTTTAATTTCTTGCGTTGCTCCGTTCTGTTCTATTTTTACTACCCAACCATTTTTTTTGGTGCTAATACCTATCACTTTGGTATAGGTGTGTAGGCTTAGGTTTTTAAGTTTTTTTACCATGTTTAATAAGGTATTTTGGGGGGTGATATGTATAATGGGGTTAATTAAATACAGTAAACTAGGCATTATGGGTATTTTTTTTTGCATTATATGCTGTAGTATTTGATGGTTAATTTGGTAGTTATCTTTCCATTCTTTGTATAAACCGCTATCAAAAGCTGGTTGGTTAAAAGTAGGATTTACTTTAGGCAGTAGGTTTTCGGTAGCTTCAATAAGCATAATTTTTAAAGGCTGTCGCGCACCTTCTGCACTGCGGGCTGCTTGTATGGCACATGATACGCCCGAAGGGCTAGCGCCTAACACAAGCACATCTACTTTATGTTGGGCTGCTGCATTAGTTAAAACGCATACCAATACGACTAAAAAAATATTTTTCATCATAGCGTAAATATAATTTGAATAAATGAATGTAAGGCTACAGCTAACATATTTTAACAGCCTTTGTACCTATATATTTACCTTATTAAACTGTAAATTTGGCAAATTATAGGTTTAAAAATTATGGAAAATACATTATTGGGCGAACAAAAAATAGTAAAAAAAGTAATTATAAGTGGTGCAAGCAGTGGTATTGGCTTTGAAACAGCTTTAGAACTTGCCATTGGCGGACACGAAGTAATAGCCTTAGCCAGAAGTGCCGATAAGCTGGCAAACTTGCAGCAAATTGTGCTAGGTTTAAGTCCTGAGGCTAAAATTTACCCTTTAGTGTTTGATATAGTAAGCGGTAATTATGATGATTTACAAGTTATTATCGCTAAAATATGGGGTGGCTTTGATGTATTGATAAACAATGCTGGCGAATTAATAAATAAGCCATTTGTGGATACTGATGTGGAAGATTTTGCGAACATGTACGAAAGTAATGTGTTGGGGCATATAAATATGGTAAAAAATGTATATGGTTTGATGCATAAAAAGGCGCATATTGTAAACATAGGCTCGATGGGGGGCTTTGCTGGTAGTGCAAAGTTTGGGGGCTTATCGGCTTATTCGGTGAGTAAAGCCGCTTTGCATTGTTTAACCGAGTGCTTGGCCGAGGAGTTAGCCGCTTTTGAAATTAGAGTAAATTGCTTAGCACTAGGTGCGGCACAAACCGAGATGCTTGAAAAGGCCTTCCCTGGCTTTGAGGCACCCGTGATGGCTTACGAAATGGGTAAATATATTGCCGATTTTGCTTTAAATGGGCATAAATTTTATAACGGAAAAATACTGCCGGTGGCTGGTAATGGGCTGTAGAAAAAAATTTTTAGTTAGCTCCAAAATTATATTGTATGGTAAAAAAACCAATTGGCTGGTTTAAAAATTCCCATTGCGTTTGGTTTTGTTTTGTGATGGTTTTATCTACATCGTTATAACGTTTAATTTGTTTTTCGAAACTCCAAAAAATGTTGTAACCACTCTCGATGCTAAAAGTTATTTGATTAATTGGGCTGTATTTTAAACCAATAAAAGGGTAAAATAGGCTCCCTTTTTTTTGAATTTCGGTTTGATAGTTTCCTATAGTGTTATTGGTTTTAAAATCGGTGGCTTGGCCGTTAAATGTGATGCTTTTGTAACCCAAATCAAAGCCGTAAAAAGGCTGTAACTTAGCGTAAAGTATATTTTTTTCGAAGCCTAGTTTTATTTCGTAACTGGTGTATTTACCTCTTATATATTCACATTCGCGGCAATCGTTGTAAAAATTATAATCTTTATTAAAATAGCGGCTGGCTATTAAACGATAGCTCATTTGGTTATCGTTAAACTTAGCAATAAAGCCATTTAATTTTGACGATTTATAGCTTTCGGCACTGCGTACTTCGTTTAATAATTTCGATACTTCGCCATACGAAATTACATTAAGGCCAAAGCTATAGTTACTTTCGCTTTGCGATTGTGCTACGCCTTGTAGGCTGTACAATAATATAAATACAAAAAGTATAATTCTCATGTGCGGTTAATTAATGCAGCAAAGTAATAAAAAATACTTTGTTGTTTGGTTTTTTGCCAGTAAGATTTTTTAATTTAAACCTTAGGTAGGTAATTTACATTTAGGATGCTATTTTTACCTTCATAATGGCGTATAAATTTATTGATAATTACCGCGAAAAGGGTGCTCGCAAAAAATTGGTTAAAGAACTAGCCGAAAAAAAAGGAATTACCGACACCAATGTGTTGGCTGCTATGGCAAAAGTTAAAAGGCATTATTTTTTTGACGAAACTTTTTGGGCGCAAGCGTATTTAGATAAGGCTTTTCCTATAGGCGATGGGCAAACTATTTCAACCCCTTACACCGTAGCTTACCAATCTCAATTATTACATATTAAAAAAGGAGATAAAATACTAGAAATAGGCACAGGCTGCGGTTACCAAACGTGTATACTGATTGAAATGGGTGCGCAAGTATATACCATCGAAAGGCAAGAAGCACTGTTTAACCGTACTAAAAAAGTATTGCCATATATAGGTTATAATGCCCATTTTTTTTTGGGCGATGGAAGCAAAGGCATTGCCGAACATGCCCCTTACGATAAAATTATAGTTACCGCCGGAGCGCCCTTAGTACCCGAAATATTGGTAAAACAATTAAAAATAGGTGGTATATTGGTAATACCTGTGGGCGATACCAAACAACAAAAAATGGTAACGGTATTGCGGGTATCCGAAAACGATTTCGAAAAATTTGTGCTCGATGCTTTTAAATTTGTGCCTCTTTTGGGCGAGCAGGCTTGGTAAGTGAAAATTGAAGTAGATATTGGGGTACAAAAAAAGAGAAGCTAATCCTTCTTTTATAAAGATAAACGCCAAGCCCACCCCTTTTTTCGAACTACATTAATAATTTTAAATAAAAGTACAAGCTAAAAAAGAATAAATTTTGCCATAGCGCAATAAAAACCGTTTATTTGCTCTATAATGAGTTTACATAAAATTACCATAAACTTTGAGGAAAAAGGAAAACCTCGTACCCAGTTTGCCATTGCCGTAGGCGAAAACGTGTTAGATGTATGCCTTGATAATGGTATTGATTTACAGCACAATTGTGGTGGTGTATGCGGTTGTAGTACTTGCCATGTGTACGTAAATAAAGGCGAAAACCATTTACAAGAAATTTCGGATAAAGAGGAAGATTTTATTGATAGAGCAATAAACCCACGCATAAATTCGAGACTAGCTTGCCAGTGTGTAATGATTGATGGCGATATTGAAGTTACCATACCCAACCAATCGCAGTTTTTGGGACACTAAATAAAATATAAATGAATACTAAATATGATTTACCCATATACTGGGCCGACCACGAAGATATTGCTATGGGCTTGTACGAAAAATTTGGCGATGCGTATAACGAATCGAAAATTTACCGTGTACGTTTTACCGATTTGTTGCAGTGGATATTAGAACTCCCAAATTTTAAAGGCACCAAAGAAGAAAGCAACGAAGGACACCTAGAGCAAATTCAATCGGCATGGGTGTACGAATGGCGAGATAATCAATAATAAAGTCATCATGTTGGATAAACTAAAACACATTACTACTTTTATTTTTGATGTAGATGGTGTGCTAACCGATGGTAATATTTTGGTAACCGAAAACGGAGAACAGTGGCGCACTTTTAATACCAAAGACGGCTATGCCATGCAATTAGCTATTAAAAAAGGCTATAATATATGCGTAATTAGCGGTGGCACATCGCAAGGAATATTAAAACGCTTAAACGGGTTAGGTATTAACGATATTTTTTTAGGTATACATCACAAAAAAAATATTTTTGATACCTATATAAAAACCAAGCATTTACAACCCAAAGAAATTGTTTTTGTAGGCGACGATGTGCCCGACTTAGCCCCTATGCTACAAGTAGGCTTGGCTGTATGCCCTGCCGATGCCGTACAAGAAATAAAAGAAATTAGCCATTACATTTCACCCTATAAGGGTGGGGCTGGTGTAGCCCGCGATATTATAGAAAAGATTTTAAAAATACAGGATAAATGGTTGGATAACAACCCCGATGCTGGTGATGGGGGTAAGTTTTAACTTATACAATTCCAAAAAAATGACAAAAATTTACCTCGCTTCAAAATCACCACGCCGGCAAGAATTATTAACCCTTATGGGCTTACCTTATACCCTGCTACTAAAAGAGGTAAACGAAAGCTATCCCCAAAACTTAGCGCTTAACGAGGTGGCCGCTTACCTATCGGTTATTAAAGCAAAAGCCTTTGAACCACAAGCCGATGGTATAATTTTAACCGCCGATACTATAGTAATTATTAACAACCAAATTTTAGGTAAGCCCACAAATGCACAACATGCTTTTGACATGCTAAAAAAACTTAGTGGCAATATGCACCAAGTGATAACTGCCTTTAGTATAGTACATAATGCCCAAATTTATACTTATAGCGATACTACCGAAGTGTATTTTAAAATACTTACCAACCAACAAATTTTAGATTACATAAATAATTTCAAACCCTATGATAAAGCTGGTGCTTACGGCATACAAGAATGGATGGGCTTAGTAGCCATCGAAAAAATAATAGGCAGTTATTCCAATGTAATGGGTTTACCTACCCAAAAACTGTACAGCGTATTGCAACAAATGGGACTTTTGTAAGTTAAGGCATAAAAAACCACCATATAATTGTTTTTTTAATAAGCAAACACTCTAAATACCATTACAAACAAATATTGTAAAATTAACATCCCATCTAAAAAAAAATAATAACTCGGATGATTTTTAAAAGTGGGTTTAAGTATCAAACAAGCAAGTACCAAATGGCTTACTAAATTTGCGAAAATGTAACTACCAAATTCTTTATAATTTAAGCTAAAAAGTATTAAAATACCTACAATAATCAAAAAAACAGATATTTTTAGCGTTTTTTTTAAACCATACTTGGTGGGGATAGTTTTGAGATGCTGTACACCGTCGTAGTGTATATCTCTAACATCAAACTGTAAAGCAATAACCATAAAAAATATAAATTGCGGCAACAATAACAGTATAGTTTCCCTTTTGGGGATGCTTGTTTGGCTTTGTAACAGGGGTAATAAATTTACGCTTAACACCCATACTGCGGCTATTAAAAATAGTTTAAGACCAACAATACTGCGTAACGAAAAAGATTGATTTTGCACTTTAATTACAGGTAATAAATACGCTATTGAAACAATAGCCAAAAAAAATATAAATACTTGCACAATTAAAGTTAGCGTAAAAAATAAGGGTATCAATGTCAAGCTAGCAGTTAAGGTTATCAAAATATTTAATTGTTGATGAGCAAAAAACCAGCGTATGCGTTTATGTTCCGAAGTTTTAAAACCGAAGGGCTTATAAAATAAAAGGCTGCAATTATACATGCATAGGGTTGCCAAAAATAAGAATGCACAAAGTGTGTATGATGGGGCTAAACCAAGTAGGGTATAGGTTAGTAAAGCTTGGGCAAGTGCACATAATGCGATAAAAACATTACCAAATAGGGTAAAATTTAAAGCTTTATAAAATAATTTTCTCATTAAATACCTATCGGTTTTAAAACTATTAGGCGGGTTTTTCGGATGCTTTAAGTGTAAAAACGGTAATTTCGGGAAATATACCTACTCTGCCTGGGTAACCAATAAAACCAAAACCTACGTTTACATACAATTGTTGCTTACCTTGCTGGTACAAGCCATCCCACTCATTATAAATATATTGTACAGGGCTCCATTTAAAATTAGGTAGCTCAACCCCAAACTGTGCCCCGTGGGTGTGGCCTGCAAATACGGCATCAATTTGCGGATAATGAGGTAATATTTGTGCTTGCCAGTGCGATGGGTCGTGTGATAGGAGTAGCTTTACAGGATAATGGTCGGTGTTTTTAATGGCTTCAGTCATTTTTCCATATTTTGGAAAACGCCCCGCACCCCAATTTTCGATACCCAAAATACCTATTTCTTGGCCATCCACTTTTAGGCTACGGTTTTGGTTCATCAGCAAATCCCAGCCCATTAGCTCATGCGTTTTAATAATATTGGCCAAGTTTTTTAAGCGAGCTTTTTCGCTTTCCCATTTTTCGTACATGCCGTAATCGTGGTTACCTAAAGTTGAAAAAACACCTAGCGGAGCTTTAACTTTCGAAAAAATATCTTGGTAATCTCGCATTTCTTCGGCCCGGTTATTTACCAAATCGCCAGTAAAAAAAATAAAATCAGGTTTTTCTTTCAACAGTAAATTTATACCACCAGCAACTGCCTTTTTATTGTAAAACGAACCAGAATGAATATCGGATATTTGTCCTAGCTTAATACCATCAAATGCTTTAGGCAAGTTAGGTAAGTACAAGGTATGGTGCTTTACCCTATAATCGTAAGCTCCCGAAACTATGCCGTAACTTAAAGTAGCAAAAGGTATTGCGGCCACGGCCATACCACTTTTAACCAAAAAAGCCGACCTGCTTATGGGGTTTTCTGCTGCTATAGCTTGCGTATTTTTTACATTTATTTTTCGTTTAATCCATACAATTAATCTTCTTATATCATCAACCAATAAAATAGGGATAAAGAAAAACTTACTTACAAAAGTTATAAAAAAAGCAACCAATAAAATTGTTCGGGTACCCAACCTAATATTTACGTAAATACTTACAAAAGCACCTAAAATAAGTAAAATGGTATAGCCCCACCATAGCACATTAAAAATACGCTTCTTTTTTTGTGGCCATTGTGGGTAAATGCTTGTTATGGCTTTGTAAATGTATAAGTCAAATACAAGCAATGTAATAGTTGTGATAATCAAAGGAATAATACGCCCCATTATGTTTAAATTTTATATTAAATTATATTGCAGCCGTGGTACGTTTCCACGAAGAAATGTATAAATTTTTTTATTGGTGCGTGGGGACACGCACCACTTTCTCATTAAAAACACCACCGCCGTGGTGCGTGTCCTCACGCACCACCTTTCCAACGCATACATTTCCATTAAAACTCATTTCTTAAATCTTTTAAAAAGGAAAAATGTGTTTCCCCTGTTTCGTAATATTTAGCCGATGAATATACATAATCGTTAGGGTGTGTTACTAAATTCCAATGTTTACCCATTGGGTTATTATGGATGTAATCTAATTTTTGGTAAGCAACCTCTCTGGTGTATAAATGTATAGCTAATGAGTCTCGTTGCCAAAACTCGTAACTCTTGTTTGATGCGTTTACAGCATATTTTGTTAGATCATCGGCACTTTCTGCTTTTAACATTTTTTTAAAAGCGTGTGCCGTATATTTTAAAAACGAACCTTGCGCTGTTTCTTTTCCATTAAATGCGTTTATGCGCCATATTAAATGAATGTGATTGGGCATTATTACAAAAGCAAATACATCTATCAAACCTGCTTCGCTTAAATATTTTAAACAATTAACAACAATATTTTTATAGTCATCTTTCCATAACAAACGTTGCCATTTATTTATGGTAGCTGTAAAAAAATATATTTCTCCTGTTTTTATATATGATTTACGCTTGTATTCAAATTGGTTTGTTTCCATATTATGATGTTTTTTTATTGGTGCGTGGGGACACGCACCAAGGCTAAAGACCGCCGTGGTGCGTGGGGACACGCACCACTTTCTCTCTAAAAACACTGCTTTAGTCCTCAATTTGTTTCCACCATTTCCCCCCTACCATTTTTAAACGCCTTCCTGGTACTTAAACCCAGCAACTCAAACATCGCCATATCGTCGGCAAAATCTGGATTAGGAGTGGTAAGTAATTTATCGCCAGCAAAAATAGAATTAGCCCCAGCCATAAAACATAAGGCTTGTTCTATCACGCTCATTTCGTTTCGCCCGGCTGATAAACGTACTGCTGTTTTTGGCATTATAATACGGGCAGTAGCTATCATACGCACCATATCCCATATAGGTACACGTGGTTGGTTCTCTAACGGCGTACCTTTTACAGGTACCAAAGCATTTACCGGTACAGACTCGGGATGTTGCGCCATATTGGCCAATACCCGTAACATCGATACCCTATCTTCCATGGTTTCGCCCAGTCCAATAATACCTCCACTGCATACGGTAAGGTTGGCTTTGCGTACATTTTCGATGGTATTTAACCTATCATCGTAAGTACGGGTACTTATAATGCGGCTATAATCTTCTTCGGATGTATCTAAATTATGGTTGTAAGCATATAAACCAGCATCGGCGAGGCGTTGGGCTTGGTGGGCATTTAGCATCCCAAGGGTACAGCAAACCTCCATATCCATCAGGTTTACAGCCTTTACCATATCTATTACTTTATCAAAATCGCGGTTATCACGCACCTCACGCCAGGCGGCACCCATACACAGGCGAGATGCGCCACCATCTTTAGCTTTTTGAGCCGTTGCTACTACTTCTTCTACCTTCATCATACTTTGTACTTCTATATCGGTATGGTAACGGGCAGCTTGCGGGCAGTACGAGCAATCCTCGGGACAACCCCCTGTTTTAATAGATATTAACGAGCTTATTTGCACTTCGGCATAATCTTTATTTTCTCTGTGTACGCTTGCGGCTTGGTAAACTAAATCTAAAAAAGGGCGGTTATATATTTCAGAAATCTCCTCGTTTGTCCAGTTGTGTTTTGTAATCATTTTAATTTTTTAAATAAATATATGTTGGCTTTCGCCGATTTTATAACAATAATTTGGAGGCCAAACCCAGCAGTAGTAAAAAGCCAAAAACATCAGTAAAAGTAGTAATAATGATAGAGGATGCAATGGCAGGGTCGATACCTACTCGTTTTAATATCAAGGGAATACCTGTACCTGTTACGCCAGCAATAATTAAATTACCCGTCATAGCCATAAAAATTACTAAGCCTAGCATAGGGTTTGCATCATAAAATAAGGCAAATAAAAATATAATAAAGCCTGTGGTTGCACCATTTATTAAACCTACGGTAAATTCTTTCAATACCGTTTTATACGACTGGTTATCGGTTAAATCGCTTAGTGTAATACGCCTTACGGTAACGGCCAATGCCTGCGTGGCCGCGTTACCACCCATGCCTGCAATAATGGTCATATAACAGGTAATAACGGGTAAAGCGGTTAAGGTGGTTTCGAAACTTCTAATTACCGACGAGGCTAAAAAAGCCGTCCCTAAGTTAACCACCAGCCAAGGTAAACGGGATTTTACGGCTTCTTTCCAGTTACCGCTAAGTTCTTCATCTTCGGATACGCCAGCAATTTTCAACATATCTTCGGTGTTTTCTTCCTCCATAACGTCTATCACGTCATCAAAAGTTACACGACCTAGTAGTTTCATTTGGTTATCAACTACGGGTATGCTGGTAAGGTTGTATTGCGATATAAGGTCGGCTACTTCCTCTTGGTCGGTATCGGCGGTTACATATACAAATTCGTGGTTAATTAAATCGGCTATGCGGGCATTGGTGTTCGATTTTATAATGTCTTTTAGCGATACAATCCCCTGCAAAGTATCTTCATCATCTACCACATAAATGGTATAAAACTCTTCCATCTCTTCGCTTTGGATAATAATTTGGTCGATGGCCTTTTTTTTCGACATCATCAAATTCACTTTTATTACCTCGGTATTCATAATACCGCCAGCGGTATCTTCGTGGTAGGTTAAAAGGTTACGTATTTCGGTAGCATCTTCGGTATCTAAATCTTCGAGTATTTCTTGTTGTTCGGCTTCGTTTAATTGCGATATAATATCGGTAGCATCATCATAATCAAGCTCTTCTACAATTTCTTGCCGTTTACCGGGATGCAGGTTTAATAGCAAATCTTCGGGATGCGATTCGGCATCCATTTCGGCAATTACATCCGATGCTATTTCGGCCGAAAGTAAATTGATAATTCGCGTTTGCGATTGTATGGGTAAGCTTTGAAAAAGGATAGCAATTTGCGAGGCATGATAATCTCGCAATAGTTCCAACAATTCTATTTCTTCGCCTTCGAGTGCTTGCTTTATTTTGTGTATGTCGGATTTACTGAGCTCGAAAGTTTGCATTGTGGCAAAATAAGAAAAATATAAAAATTAAAACAGCATTTTTAATTTTTATACATTTATGTTAACGAATTAAAATATTTTATATCCTATAACTTGGCAATAATGGCTTATGCTTGATATTGCTATTTATTAGGACGTTTTAAAAAATACAAGCAAGGTTATTTTAAAAGTATTATCTAACAAAGGTTTGTTTTAAATTTGTGTTGCGTTAACGATGGTAGCGGCATCCTTTTTGGCTTTTTGGGGCCAAAAAGATATAGCAGACAGCGTGTAAAAACGCTCAAATAATTTATTAATTAAAAAATTATGATAAAAAATATTTCATTTTTTATCATTTCATTTCTTTCACTCCAAAAAAATAGCGGTACAAAATCAAGTTTCGTACCGCTATCTTCAAAAAAAATATAAAATACTAAACGGCTGGTGTAGCTTCTTCTTTTGGTGGGCGGGGCAATAATGCTTTACGCGAAAGTTTTAATTTACCTTGTTTATCCACTTCTAGTAATTTTACTTTTACTTCGTCGCCTACTTTAAATATACCGTCCATGGTTTCGTAACGTTTCCAGTCAATTTCAGATATGTGTAGCAAGCCATCTTTACCTGGCATAATTTCTACAAAAGCACCAAAAGGCATGATAGATTTTACCTTGCCATGGTAAACTTCGCCTACTTCGGGCTTGGCAGCAATGTTTTTAATGCGGGTAACGGCTGCATCAATAGCGGCTTTGTTATCAGCAAAAATTTGTACAATACCTTGGTTATCTTTTTCTTCGATAGAAATTGTTGCGCCAGTTTCTCGCTGCATTTCTTGAATAATTTTGCCACCTGGCCCTATTACTGCGCCAATGTATTCTTTATCGATACGTAAGCTAACAATACGTGGGGCATGGGCTTTATAATCGTCACGTGGTTCGGTTATGGTTTTGGCCATTTCGCCTAAAATATGTAACCTACCGTTTTTAGCTTGGTTTAAAGCTTCGCTTAGCACATCGTACGATAGGCCATCAACTTTTAAATCCATTTGGCAAGCCACAATACCTTTTGTAGTACCTGTAACTTTAAAATCCATATCGCCCAAGTGGTCTTCGTCGCCTAAAATATCAGATAAAACAGCATATTTACCTGTTTTACTATCCGATATTAAGCCCATGGCAATACCCGATACGGGGGCTTTAATTTTTATACCAGCATCCATTAATGCCAACGTACCCGCACATACGGTAGCCATTGACGATGACCCGTTTGATTCTAAAATATCAGAAACAATACGAATAGTGTAAGGGTTAGCATCATCGGCAGGTAAAACTTTTTTAAGCGAACGCATAGCTAAATTACCATGGCCAATTTCTCTACGCCCCACACCACGATTTGGCCTAGCCTCGCCAGTAGAAAAAGCTGGGAAATTATAATGCAATAAAAATTTGTTGTAGCCATTTATAAATGCACCATCAATCATTTGCTCATCGTCTTTAGCACCCAAAGTTACCGAAGTAAGCGATTGTGTTTCGCCACGGGTAAATACCGATGAACCGTGTGCGGCTGGCAAATAACCAATTTCGCTCCATATTGGGCGTATTTCGGTAGTTTTACGGCCATCTAAACGTATGCCTTCATCTAACAAAAGGTTACGTACGGCATCGTACTGCACATCGTGAAAATATTTTTTAGCTAAAAAAACATCGCTTGCCGAAGCACCTTCGCCTAAGCCTAAAACCACTTCGTTTTGTATGGCTTTGTAACCTTCGCTACGCTCATCTTTACTTCCACCAGCTTTTGATAAGGCGTAAACCCTATCGTAAGTGCTGGCAAAAATTTGAGCCCGCATTTCCTCGTTGCTGCTTTCGTGGCAATAAGTACGTTTTTGCGTTTTGCCTGTAAGCACCGTTAATTCTTTTTGTGCAGCCACCTGTACTTTAATAGCAGCGTGGGCAAATTGTATGGCTTCTATCATTTCGGCTTCCTGTATTTCGTCAGCTTCGCCTTCTACCATGTTAATATCATTTTCGCTACCTGCCACTATAAACTCGAGGCTTGCTCGGGCTAAATCGGTAAGGCCTGGGTTAATAACCAGTTTACCATCAATTTTGGCTACACGTACTTCGGATATTGGGCCGTTAAACGGGATATCAGAAACCGCCAAAGCAGCCGAAGCAGCTAAACCAGCCAAAGCATCGGGCATAATATCTTTATCGGCCGATATTAATGAAATCATTACCTGCGTATCGGCATGGTAATCTTCGGGGAACAAAGGACGTAAAGCCCTATCTACCAATCTCGAAATTAAAACCTCGTAATCGGATAACCTAGCCTCGCGGCGTAAAAAACCACCCGGTATGCGGCCTGTTGCCGCATATTTTTCTTGATAATCTACTGATAAAGGAAGGAAGTCGACACCTTCTTTTGCGTCTTTATTCGAAACAACTGTAGCTAACAACATGGTATCGCCTTGCTTAATCACTACTGCACCATCGGCTTGTTTAGCCAATTTACCAGTTTCGATTTCAATGATACGGCCATCGCCTAAGTCAATCGACTTTTTGAAAACATTTAAACTCATATTTTATTATTTTGTATGGGCGCAAATTAGGTATTTATATTTGTAATATTTTAGGAAAGTGCAAATAGCTACGGGCTTCGGGTGGTGGGTTTATAGGCTACCAGCCTCGAACTTCGGGCTAAATTTTAAGAGTACGAAGCCTAGAGTAAAAAACAAGAGGCCATATGCAGGCTGCCCTAAGCCCAGAGTAACAAACAAAAAGACTGAAGCTGTAACAAAACTAAATATAAAGCCAAAAAAAAAATAAAAATTCGTCCTTAAAATTTCGGATGTTTGATTTTTGATTTCTTTCGCTTTGTGCGGATGCATCAGTTACAACCTTATATGCCGAAATTTACAGCCGACTATATTTATACCCCAAAAGGAAGCCCATTACCCAATGCTGTGGTAGTAACTGATAATGAAGGTAAAATTTTATCCATAAATAGGCATAATGATACCGATGGTGATGTACAGCGCCTAAAAGGTGCTATAGTTCCGGGTTTTATAAATGCACATTGCCATCTCGAACTTTCGCACCTGCACCAGCAAATACCCCAAGGCGAGGGTTTAATAGCTTTTGTAAAAAATGTGCTCGCACTTAGAAACATTGATGAAGAAGCCCAATTACAAGCAGCAGAAACAGCAGATAAATTAATGTACCAAAATGGTATTGTAGCTGTGGGCGATATTAGTAATACAGCCCTAACCACCCAAATTAAAGCCCAAAGTAATATTAAATACCATACTTTTGTAGAAATGCTAGGCTTTGATGATGGAAAAGCCGAAACAATTTTTGCAAATGCTTTACGCTTACAATCCAACTTTAGTGGCCAAACATCGCTGGTGCCACACGCATCTTATACGGTATCTAAAACCTTGTTTGCTTTGTTAAATACCTATTGCCAAACCAATGCCAATTTATTAACCATACACAACCAAGAAAGCCCGCAAGAAAACCTTTTGTACCAAAACAAAACAGGCAGTTTTTTAGATTTGTATCATTATTTGGGGATAAATATTGATAGTTTCGAACCTCAAAACAAAACGTCGCTTGCAACAATTTTACCGCTTTTACCCACCCAGCAAAAAAAATTATTGGTACACAATACTTTTACTAATATTGCCGATATTGCATTAGCCAATAAAATATCCGATGAAATTTACTGGTGTTTTTGCCCCAATGCAAATCTATACATCGAAAACCAATTGCCCCCAATACCTCAGTTTTTAGATAATAATTTTAACCTTACCCTAGGCACCGATAGCTTGGCATCAAACCATACCCTTTGTATGCTAACCGAAATGCGCACCTTGCTAAAGCATTTTACAAACCTTACTTTTGCCCAAGTATTACAATGGGCAACTTTAAACGGGGCGCAGTTTTTGGGGTTTGATGATAATTTAGGTAGCATAACCGTGGGTAAAAAACCAGGTTTAAATTTAATTACCAACTTTAGTAATGGTAGCATAACACCACAATCCGAAGTGGTAAAACTAATTTAATAAAATATGATAGCATATAAAATTACCATTACTGGCCGTGTACAAGGTGTATCATTTAGGTTAAGCACCAAAGCCGTTGCCGACCAACTTGGTGTAAAAGGATTTGTAAAAAACCAAACAGATGGTAGCGTATATATTGAAGCCGAAGCCGAGGATATATACATGCAAGAATTTTTAAACTGGTGTAAACAAGGGCCCGATGAAGCCTTGGTACAAAACATAGCTATTGAAGCCATTGAAATTAAAATGCACCAAAATTTTAATATACTTAAAAAAGCAATACATTGAGTGTTATAAAAAAATTTGCAGGGCAAACCATTATTTATGGCCTAAGTACCATAGCATCAAGAGTGCTTAATTTTTTTTTAACACCCATATATGTAAGGGTTTACCCAGCCAGCGTGTATGGTATTTTTACCGAACTGTACAGCTTTGCATCTATAATAAACGCCCTGCTATCGTTTGGTATGGAAACCACTTTTTTTAGGTACCTAAATAAAAACGAGTATAAAAAAGAAACTATTTATAGCAATACCTTTATGGTAATTGCGTGTATGAGCTTGGTTTTTTTGGTGTTGAGTTTATCATTTTTAAACCCCATTGCCGCTTGGCTACAACAAGGGCGCAGCACATCGCTATCCGATTACGAAACTTTTATAAGCCTATTTATTTTTATTTTGGTGAGTGATGCTTTAAGTGTAGTGCCCTTTGCCAAACTACGGGCCGATGGCAAGCCTGGCCTATATTCGTTATTAAAAACCATTAACATACTGGTTTTTGTAGGGCTTAACTTGTTGTTTATTTTCGGCATTCCGTTTATTATAAAACACCATTTGTGGTTTGCCAATTTTTTAACTACTTGGTACCGCCCACAGTGGATAGGCTACGTTTTTATAGCCAACCTTATAGCCAGTATTTTAACTTTAATATTGCTTTTACCTCAATTATTATTATTGAATTTTAAGCTCAATAAAACGTTATTAATAAACATGTTTAATTACAGTTGGCCAGTGCTGGTAGCCAATTTATCGTTTATAATTAACGAAAATAGCGATAAAATTTTTCTTACCCATTTACTCCCGCCAAGCATAAGCCACATACAAGCAGGTATTTACGGGGCTTGCTGTAAGCTGGCTATTTTCCTAAGTATTTTTATACAAGCATTTAGGCTAGGTGCCGAACCTTTCTTTTTTAACCACGCCAAAGAAAAAAACTCGGGCCATACCTACGCCCTCATTATGGATTACTTTATTATAGCCATCTCCCTTATTTTTGTAGGCTTGGTAGCCAATATCGAAATACTTAAAAACTTTATTAAAGCAAAAGATGCGGTTCAGCAAAGCCTGTATTGGTCGGGATTAAAAGTGGTGCCTGTTTTGCTATTAGGCTATGTAAGTTTAGGTATTTACATGAACTTATCGGTGTGGTATAAACTATCCGACCAAACAAAGTACGGCCTTTATATATCAGGCGTAGGTGCTATCTTAACCATTGTGTTAAACATTGTTTTTATACCCCAGTTTGGTTTTGTGGCATCGGCCTATATTTCACTATTGGCTTATGGTAGTATGATGACACTGTCGTATATATTAGGTCAAAAACATTATCCCATTCCTTATCATATCAAAAAAAATATGGCTTATTTATGCGTATCGGTAGTATTGGTAATTTTATCGTTTATGGTATTTAAACGAAACTTAATGGTGGGCAACAGCCTGTTTTTTGGCTTTATTTTAGTTACTTTATATCTCGAAAAAAACAACCTTAAAAAAATCGTATCGTAATGATTATAAAAATTATCAATCAATCGGGGTTTCCGTTACCGGGATATCAAACCATTGCATCGGCAGGGATGGATTTACAAGCCCATATACCCGAGCCTATTGTACTAAAAACCTTAGAACGTAAACTAATTGCCACAGGCCTTTTTATCGAATTACCTGTGGGTTACGAAGCGCAAATACGCCCCCGCAGTGGCTTGGCGTATAAACATGGCATATCTATTGTAAACTCGCCCGGCACTATTGATGCCGATTACCGTGGCGAAATTAAAGTGCTATTAATTAATTTGTCTGTTGATGATTTTGAGGTAAACCCTGGCGACCGTATTGCACAAATGGTAATTGCCAAACACGAAAAAGTAGAATGGCAATTGAGCGAAACCCTAGGCGATACCGATAGAGGCGCAGGCGGATATGGCCATACAGGGAGGAATTAATAATGAAGATTTTTTAAATCAAAATCCTCATCAAGCGTGAAAACTTCAACTATCAATAAAAAACAACATTTATTATAAACATTTTTAAATAAATAAAGTATAAATTGCGTTAAAATTTCACGTTATGTTACTAAAGTTTATAGTTAAAAATTTATTTTCTTTTAAAGAACAAACCGAGTTTAATTTGTTTCCAAACAAAACTACACGTTTACCGCACCATAAAATAAATTTAGGTGGCATAGATGTTTTACGGTTAAGCGCCATATATGGGGCTAACGGTTCTGGAAAATCTAATTTGATAAAATCGGTTGGGTTGTTACAATCCATCATACAGGTTGGAGTTATCGAAACGGGGATTGAAAACAATAGATTTAAACTATCATCTGTTAATAAAAACCTCCCCATAGAAATGGGAATAGAGTTTTACAGTAATTCGAAAAACTATTATTACGCCATAGCCATAAACAACAATCAAGTTATTTACGAATATTTAGCCGAGAGCAAAAAAAATAAAGATGTTTTAATTTTTGAACGAAAAATTGAAAACGAGACTCAAAGTATTAAGTTTTTTGATAAATATTACGATGATCCCTCTAGTAGATTGTTTGTTTCGATATTGGAAAAGAAAATTTTAGAAAAAAATCAGTTATTATTTACGTTTTTGAATAAAAAATATGAAAATGAGTTTATGGATGTAAAAAATGCTTTTGATTGGTTTGAAGATACATTAACTATCATTTATCCCGAAACTAAAACTGATGATTTGGTTCATATTTTAGACTTAAATAAAACTACCGTAGAGTTTGCAAATGATTTAATTAGTAGTTTTAATACAGGTATTACCAAATTAGGCGTTGATAAGAAAAGTGCCGAAGATATTTTAGAGCTATCAGATTATAATGAATTAAAAAAAACTTGCAAGTATCTTAAAATGGATAATTATGAGCCTTTTTATGTTAAAAAGTTAAAAATAGACGAGAAGGAAGAATTCTTTTATATTAACGAAGACGACAAAATAATAACTAAAAAATTATTTACCGAACATACCGATGATGAAAACAATCCCATAGAGTTTACTTTACCCGAAGAATCGGACGGAACAAGACGATTATTAGATTATATACCAGCCATAGAAAGTTTAATTAACCAACAAAAAGTTTTTTTAATTGATGAAATTGAGCGTAGCATTCACCCGCTAACCATCAAAAAAATTATATCAAAATTTTCGTTGGATGAGCAAGCAAAAGGGCAATTAATTTTTACTACTCACGAATCTAACCTGCTGGACCAAGATATTTTACGTACCGACGAAATATGGTTTACACAAAAAGATTTTGATGGGGCTACCAAATTGTTTTCGCTAAGCGATTATAAAGTGCACAATACCATTGATATTGAAAACGGATATTTGAATGGTAGGTATGGCGGTATTCCGTTTTTATCTAATTTAGAGAAGACTTAAATTGGCACAAATACGCTGATGCTAACTAGAAATAAAATATACGAAAGGGATGAGCCATCTAAAGACGCTAAAAAAATATACATTTTTTGCGAAGGCGATACCGAGGTAAATTATTTCAATTATTTTAAAGGATTTTCATCAAATATAGATATTGTAACTATTGGCAACACGAACACACAATCCGACCCTAAGAAATTACACCAAGACGCACTATTAAAACTATTTGGAAATGAGTTTGAGAAGCCAGAGTTAAGTTTTAGAGAAGATTTTGGTGACGAGGTATGGTTTGTTATTGATACCGACCATTGGAACAAAGGGAATAAAATCGAAGATTTACGTACAAATTGTTTGCAACATGCTAATTGGAATGTGTCGCAAAGCAACTCTTGTTTCGAGCTTTGGCTATTTTATCATTTCAATGAAGCAAAACCTTTAGAAACCGAGATAGAAAAATATGTTTCTTTTAAAGCGTTTGTTAATAACAAAATTAAAGGTGGGTTTAATACTAGAAAAAATCCTATTTTAATTCAAGATGCAATTGCAAATGGGGAGAAAAATTTTGAAAAATTAGATAATCAACCAGTGTATTTAAGTACCGAAGTTTTTTTATTGGCAAAAGCAATTTTACCGTTTATAAAAAATAATATTAACCAAGGTTTAGCAAAATATAAAAGTAATTTGGCGTAAATTAAAATGAAAAAACACTTAACCCTATTCCTTTGTTTTTTAACAATCAGCTTAACTACTTACGCCCAAAAAACCAAAAAAAACGACTTAATTATAGTAACCGGTAAGGTATTAAGCCCACAAGATAGCAGCTTGGTTAAAGAACTTTTTTTAAATGGCTTGCGTGAAAAAACTAGCGCACATTACTTGCTAGCTAAAGATTACTTTGAACGTTTATTAACCATTGATGCTAGCAACCATGCCACCATGTTTGAACTAGCACAACTGGCATTAAGCAACAATCAATTAGATGTAGCACAAGAATATGCCGAACGTACCGTTACCGTAAACCCCAATAATACCTGGTACTGGTTGCTTAATGCCAATATTTATCAACAACAAAAAAATTACCCCTTATTGGTATATGCTTTAAGTGAGTTGATAAACCTAAATCCGCAAAAAGCGGCTTATAAATTTGATAAAGCAAATGCACTTTTTATGATAAACAAAAATACCGAAGCATTAGCTATTTATAACGAAATAGAAGCTGTAGAAGGTATAAACGATGATTTATTAGCTGCAAAGCAAAAGGTGTATTTAAAAACTGGAGAAATACAAAAAGCCGCAAAGGATATAGAAAACCTGATAAGTAAAGACCCCCAACATATTAAATATTATTTGCTACTTGCACAATTATATTTTAGTAACGATATGCACCTTAAAGCCATACAAGTTTTACAAAATGCTATCCTAAAAGATGAATTTAATTACGAAGTTAGGCTGCTACTTGCAAGTATTTATACTTCCGACAAAAACGAAGAGGCTGCTTTTGAACAAATTGTTAAAGCATTTGGCCAAAACGAAATGTCTATCGACCAAAAAGTTGCCATTGTAATAAGTTATTTTAACCAATTTCCGGATAAAGAAGCTATTAAAAAAGCCACTCAATTAGCCCTATTGGTAACCAATACACACCCCAACGACCCAAAATCTTTTTCCCTTTATGGCGATGTTTTATACCAAGATAATCAACTTAGTGAAGCCGAAATTATATATCAAAAAGCGTTGGATTTAAATGGCAACGTATTCGCTATTTGGGACCAACTGACACAAATAAAAATGGCTTTAAATAACTATCAAGGAGCCATTTCAACAGCACAAGCTGCCATAGAATTTTTTCCTAACCAAGCGGCTTTATTTTATTATTTAGGGTTTAGTTTTGGGCAATTAAAACAATCGCAAAAAGCTATAGAAAATTTAAAACAAGCTTTAGAACTCGAATCTAGCGACACCCCCAATCTAAAATCGCAAATATATAGCAGCCTGGGCGATGTGTATCAAGAGACAAAACAATACAAAGAATCGGCGCAGGCTTACACCCAATCATTGGCATTATTGCCCGATAATGCTTACACACTTAACAATTATGCGTATTATTTATCGTTAAGAAATCAAAACTTGGACGAAGCCGAAAAAATGGCCAAACGAGCAAACGAAATAGAAACCAATAACCCATCGTTTCAGGATACTTACGCTTGGGTATTGTTTAAGTTAAAGCGTTACGACGAGGCAAAAATGTGGATGGAAAAAGCGATGTTAAATTTAGCTAACCATAACCCCGAACAGTATGCACATTATGGCGATATTTTATTTAAGCAAGGCAAAGTAAACGAAGCGGTTATCAACTGGAAAAAAGCTGTTGAATATGGTAACAAAAGCGATATATTAAAAAAGAAAATTAATGAAAAAAAGTATTTTGATTAAAGTTTTATTCGGC
Organism: Sphingobacteriales bacterium; assembly: GCA_004293485.1. Taxonomy (GTDB): domain Bacteria; phylum Bacteroidota; class Bacteroidia; order Sphingobacteriales; family Sphingobacteriaceae; genus Pseudopedobacter. The sequence continues at coordinate 12,002 of RDYW01000046.1, read as the reverse complement.
TTTTTGTTATGTACAGCAATGGCTTGTAAAACCCAAAAAAGTAGTATCGCTATATCGAAACCTACCAAAAAAACACAAGAAAACCTGCTCATGCAACAATTTACACAGGCCGATATTACATTTAATACCTTTAGCACTAAAGCGAAAACCGAAATAAAAATTGATAGCAGTACCTACAATATTAATGTAAACATACGCATCAAAAAAAACGATACGATTTGGATTTCGGCCTCTTATTTTGGTATAGAAGCTGGGAGAGTATTAATTACACCCGATAGCATTAAATTTTTGAATAGGCTACAAGCACAGTATTTTATAAAACCGTTTAGCTATTTGCATAAATTTACTAACCCTAAAATTGATTTTTTAGCTCTCGAAGCCATGCTTACTGGCAATACATTGCCTTTTTATTACAATAAAGAAAACGTAATTACTGCCGATAGTACGGGTTATACCATAAAAGGGCTTATTTCGGGTTTAGGCTACTTGGCATACGTTAATTCGGTTTTTAAAACGGTAAAATCCGTTTTAAATAGCAATACTACAGGGCAGCAATTACAAATAAACTATGCTAATTTTATACCATCTAACAACCAAAACATACCTACACAGCTTATTTTTAACTCAAAGGTTAATAAAAAAAATATAGGTATAGATATGTTGTATAGCACCCCTCAAATTGATAAATTATTAGAATATCCTTTTGTTATACCAAAAAGGTTTACTGCAATAGAGTAAAAAAATTTATACCTTGCACTTCAAATGAATATTTACCATCTTTTTATTATTTCTATCTTTTTTTTAAGTTTAAATAGCCAAGTATTGGCTCAAACACGGGCCGACCTTGAGCGTAAAAAAGCACAACTTAATAAAGATATTGAAATGATAAACAATACGTTAAAGCAAACATCCACCGATAAACGTGTTACACTTAAACAACTAAACGATTTGCGTACTCAAATACGCCTTCGTGAAGAAAAAATTAGCACCATTAACTCCGAAGTGCGGCTTTTAAGTGGCGAAATTAACGAAAGTGTAAATAATGTACGCAACCTTAACACACAATTGGGTCAGTTAAAAAAAGATTATTCGGCCATGATTTTATTTGCCCAAAAAAACCAAAGTGCTTACAGCAAACTTATGTATGTATTTGCCGCTGATAACTTTAACCAAGCCTATATGCGGATGAAATATTTAAACCAGTTTGGCCAATACCGTATGAAACAAGCAGGGTACATTGAAACCACCCAAACTAAAGTAAAAATTAAAATTAAAGAACTTAACCAAAATAAACGCCAAAAAGATAACTTGCTTAACGACCAAGTACGAGAGAAAAAAACGTTAGGTACCGAAAAAAACAACCAAGAAAAAGTAGTACAAACGCTTACATCGCAAGAAAAAAAACTTAAAAAAGATTTAGCTCAAAAACAACGCGATGCCCAAAAACTAGATAGAGCCATAAGGCAAGCCATCGAAAAAGAAATTGCCATTGCCCGCCGCAAAGCCGAAGACGAAGCCCGAGCTGCAGCATCAAAAGCAAAAGCCGAAGGCAAAGAAACACCTGTTTCCAAAAACAAAAATACATCTATTCTTGCTTCAACCCCTGAATCAGCCAAGTTATCAGCCGATTTTGTTAGCAACCGAGGCAGGCTACCATGGCCAGTAGCTAATGGCGTTGTTACCGAAAAATATGGTACACAAAAAATAGGTGGCGTTACTAAAGATAGCAAAGGTTGGACCATACGCACCAATCAAGGTGCATCAGCCCGATCTGTTTTTGATGGTACTGTATCTAAAATTTTAGAAATTTCGGGCAGCAATATTATTATTATTCGCCATGGCGAGTTTTTTACCGTTTATAAAAACTTAGCTACTGTAAGTGTGGGTGTAGGGCAAAAAGTTAATACCAAACAAACCCTTGGCACCGTTGCCAGTACCGAAGGCTCGGCCGATTTAGATTTTCAACTTTGGAAAGGCATGGCCGACCAAAATCCAGCCGCTTGGTTGGCTAATTAAGTTTTCATTTACCCATAACCGTAACTTTAAAAATGGAAACAAAGATCAATATCCGAAATAAAAAAGCAACTTTCGAGTACCAAATTTTAGATACTTATACCGCAGGGTTAAAATTATTGGGTACCGAAATAAAATCAATACGGCAAGGCAAAGCCAACATAGGCGACGCGTTTTGTAGCTTTATTAATGGCGAACTGTATGTACGCAATATGGATATATCCGAATATTCGCATGGCTCGTTTTATAACCACGCTGCCAAACGAGACCGTAAGCTGCTATTAAATAAAAAAGAACTTAAAAAATTATTACTTAAAGGCGAAGATAAAGGCTTAACCATAGTGCCGTTGCGTATTTTTATAAACGAAAGAGGCTTTGCCAAAATAGATATTGCCCTTGCACAGGGTAAAAAAATGTATGATAAACGCGAAACGTTAAAAGACCGTGATGTAAAACGCGAAATAGATAAAGCCATGAAACGCTAATTTTTTACCACACTTGCTAGGCTTATTCGAATAAAAAATTGTAAAAACTATTCAACGTAAAAAAATTAAAACATCAGTAAACTACCGCCAAAAAGATATTTCTAAAACGTTATGGTCAAATAAAATTAAGCAAATAAAACGTTAAACCTAGGGTTTATATAGTAAAACACTCAATCTTTTTTCGCTAAAAATTTCGTTAGCAATAGCTAAAATTTCGTTGGAACTTACTTTCTCAATTTTATCAAAAACCTGTGCTAGCGAATCAATACGGTTAAAATCAAGTAAACTTTTGGCCATCGAAAGTAATACGCCCAGTCGGTTTTCTTCGCCAAGAGCAATTTGGCCAATAAATTTCTGTTTGGCTTGTTTTAATTGTAAGTTTCCTAACCGGGTTTCTCTTAATTTTTTTAATTCTTTATGGGTAAGGTGCAAGGCTTTATCGGCTTTATCCACATCGGTACCAAAATAAATGCTAAACAAGCCTGTATCGCTTAGGGGGCTAAAGTTAGATTCGATGGTGTAAGCAATGCCATGTTTTTCGCGAATTTCTAGGTTTAGGCGGCTACTCATACCGTTGCCACCTAGCAAATTATTTAACAACAAGAGGCCAATTTTTTTATCATCGTGGTAGCTATATGCTGTGTTGCCTAATAGGCAATGCACTTGGTTTATAGGTTTTTTTAAAATTGTTTTTTGTGGCTTGTTTGGTACAAATGGTGCCCTTTTTTTTAAACTTTTGTTTTCGGGTATGGGGGCAAAATATTTTTCAAAAATTTTACTAAGATACTTAAATGTGTAATTTCCCGTAATAGCAAATATAATTTCGTGAGTATTATAATAGGCTTTAATAAAATCGGTAATATGGTTACGGGTAAATGCTGCCACACTTTGCCTTGTGCCCAAAACATTATTGGCTAAAGGGTGGCCTGCAAAAATTAAAGCCTCAAAATCATCATTAATGGCTTCCTCAGGCTGGTCTTCGTAACTGGCAATTTCATCTATAATAACCCCTTTTTCTTTTTCTATTTCCTCCTTATCAAAGGTCGAAAAAAAAGTAATATCGTGTAACAGTTCTACCGAACGTTCGGTATGTTGGTTTAAAAACGAAGCATGTAAGCAAGTATATTCTTTGGTGGTATAAGCGTTTAAATCGGCACCAACTACTTCAAGCCTATTTAAAATTTGGTTGGTATTGCGTTTTACAGTTCCTTTAAACAATAAATGTTCTATAAAGTGTGCCATACCAGGTTGCTCGGCATCTTCATCTCGCGAACCCGCATTTACCAATAGGCAAGCATGCGAAATGGCCGATTGTGCCGGCTTAAACAATAAGCGAATACCATTAGGTAATGCTAATACTTGATAATCCATTAAGCAACTTAGGCTGTAGCTAATTTGTTTACACTTCTGTAAACAAAAGAATTATAAATATGCCTACGGGCATAGCGGGCAGGCGATTCGGCATTTACTAGTTTTACATATATATTTTTAGGCACATCAAAAAACTCATACACATTTCCATCTAAAAAAGTAACTTTTAGTATTTGGCTTTTATATTCATAATCGGCAATATTATAAGTTGTAGTAGTAACCATAAACTCGGCTTTGGTGGCTTCTAGCGTTTCGGGGGCTATGCTTACTAAAAAATGATACGCTTCAATAATAGATTTACTTTTTTCTTCGGCATGCAATTGGCTTTCGGCACTTTCTTGAAACTTATCAGGGTGCCAATCTTTCATCAAATTGCGGTATATCGTTTTTAACTCTTTTAATTCGGTCGATTTATCTACACCTAATAGTTTTCTGTAATCTACAATTTTTTTCATGTTATTGATTGATAATATTTTAATTATCTTTTTGTGCTAAATTTTTTTGCGCAAAGATAGGTTTTTAAATCCATAGTTTTTAGAGTAATTTAAAGCCCTCCACATCATTTTAAAATATCAGGCACACAGTTTACCAATAATTCAAACCATATCTTGGGCGTTTTAACACGCTTTACACTATATCTTTTACTCCTTTAGCTGTTTGCCTATTCCTTAATCTCCGCCCACCACTGTAGGCAAACAGCTAAAAGAGTAAAAGGATGCCGTTGCAATCGTTAACGCACCTAAATAAGGTAATTAAACTAACAATATCATCCAAAAAAATAGTATAATTAGCAAATTAAGTAACTAAAATGCAGCATGTTGGCTATAAATAAAAAAACCTTGCAATTGATGTTGCAAGGTTTTTTAGTAGCCCGTAGGGGAATCGAACCCCTGTTTCTAGAATGAAAATCTAACGTCCTAACCCCTAGACGAACGGGCCATTTTGTTAAATTAGAAAGTGTCGTTTCAACTTTCGTAGGTAGCGGGGACCAGACTCGAACTGATGACCTTCGGGTTATGAGCCCGACGAGCTACCAACTGCTCCACCCCGCACTATATTTTTGTTTCAAAATTTAACTCAACAAATTTAAATTGTTTCCTTAAATTGGACTGCAAAGATATAATTCGTTTCTTTGTAATCAAATATTTTTTAAAAAAAATTTAAATGGAACACAAAGCTGGTTTTGTAAGTATTATTGGCAAACCAAATGCCGGAAAATCAACCCTTATGAATGCCCTAGTGGGCGAAAAAATGGCTATAATAACCCCTAAAGCCCAAACTACACGCCACCGCATTATAGGTATTGTAAACCAACCCGAGTACCAAATTGTGTTTTCGGATACACCTGGTGTAATAAAACCCGCCTACCGATTACAAGAAAACATGATGCATTCGGTAGACGAATCGCTTATTGATGCCGATATTTTGATTTTTGTAACCGATATTAACGAACTGCAAGAAGAAGAAGATGTGATAGAAAAACTTAAAAAATCGGAAGCTAAACTATTGGTAGTTATCAATAAAATAGACCAATCTACCAACGAAAAAATCAACGAAAAAATTACTTATTGGAAACATAAAATAAACCCACATGGCATAGTAGGCATTGCCGCTTTGCACACCTACAACATTGAAACCGTTAAAAACTTTATTACTCAAAACTTACCCATACACCCACCTTATTACGAAAAAGACGAGCTAACTAACCGGTCCGAACGCTTTTTTGTTTCAGAAATGATACGCGAGAAAATTTTTAAGTTTTATAAAAAAGAAATTCCTTACAGTTCCGAAGTGCTTATAACTTCGTTTAAAGAATCTACCGAAATTATAAAAATTAGTGCCGAAATTGTGGTAGAACGCGAATCTCAAAAAAATATTTTGATAGGTGCAGGCGGTGCTATGTTAAAAAAAGTAGGCATGTATGCGAGGCATGATATGGAAGAATTTTTGCAAAAAAAGGTATTTTTAGAAATGTTTGTAAAGGTACTGCCCGATTGGCGTCACAAAAGCAATTATTTAAAAAGTTTTGGTTACGAGGAATAGTAAAACATAGATTAACGTTTTTAAATACCCAAAGCCAACTATTTTATGTAAAATCAATAATTTAACTATGTTGCATTTAGCTATCAAAACCAGCAGATAAAAAAAATACTAAACGCTATTTTACAAGCGTTTAGTATTTTTTAAAAATATAAACTAAAAAATTATTTAGTTATTTTATTTACAACATAAACCCTAATGGGTTAGATGTGCTGGTGGTATTATAAAAGTTACCAATGTTGGGTAATATTAAGGGCAAATCTGATTTTGATGCACCCATCCATAAGGCTAGTTCGGCCGAGTGCTCATCTACCGAAATGGTGGGTATCATTAAGCCTCTTCCATCTCCCGAATCTAAAGGGTTTCCTTTATATATATCAGGGTAACTGCCAAATACACGCTTTCCGTTTACGGCACCACCCATTACAAACTGGTGTCCTCCCCATGCATGGTCGGATCCTTTGGCATTAGAGGTTATACTACGGCCAAACTCAGATGCCGAGAAAGTGGTTACATTGTTTTCTACGCCCATGGCTTTTAATAAATCGTAAAAAGCTTTCATAGCATTACTTATAATGGGTATCATTACTGCCATGTTATCAATAACGCCATCATGGAAATCCCAACCTCCCCATTGTACGTAAAATATTTGACGTTTTACGCCTAACACGTTTCTACCAGCTATTACTTTAGCTATTTGGCGTAGCGAGTTACCCAGTTCGCCGTTTCCTAGTTGGTCGGCTGGTAAAGGTGAGCTGGTAGCTTGCGAAAATATCGAATAGGCATCAAGTGAGTTACGTTTCATTCTCGAATAAGTTCTATCCATTACGTTGGCATACTCTTGCGCTAACATACTGTCGATGGCTTTTTTTCGTATGGGGTTAAATCCATCATTACCATCGTAGCCATTAAGTGCTACAGCGCCATTTGAGTTTACGGTGTATGGTACCACACTATTTCCAACCTGAAAAACGTTATTTCCCGAAATAGAAATGTTCATTGATACTGGAGAGTTTTTATTGGCCATTACTAGTTGGTCGGCCAGCCTACCAGCCCACCCAATACCACTACGAGAGTTAGGGATGGAGGTTTGCCATTGTTCTTGCTGATCGGAATGGGAGTATAAACCGTAAGGGAGCGAATTACCATTTTGATAGTCTGATAATGTAGTGGGGCGAACCAAACTTCCTATATTGGATATAAAACTAAGTTTTCCATCGTCAAATAGTTCTTTTAAGCCACTTGCACCAGGGTGTAAACCCAAACTTTTACCTACATTATTAATCGGGTTAATGGGCAATAAGGATGCCTGAGGCAAAGCTAAATCTTGCCTAACGGTTGCATATTCGTTGTAAGCATCACCGGTAGGTACAAGCATATTATAAGAGTCGTTACCGCCTGGTAAAAAGAAACATACGAGTGCTTTATAGTCGTTAAACGATGATGCATTTTGTGCAACTGCAGCGTTAGTAAACATTAAATTGGTTAATACACTCATTAATGAGGTTGAGCCTACGGCAGCACAGCTTGCCTGACCCATAAACTGACGACGGTTAATATTATTTGAGGCCATAATTTTTTATTTTAAAATGTTAAATTCTGAACTAGCTCCTATTAAATAAGCAGCCATTTTTACTCGGTTAAGTTCCCAGTTATTTTCTGAGGTGGTAATTTTTAAAACTGCTTCTCTAATAATTTGAAAAGTTTTTGGTTGTAAGGGCGCACCTACCATACGAGTACTTAATTGGCGTATTAAAGCATCAGGGTTACTGGCCAATGGTATTTCTTGCGAAAAATCTAGTTTCATCTTCGAACCCTCTGGTGCTCCCCACCTAGATATCTCGTTATCTACTGAGTTAAGCAAGTTGTTTTGTGCTTCTAGGGCAGTTACAGCGGTTAATATTTTAAATTCTGGAGCTACTAAATTCATTGTTGTAATTTCACCAGCTGGTCTATCACTTGGTTTATAAAAATTAAAAACGCTTGGTGCTTCAAAGGGTTCTTGTAAGTAAAACTCGTACATGTAAGTAGCAGCCTCATAATCGCCACTTGGCGATTGAGCATTAAATGTTTTAGCCATATTCATTAAAGTAAGGTAGGGTTCACGCATTTTACCATCTGCGGGGCCTTGTGCTTTTTCTAAATTTCTAGCCTCATCATCCAATAATATTGCTTTAACTACAGCTCCCATATCGCCACGTACCCCTTGTCCGTTGTTGTTAAACTTCGTGGCCACCCTATCAATATAAGCAGGTGTAGGATTTGATTTTACTAACCTTTGGATAAGTAATCTGGAAATAAATGGCCCTACATTGGGGTGGTTAAATAAGTTATCTAAAGCTAAATTAATATCACCCAAAGTTGTACCTCCTGCAGGTACAGTGTATCCATTTAAGAGTTTCTTACTGCTTGTATCATGATATCGTTCTTCAGCATCCATATTAAACTTGTACTCTTCGCCATTATCGGGGCCAAAATAGGTTAAGCCAGTAAACACTTTTGCAAATTGAGGTATATCTACCTGGGTATAACTTGGGATAGGTTGGCCGTTAAGTAATTTTCTAGTGCCATCGTTGTTTAATTCCCAAAGGCCAATGGTAAACAATTGCATAATTTCGCGGGCAAAGTTTTCATCGGGGAATGATCCAGTTTCTGGATCTCCTTTTTTGTTACCTACCGAACTTAAATAATTTCCCATAACAGGATGTATGGTAATATCGTAAAGTAATTGCCTAAAATTACCAAATGCACCATCCATTAACTTATCGTAGTAGTTACTCACACCTTCAGAATTTAGCTCAAGCGCATCCACATTTTGTGATATTACAAAAATTTGTAACAATGAATAGGCAATTCTTTGTCGTAAAATATCTGTTTCAATCGAAACGCCTGCTTGGGGGTAACGGCGACGCATTACTTGAGTCCATAAAGCTATCTTTGTTGCAGTAAAATATATTGGCTTACTCTCACTAATCATTTTTAATATATGAGGCTGTAAATATCCTTTAGGTCTTGCTATTTGTGCATCTATCCAACCACTAAACCCAAGTGCTTTTACATCTGCCATTTCATCTGGGTCGGCCCCAAAGCCTGCTTGAATTAAAAAACGGGCAGCTTCTTGGTCGCTCATAACCGTTTTATCTACAATCGTAAGTTGTACTTGGTTTTGCGTTACATTAAAACCTGTACCAGTACCTAATGTAATAGTAACCGTTTCATCACCTTCGGTAATAGCATCGCTTAAAGGCATTATTTGTATCCACACTTCTCGGCTACCCATGGGTATTGTAATGCTTGAGCCTACTGAAGAAATATAATCGAGCCCTGTTGTGGCTGTGCCCGTTAGTGTAAGGGGTATGGTAATTGCACCTAAGCCACCGGTACGTCTTACAATAACAGTATTTGGTGTAAGCCAGCTTTCATACATGGTAGTATTTACGCATGAAATAGTTACTTGGTTATTTTCGGCAAAAGCCGTTGATACCATAAGCCCCATTAATGGTATTTGTGCTAGGCTAAGCAAGGTACTTATACATAGCTTTTTAAAAATTTTCATAATCATATCTTTAGTTTTAGCTGATAAATATTTTAATTAGTTAACTAACCATTTTAATACCCTAGTTTCGGTGGCAGATATAACTGATACCATGTAAACACCAGCTATAAGAGGTGTTGAGGGTACTATCTTAATTTCTGTTTTTCCCAAGATGCTAAACGTAATGGGAATATTGGCACCACTTAAACTGTACACTTTGATAGATAATCCTGCTGTGTTGCTGGTTTTTAAGAATACTTCTTTAGATGATGGGTTAGGGTATAAGGAAGTTATCAAATAATCTTTGGTGTACACTACCTGAATTTTAGATGTCTTACTTACACCATTCATATCCTCCGATCTTATTCTGTACAAATTAGCTCCATCTAAAGGGTTTCTGTCGAAATATTCGAATTTTTCGGCATTTGCAGAGCCAGACCTGCTCCACATTTCTCCAATAGGTTTAAAAATATTATCCTCTCCGCTACGTTCTATAATAAACTTTTCGGGGTTTATTGATGTTATGTTTTCCCATTCTAATTTTACCAAACGATTACTTACAAGTTTAGCCTTAAACTTATCGTTGTTTACATCTAATACTATATCGCCAGTTGTGTTAAAGGTTATATCGTCAATAGATAGTAATTCGGAGCTTTTAGCCGATTTATAACCCAAACCAATAATATATTCTCCGGTACTTGTTGGCTTAAACTTAATTTCTTTAGTAGTAAAGGCGGTGTTACTTATCATCGCATCATCATAAAGCATATTTATCATTGACTGCTCGCCTCCCAGTTTTCCATATTTTACCTCTAAGCCACTAGTACCACCTGTAGTAGCCACTTTAAATGACAAAAGATACTCTTGCCCATTTACTAAGTTAAATGTTGGGGTAAATAACCAAGTTTTGGCGTTTACAAAAGGCGAGCCATTAAATACAACTTTTGCACCTGTAGCTGCAGGAAGTAAATCAGTAGTTTGCCAATAGGCATCGGCAAACGAGTTGCTGTTGTTTTGCCAAACCATATTAAAAGGTAACGATTGGTCGGTGGTGTTTTCAAAACTTTCTTCGTAAGGAAGTGAGGCTGTAACCGAGGTTTTAAAAACATATTTCCTCCAATGCGTACCACAAACGCTTTTTATATAAAAGTAATATTCGGTATTATCTACCAAGCCAGTAAAGCTTGCTGTTGTAACATTACCTTTTGTACCACTTACAGGCTGTACATCAATATTGCTTATAGCATATTCGTACTGTGTTGCTCCTTGTAATGCCGTCCAAGTTATGGTTGCAGTATTGTTCCCAAAACTAGTTAATTGGATACCCGATGGTGGTATGCAACTAATTGGTGTAAAACGAAATACATTGTTACTTGATGGTTTTGTTTTAATAGTATCGGCTTCTATTTTTGAACTAGAAATACCATTACCTAAACCCGAATAAACGGAAAGAAAACTTAAAGAGTCGACTTCTAATAATTTTTTTTGGAAATTATCGGCCGTAAGCCCAATAGAGGCCGAACGGTTGCTTCCACCAGCACCAGCTTGTGGTTGATACAAAAACTCAATTCTGTTGCTAGTTTCGTACAGCTTTAGTTGGAACGATATTGCTGGCGAGCCGCTATCCCAAATCATATTTTGCCATTGAACAGTAAACGTTCTACTTGGTGCTACTCCATCCATTTTGTAGCTTATATCGTTTGCGTTGCTTAAAACTAAATTATCCCAAAAAGGAGCCAATATTGGTCTTAAAATACCTTTTTCTCCACTGCCCGATCGTAATTCGTTAGTGCCGTAGTTTGGGTCATCTGTGGTGCTTGCCAAAAATGCGCCACCTAAGGCAGCAAAACCGTTAGAGTTTAAACTAATGGTAGTGTAGTTTTTACCATCGTACTGAAACGTAAACCCTATTCCTACATTATTGCTAAACGATTCGTCGAGCAATGTTTTCTGAGAAATAAAGGCCGCCGATAGTGGTGCTACAGTACCGCCTGATAATGGTACGTAGCTGCCACTTTGGCTCGCAAAAGTGTATGGAACCTGTGCTTCAGAAATTTTAAAAATTCCTATAAGCATAAGTAACAACAGCATACACTTAATCGTACTCGATTTTAAGTTAATTGTGCTTGTCATAACCTGTTAAATTGTTTAGTTAATAAATCGGTTTTTAAAATGTAACAAATATGTTACACATCAAATTTACAACTATAAATAACAACTACAAATAAAAAATTACTTTATAATGATTTTTATATCTTATATTTATTAAGTATCTTATTTTCAAGATAATAAATTTATTTAAAAATAAACTAACAGGCATTTACATATACTTAACCACCTTTGTTTAGGGTTAAAGTAAATTTTAGTTTAATATTATTAGTTTAAAATTTTTGTTTTATTGGTTGGTTTATTGTATAGTTTTCATTATTGTCCGATAAAACTCAAAAACGAATTTTATAATTTGCTGTGTTCAACTGATAAGTGCAACACTTACCTTAAGCTGTAAAAATACTTCATTAGGAGTTAGATAACCAAATTTTCTTACAGGTCTGTTATTT
>RDYW01000045.1 GCA_004293485.1 Sphingobacteriales bacterium | reverse complement strand
ATTGTCAGCATAAATCCTATGGGAACTTCGTTTCGCTACGCTCAACTTTGTTCCCATAGGATTTATGCCTGTTGCACTTATCAATTGAACTTACAATATTTTATTAACCAGACTTAAAAAATATACATAATATGCTACATTAAATTATATTTACCAAAAAACAAATTTTTATGGTATTAAGTAGGTTTTGGCTCGTTATTTTTATTTCTTCTATAGCTTTTGTGGTTTTTGGTTTATTTACTGGTAATAGTTATACCATAGATTTTGTAATAAGTGGAAAAAAAGACGACCCTATTTTAATAGCCGAAAAGTACACTTCACAGTTGCCCACTTTTATTGTAGATAGCATAACCCACTCCCCTACTAAAACGTATACTGTAAATAATGTAACATCCGATGTAGATACAACTTACATTTACAAAAACAAAACAGTAAAAATATATAGCGGCTTACAAAAATCCGATGGCTTATTGCCCACCTGTAAAAACAGTTTGCTCGATTTAATTATACCCTTAATTGCTTATCTAGCATATTTTTGCGGTATTATGGAACTTTTAATTATATCAGGTGCATCCCAAAAATTGGCACAAAAACTAAGCCCAGTATTTGCTAAAATTTTTCCATCTATACCCCAAAATCATCCTTCTATTTCGTATATGACTTTAAATTTTGCTGCTAACTTTTTAGGTTTAGATTCGGCAGCTACACCATTTGGCCTTAAAGCTATGCAAAGCCTACAAGAAATAAATACCGAAAAAGATAAAGCCAGCGATGCCCAAATTATGTTTATGTGTTTACACGCTGCTGGTTTAACCCTAATACCCACTTCAATTATTGGGTACCGGGCAGTCGAAAATGCCGCCAATCCAGCTGATGTTATGCTACCTTGCATTATTACTTCGTTTATAGGTACCATTGCTGCTTTTTTAATAGTGGGTTTAAAACAAAAAATAAATTTTAAAAGTGCCTCATTATTAGTCGCTTTAATAACGTTAATTGCTGCAATTTCAGGATTGTTATTTTATGTTAACCATTTAGATTTAATTGGCAAAAATTTTTTTACAGGTAACCTATCGGGATTAATGTTAATAGCCATTATAGGTTTTGCCTTGATATTTTCGTTTATAAACGAAAAAAAATTTATTGCCCACGATACCACTATTTTCGACACCTTTGTTACAGGAGCTAAAAACGGATTAGAAACTGGCGTAAAAATATTTCCTTACGTAATGGGCATGTTGGTAGCAATTTCGTTTTTTAGAAACAGCGGTTTATTCGAAATTATAAGTAACGGTATAGGTTTTGTTTTTTCGCATTTAGGGGTAAGTAAACAAGTTACCGATTCGTTACCCGTAGCAATGTTAAGGCCTTTTAGCTCTGGTGGCTCTCGTGGTTTTATGATTGATGCCATGCGAAGCTTTGGTCCCGATTCGTTAACTGGTAGGTTAAGTTGTATTTTTCAATGCAGTGCCGAAACCACTTTTTACGTTATTGCAGTTTATTTCGGTAGTATAAACATTAAAAATACACGTTACACCCTTGCTACCATGCTATTGATTGATTTGGTATGTGTAATAACTGCGGTTTTGGTTGCAGGTTGGTTTTTTTAAAATTGTTAAAGCATTTGCGTTTTTTTTTATGCAAAGGTTTATTAAGCCATGTATTACGAGTATATGATTTGATTGATATTTATGTGGTTTTAAATTATTTTAAATATTAAAAACTCTTCGATTTACGGTTTCACAATTGTTAAATTCCTATTCTAAAACAATACCTAAACATCATACCCATTTATCCAGCTAGTTAAAAATCATTTCCCAAGTTTTGTTTTAATTTTTTTTACTTTCATGTTGCTTTTAGGCAGAAATTAGCTTTTTTGTAATCAAAACAAAAAATTGAACTAAATACCGTTTTAATGTTTAGTCTATTTATTTGATAAAATGCAGTTGAAATAACGTTTTTTGTAAAATATAATTTGCCTTAGACTAAAAAAGCAGAATATAATTTTTTTTATTTTTTTATTGATTTATTTCTTAACTCACCCTACATTGAGATTTCAAACCAAGTAAAAATTTAAACTAAAAAAAATGTTTTATACAGCTAAATTTATTTGTTACAAAAACAGTTTTTCGATTAAAAACGCTATTTTTTTATAGGTATAAAATCTCAAGTCAAAAATCAAAAATAGGTTTAAGTTAAATAAACAATCATAAATCAAACATCCAAAATCATAAACCAAATGTCGTACTATAATAAAAAAACAATTGTTTACCTAGATGGAGAATTTAAGAGTTTAAAAAACGCCGAATTTAATCCATTTAGCCAAACGTTGCATTATGGCCTTGGGGTTTTTGATGGGATACGCTCGTACCAAACCGAAAACGGCATTAAACTTTTTAAAGCTCGAGAACACTTTGAACGCCTAAAAGCTTCGTGTCAAAAAATAAACTTACCTTTTACCTGGGATATTAAACAACTTACCATAGATACTTATAAACTACTAGAAAACAACAACTTAGATAATGCCTACATTCGCCCAATAGTATATGCCGAACCTAACATGTCTTTATCAAAGCCTTCAGGTACACATATTATGCTAATGGCCTGGGAGTGGGATTCGTATTTTGGCGATAAATTATTAAAAACCTGCATCTCATCTTACCAAAAACCCGATGCAAAATCATGCCTTATCGAACACAAAATAACTGGTAACTATGTAAACTCTACTTTAGCAGCCATAGCCGCCAAAGAACAAGGTTTTGATGAAGCCCTGATGTTAGATAATCAAGGATTTATAGCACAATCTCCAGGAGCAAATATTTTTATCGAAAAAGATGGCAAGTTATACACGCCACCAGTGGGCAATATTTTACCCGGTATTACCCGCAAAACCATTATGTCAATTAGTTCAATTTTAGAAATTAATGTGCAAGAAAAACACTTCACATCTACCGAGTTAAAAAATGCCGATGGTGCATTTTTATGTGGTACAGCCACCGAAGTAATAGGTATCGAATCGGTAGATGATGTAATTTTCGAAATGCTTTTTCAAGATAGCTTAGGTGCCATTTTAAAAAGAGCTTACCGCAGTTTAGTTATGGACAAAAATAATTACGAAGTATTCATATAAAACAAACATGGAATTAAACAAATACAGCAAAACGCTTACCCAAAACCCTACCCAACCTGCATCGCAAGCTATGCTTTACGGTATTGGTTTAACCAAACAAGATTTGGCAAAAGCCCAAGTAGGCATAGTAAGTATGGGTTACGATGGCAATACCTGTAACATGCACCTAAACGATTTGGCTGCAATAGTTAAAAAAGGCGTTTGGGATAGCGATTTAGTAGGCTTAATGTTTCATACTATTGGCATTAGCGATGGTATAACCAACGGTACCGATGGTATGCGTTTTTCGCTTATCTCCAGAGATTTAATTGCCGATTCTATCGAAACTGTTTGCGGTGGCCACTATTACGATGGCGTAATTGCCCTACCCGGATGCGATAAAAATATGCCAGGTGCAATAATGGCAATGGGAAGGTTAAACCGCCCAGCAATAATGGTTTACGGCGGCAGCATACACTCGGGGCATTACAAAGGCCAAACGCTAAACATTGTTTCTGCTTTCGAGGCTTTAGGGCAAAAATTAGCCAATAACATTTCCGAAGAAGATTACCAAGGCGTTATACAAAATGCTTGCCCAAGTGCAGGTGCTTGTGGTGGTATGTATACGGCAAATACCATGGCATCGGCCATCGAGGCTTTGGGTATGAGTTTACCTTATAGTTCTTCATATCCCGCTTTAAGCGATGAAAAAAAAGCCGAATGTTTGGCTGCGGGCAAGGCAATGCGCATTTTGTTAGAAAAAGATATTAAGCCTAAAGATATTATGACGGCTAAATCTTTTCATAACGCCATTGTTACCATTATGGTTTTAGGTGGCTCTACTAATGCTGTATTGCATTTAATTGCCATGGCAAAATCGGTAGGTGTACCTTTAAGTTTACAAGATTTTCAAGCCATAAGCGATGTGGTACCCGTTTTAGGCGATTTAAAACCCAGCGGAAACTATATGATGGAAGATGTACACGCCATTGGCGGTATGCCCATTGTGTTAAAATATTTATTAAAAAAAGGGTTAATTCACGGCGATTGCCTAACTGTTACTGGCAAAACTTTAGCCGAAAACGTTGCGGGTGTGCCCGATTTAGAGTTCGAAACCCAGAAAGTAATTTTCCCGTTAGAAAACCCAGTTAAACAAACTGGCCATTTACAAATGCTTTACGGTAATATTGCGCCATTGGGTTCGGTAGCCAAAATATCGGGCAAAGAAGGCGAAAGTTTTAAAGGTCCCGCTCGCGTTTTTGATGGCGAATTTGAGTTAATACACGGCATAAGTAGCGGTAAAGTAAAAGCGGGCGATGTAGTAGTAATTCGCAACGTAGGGCCTAAAGGTGCACCTGGTATGCCCGAAATGTTAAAACCAACATCGGCAATTTACGGTGCTGGTTTGGGTGCTTCGGTAGCTTTAATTACCGATGGTCGTTTTTCTGGCGGTACACACGGTTTTGTGGTGGGTCATATCACCCCCGAAGCTGTTGAAGGTGGCAATATTGGTATTATTAACGATGATGATTTGATAGAAATTAGTGCTTTAGATAATTCTATAAACGTTTTAATTAGTGATGAAGAGTTGGCACAACGCCGAGCAAATTGGATACAACCCGAGCCACCAGTAAAAAGTGGTGTGTTGTACAAATATTTAAAACAGGTAAAAAATGCTGCCGAAGGTTGCGTTACCGACGAAGATTAATTTATTATTCTCAGCTAAATTAAAATCCCAATGCAAATTATAAAAAGCATACAAAACAGAATTTACGATATACGAGGCGAACGTGTATTGTTAGATTTTGATTTAGCCGCTTTATACGAGGTGGAAACTAGGGTTTTAAATCAAGCGGTAAAACGAAATATCAAACGTTTTCCAGATGATTTTATGTTTCAACTAACCTCAATTGAGTATCAGGATATATTATATGTAGTTAAAATACAAACCTTTAGCTCTAATGATAGCCATACAGCCAACCCATCACAAATTGTGACCGGTTCACAAAAACACAGGAGCAAAGATTTTTTACCCTACGCTTTTACCGAACAAGGCGTTGCCATGCTAAGTGGAGTGTTAAGCAGTGATAAAGCCATAAATATGAATATTGCCATTATGCGGGCTTTTGTTGATGTTAGAAAAATAGTAATAAATCAAGGAGATATTAAAACGCAATTATCAGATATTATAGAACGTGTAGGCGAACACGATGCGCAACTTAACCATTTATACGAAGCTATTGAAAACTTAATAGATAAACGAGCCGCCCAAACAAAATGGGAAAACAGAGAACGTATTGGCTTTAAAACCAATAAAAATTAATTTAAAAACAACCGAGCAATGGAAACTCTTGAAATAAAAACAGCACAAAATACGCAAACAGTGGCCGCCGTTACCCAAAATATTAGCGGGTCCGAAATATTGTTAAAAGGTTTAATTGAAGAAGGTGTAGAAACTATTTTTGGCTACCCAGGTGGCGCAATTATGCCCATTTACGATGCCTTATATGATTATACCGATAAATTAAAACATATTTTGGTGCGTCACGAGCAGGGTGCAACACACGCCGCACAAGGTTACGCCCGCAGTTCGGGCAAAGTAGGTGTAGTTTTTGCTACTAGTGGCCCCGGTGCAACCAATTTAATTACGGGCATTGCCGATGCCCAAATAGATAGCACCCCAATGGTATGTATTACAGGTCAAGTTTTTGCACATTTATTAGGTACCGATGCTTTTCAAGAAACAGATGTAATTAACATAACCACGCCCATTACCAAATGGAATTACCAAGTTACCGATGCCTCCGAAATTGCCGAGGTATTGGCAAAAGCATTTTACATTGCCCGCACAGGCCGCCCAGGCCCAGTAGTAATTGATATTACTAAAAATGCACAAATACAAAAAGTAGATTTTGAAGGTTATATAAAATGCGAACACATCAGAAGCTACCGCCCAAAACCCATCATCAGAACCAATTATATTGAGCAAGCTGCAGAGTTAATTAACAGTGCCAAAAAACCTTTCATACTTTTTGGGCAAGGTATTTTATTGGGTAATGCCGAAGCAGAGTTTAAAGCCTTTGTTGAAAAAACGGGTATTCCCGCCGCCTGGACAATTATGGGTGTAGGTGCTATACCAACAAATCATCCTTTAAATGTGGGTATGTTAGGTATGCATGGCAACAATGGCCCCAATGTTTTAACCAACGAATGCGATGTGTTAATTGCCATAGGCATGCGGTTCGACGACCGTGTAACTGGCCGACTAGATAAATATGCCAAACAAGCAAAAGTGATACATTTGGATATCGACCCTGCCGAAATTGATAAAAACGTAAAAGCTACCGTACCCGTGTGGGGCGATTGTAAAGAAACTTTGCCTTTGCTAACACAATTGGTTGATGAGAAAAAACACAGCGATTGGTTGGCCCAATTTAGAGCCCTAAACCAAATAGAAATCGATGAATTAATAACACCCGAGTTACATCCCCAATCGGGTGAAATAACAATGGGCGAGGTGATTCATCAACTCAATTTATTAACCAATGGAGATGCCATTATAGTTACCGATGTTGGTCAGCACCAAATGGTTGCCTGCCGATACGCCAAATTTAACCATACCCGAAGCAATATTACCAGTGGTGGCTTGGGTACAATGGGCTTTGCTTTACCAGCTGCCATTGGTGCAAAATTTGGCGCACAAGATAAAACAGTTGTGGCCGTAATTGGCGATGGCGGTTTTCAAATGACGATACAGGAATTGGGTACCATTATGCAAAGCGGTATCGATGTTAAAATCATCATACTAAACAACCAATTTTTAGGAATGGTGCGCCAATGGCAGGAGTTGTTTAACGACCGTAGGTATTCGTTTGTGGATATTACCAGTCCCGATTTTGTAGCCGTAGCCAAAGGTTATTACATCGAAAGCCAAAAAGTAAGCGAACGAGAAAAATTAGTTGATGCCTTAACGGCTATGCTCAACCACAAAGGATCGTACCTTTTAGAAGTAATGGTTACCAAAGAAAACAACGTTTTTCCAATGGTGCCACAAGGTTGCAGCGTAAGCGAAATACGATTAAAATAAACATCCCACAACTATCTTTTTAGATTTATAATAGGATTAAAAAATGGAAACAATAGCCAAACAGGAATTTACAATCACAGTTTATACCGAAAACCAAGTTGGTTTACTGAACAGAATAGCCATTATATTTAGCCGCCGCAAGCTAAATATCGATAGCTTAAACACATCACCCTCGGAAGTAGATAGCATTCACAGATTTAATATCGTGATAACCGAAACCGAAGATGTGATACGCAAAGTAGCCCGCCAGCTCGAAAAACAGGTAGAAGTACTTAAAGTTTATTACAATACCAACGAAGATATTATTTGGCAAGAGTTAGCATTATATAAAGTGCCCACCGATGTGATTGCCGAAAAAGTAAGCGTGGAGCGTTTGCTACGCCAATATGGTGCAAGGGCGGTTGTAATTCGTAGCGATTATACCGTTTTCGAAACCACAGGCCACCGCGAAGAAACCGATGCTTTGGTAGAAGTGTTGCGTGAGTACGGCTTAATAGAATTTGTACGTAGTGCCCGCATTGCCATTATAAAAGCCAGCGATGGCTTCCATACCAAAATAAACGAATTTGAAAACCAACAACCCGGCGAACAAGTATTTGAGAATGAATATTTGAATAATGGGCAAAAGGTTTTTACGATGTAAACTAGTGGTTAGTTGCTAGTTTTTACTAGCTTGTGCTTACTAAATAAAAATATAACAAGAAATAAATACAAATCAATTAACAATAATAAAAAATCAAAAAAACTAAATACAAAACAATGGCAAATTATTTTAACACTTTACCGCTTCGAGAAAAATTAAACCAATTAGGCGTTTGCGATTTTATGGACAGTACCGAATTTACAGACGGTGTAAACGTACTAAAAGGAAGGTAAAAAACTGGTAATTGTAGGCTGTGGCGCACAAGGTTTAAACCAAGGTTTAAACTTAAGAGACAGTGGTTTAGATGTAAGTTATGCTTTACGAGCCGAAGCAATTGATGGCAAAAGAGATTCGTGGAAAAACGCAACCGATAACGGCTTTACCGTAGGCACTTACGAAGCATTAATTCCCACTGCCGATTTAGTAATAAACCTTACGCCCGATAAACAACACACCGCAGTAGTTACTGCAATTATGCCTTTAATGAAACAAGGGGCTACATTATCCTACTCTCATGGGTTTAATATTGTAGAAGAAGGTATGCAAATTCGTAAAGATTTAACCGTAATTATGGTAGCCCCAAAATGCCCAGGTAGCGAGGTACGGGCCGAGTACGTACGTGGTTTTGGCGTACCTACCTTAATTGCCGTTCACCCCGAAAACGACCCTCAAGGCACAGGCCTTGCACAAGCAAAAGCCTATTGCGTAGGTACTGGCGGCCACAGGGCTGGTGTGTTAAAATCATCTTTTGTGGCCGAAGTAAAATCCGATTTAATGGGCGAGCAAACCATACTTTGCGGTTTATTGCAAACAGGTTCTATCCTTTCGTTCGATAAAATGGTAGAAAAAGGTATTGATGCTGGTTACGCTTCTAAACTGGTTCAATACGGTGTAGAAGTTATTACCGAAGCCTTAAAACAAGGTGGTATTACCGCCATGATGGATAGGTTAAGCAACCCAGCAAAAATAAAAGCGTTTGAAATTTCCGAAGAGTTAAAAAACATTATGCGCCCCTTATTCCAAAAACACCAAGACGATATTATGAGTGGCGAATTTAGCCGCATTATGATGGAAGATTGGGCTGCTGGCGATAAAAACTTATTGGCTTGGAGAGCCGAAACTGGCGAAACCGCTTTTGAGAAAACCCCAGCCGGAGATGTTAAAATTACCGAACAAGAGTATTTTGATAACTATACTTTAATGGTTGCTTTTGTGCGAGCAGGTGTGGAGTTAGCCTTCGAAACTATGGTGCAAGCGGGCATAAAACCCGATTCGGCTTATTACGAATCGTTACACGAAACCCCACTCATAGCCAACACCATTGCCCGTAAAAAATTATTCGAAATGAACCGAGTAATATCTGACACAGCCGAGTACGGTTGCTACCTTTTCGACCAAGCGTGTAAGCCATTGTTAGCCAACTTTATGAAAACTGTGGATACCAATTTAGTAGGCAAAAACTTTAACGCAGGTATTGATGCTGGTGTGGATAACCGCACCCTAATTGCCGTAAACGATACCATACGCAACCACCCAGTAGAAATTGTGGGTGCAGTATTACGTAAAGCAATGACGGCTATGAAAACTATTAAAACTGTTTAACAAGTAAAAATTAAAAAGTAAAAATTCAAAAGTTTTAATGATAATAAGGGCGTTTAAACACGCTGTTTGCTATATCTTTTTTGTAAAATTATTGGCCCAAAAGCCACTAATTTTACAAAAAAGGATGCCGCTACCATCGTTAACGCTATAAAACAAAATAAATAAGTAGCATGCCCACCTCCCTAATTTGGGGGGTGTATAGATTTTTTTTTTATGATACACGACCCTAACCGTATTTACGTATTCGACACCACCTTACGAGATGGCGAGCAAGTGCCTGGTTGCCAATTAACCACCAGCGAAAAAGTTGAAATTGCTAAAGAATTAGAATTACTGGGGGTTGATGTTATCGAAGCTGGTTTCCCTATTTCTAGTCCGGGCGATTTCGAAAGCGTAGTGCAAATATCAAAAGCAGTAAACAACCCCATTGTTTGCGCCTTAACTCGGGCCAACCAAAAAGATATTGATGCAGCAGTAGCATCGTTGCAATACGCAAAGCTTCCTCGCATACATACGGGCATTGGCGCATCAGATATGCACATTATTCACAAATTTAAAAGCACCCGTGAAGATATTTTGCAACGTGGTGTTGATGCCGTAAAATACGCCAAAAAATATGTAGAAGATATTGAGTTTTACGCCGAAGATGCAGGCCGAGCCGATAATGCTTTTTTAGCGCAAATGATTGAAGCCGTAATTGCAGCCGGCGCAACCGTGGTAAACATACCCGATACTAACGGCTATTGTTTGCCTCACCAATACGGCGAAAAAATCAAATATTTGATGGATAATGTGCAAAATATCGATAAAGCAATTATATCGGTACATTGCCATAACGATTTGGGTTTGGCAACGGCCAATTCCCTTGCGGGGATTGTGAATGGAGCCCGCCAAGTAGAATGTACCATAAATGGCATAGGCGAAAGGGCAGGAAATACATCGTTAGAAGAAATTGTAATGGTGCTTAAAACCCACCAAAATTTAGGTAAACATACCCAAATCAACACCAAACGTTTTTACGATTTAAGCGCAAAAGTAAGCCGTATGATGCACATGCCGGTACAACCTAATAAGGCAATTGTAGGTAAAAATGCCTTTGCACATTCATCGGGCATACACCAAGACGGTTTTTTAAAGCATCGTGAAAACTACGAAATTATAAATCCCGAGGATATTGGGCTCGACCAATCCGAAATTATTTTAACTGCCCGCAGCGGTCGCCACGCCTTAAAACACCATTTAGAAAGGTTAGGTTACCTTGCCGAAAAAATAAATTTAGATGAAATTTACGACCGTTTTTTGGCTGTTGCCGATAGAAAAAAAGAAATTAAAGACGACGATTTATTGCTGTTAATGGGTGCCGATACAAAATCGAACTACAAAGATGGCGTAACCATAAAACTGTTACAGGTTATGTGTGGCGATCCTTTAATTCCTACTTCGATTGTAAAACTGGATATGAAAGATGGCATACACGAGGCCAGCTCATCAGGCAATGGCCCGGTGGATGCTACCATAAAAGCCATCAATAAAATCATCGAAAAAGATAATATTACCATAAAAGATTTTCATATTGATGCCATACACGGCGGCAGCGACGATGTAAGCAAGGTAAATATGCGCATAGTTTATGGCGATAAAACCTACAACGGCTACGGCTTTAGTACCGATATTGTACAGGCATCGGCAAACGCCTATTTAGATGCCGTTAATAAATTTATATAAACCAAAAAATTAAAATACAATTAAAATGAGCAATACATTATTTGATAAAGTTTGGGATAGCCACGTAATTCGTAAAATTGAAGGTGGCCCCGATGTGGTTTTTATCGACCGCCATTTGATACACGAAGTTACCAGCCCCGTAGCGTTTTTAGGTTTGAAAGAACGTGGTATTGGGGTATTGTATCCCAACCGTACTTTTGCCACCGCCGACCATAACACGCCCACCATTAACCAGCATTTACCCGTTGCCGACCCACTTTCGGCTAACCAGTTAAGGGCTTTAGAATCAAACTCTAACCAGTACGGCATTAGCCACTGGGGTTTGGGTCACCAAAAAAACGGCATTGTACACGTTGTTGGTCCCGAGTATGGTATTACACAGCCTGGTGCAACCATTGTTTGTGGCGATAGCCACACCTCAACCCACGGTGCTTTTGGTGCAATAGCCTTTGGTATAGGTACATCCGAGGTTGAAATGGTGCTTTCTACACAATGTATTATGCAACCAAAACCTCAAAAAATGCGTATTACCCTTACGGGGAAATTAGGTTTTGGCGTAACGCCAAAAGATGCCGCTTTGTTTATTATTTCGCAATTAAGCACCTCGGGTGCAACAGGTTATTTTGTAGAATATGCGGGTCCAGTGTTCGAAAATATGACGATGGAAGGCCGTATGACGGTGTGTAACCTAAGTATAGAAATGGGTGCCCGTGGGGGGATGATTGCTCCCGACCAAACCACTTTCGATTATATAAAAGGCCGTGAGTTTACACCTAAAGGCGATGCTTGGGATAAAGCAATGCAATACTGGCAAACTTTAAAAACGGATGACGATGCCGTTTTTGATAAAGAATACACCTTTGATGGCAGCACCATTGAGCCAATGATAACCTACGGCACTAACCCTGGTATGGGCATAGGCATAAGCAACCACATACCTAACGCCAAAGATGTAGAAGGTGGTGTGGCTACTTACGAAAAATCGTTAAACTATATGGGTTTTGCTCAAGGCGATACCATGATTGGTAAACCAGTTGATTACGTTTTTTTAGGCAGCTGCACCAATGGCCGCATCGAAGATTTTAGGGCCTTTGCCTCCATTGTAAAAGGCAAACACAAAGCCGATAATGTAACGGCTTGGCTGGTTCCGGGCTCGCACATTGTAGAAGCTCAAATTAAAGAAGAAGGCATTTTAGATATTTTAACCGAAGCAGGTTTTACGCTTCGCCAGCCTGGTTGCTCGGCTTGCTTAGCCATGAACGATGATAAAATACCTGCTGGTAAGTACGCCGTAAGCACCTCGAACCGAAACTTTGAAGGAAGGCAAGGCCCAGGTTCGAGAACAATGTTGGCTAGCCCTTTGGTTGCTGCGGCATCGGCGGTTATGGGAGTGGTAACAGACCCGAGGGGTTTTTAGCCACGAGCTTTCGGGCTACGAGCAACGAGCTGACTTTCAGATGCCCGAGGCTCGTAGCCCGCAGCCTTAATATAATAAACAGGATGCTCGAAGCTCGTAGCCCGAAGCAACTAATAAAACAAACAGGCAACCCGAGGCTCGTAGCCCGAAAGCCCGAGGCAACTAATAAACAAAACAAGGATGCGTGACTTTAAAAAATATACAGTTTGGCAGGAGAGTCATACTTTTACACTTGATGTTTATCAGGTAACTAAGGTGTTTCCTAAAGATGAATTATTTGGATTAACTAGCCAGCTACGTAGAGCAAGTGCTTCTATTCCAACTAATTTTGCTGAAGGTTGCGGTTCAAATTCTGAAAAAGAATTTGCAAGATATTTGAACATTGCGCTTGCATCTTGTTGCGAAGTAGAGTATTTACTTTTACTTACACGAGATTTGAAATACATAACAGTTGAGCAATATCAATTTTTTGAAGAACAATTATTTAAGATTAGAAAACAGATTTATAATTTAAAAACAAAATTAATTACAAAATAGCCTAAAGCTTACAGCCCGCCGCCCTAAAGCCCGTAGCCCTCAGCCCCAAAGCTCGCCGCCCTCAGCCCGCCGCCCAAAACTCTCAGCCATTGCTGAAAGCCCGAAGCCCGCCACCCGAAAGCCCGATGCCCGAAAGCCCGAAGCCCGTAGCAAAAGAGCCCGAAGCCCGAAAGCCCGCAGCCCGTAGCAAAAAATATTATGGCATACGATAAATTCACCACCCTAAAAAGTACCGCAGTACCACTACCCATTGAAAACGTAGACACCGACCAACTCATACCCGCAAGGTTTTTAAAAGCCACCGAACGTGTAGGTTTTGGCGATAATTTGTTTAGAGATTGGCGTTACAACCCCGATAATACACCGAAAGCAGATTTTGTGTTAAACAACCCCATTTATAAAGGTAAAATTTTGGTGGGAGGTAAAAACTTTGGTTCGGGTTCGTCACGTGAACACGCTGCCTGGGCGGTTTACGATTATGGTTTTAGATGCGTAGTATCTAGCTTTTTTGCCGATATATTTAAAGGCAATTGCTTAAATATTGGCGTGTTACCCGTACAGGTTTCTCCCGAGTTTTCGGATAAGATTTTTGCTGCCATTTTTAAAAACCCAGCCACCGAACTAGAAATTAACCTTGCCCAGCAAAGCATTACTTTATTAGAAACTGGCGAAACTGAAACTTTTGATATCAGCGGATATAAAAAAGATAATATGATGAATGGTTTTGATGATATTGATTATTTGCAAAACATTAAAGCTGATATTGTAGAATTTGCGAAAGCAAGACCGTTTTAGTTTTGCCTCGAGCTGCGGGCAATTGGGCAGCGAGCCGACTGTCTAATGTAGAATTAGAATGGAAAATTGCCCGAAGCCCGCTGCCCGAAAGCCCACTGCCAAATGCGTTAGGGATAGCAGCGGATAGCCTTTTTTTTATTGCCCATTCTCCCCCTTTGGGGGTTGGGGGGAGGGCAATAAAAAAAAGCTATGAGCGAATAGCCCGCCCCTTTTCGGGGAACGCCCTGAAAATAATTAGCCTCGAGCAACGAGCTTTCGAGCCTCGGGCTTAAACCTATTTTAGAAAGCCCGTTGCCCGAAAGCCCGCAGCCCTAAAACAACAAACAAGAAGCCCGCTGCCCGAAGCCCGAAAGCTCGCAGCTAAAAAAAAAGCAATGAAAAAAAAGAAAATAGAAATAATGGACACTACCCTCCGCGATGGGGAACAAACATCGGGGGTTTCGTTTTCGGTATCCGAAAAGTTAACTATTGCGCAATTATTGCTCGAAGAGTTGCAGGTGGATAGGATTGAGGTGGCTTCGGCGAGGGTATCGGAAGGCGAATTGGAAGCCGTAAAGGCAATATGTAACTGGGCAAAGGTCAATAATTTTTTACAAGCTATTGAGGTTTTAACGTTTGTGGATAAAGGTGTATCGATAGATTGGATGGAGCAAGCGGGTGTAAAGGTTCAAAATTTACTGACCAAAGGTTCGTTAAACCACCTTACACACCAGCTTAAAAAAACTGCCGACGAGCATTTTACCGAAATTGCCGAGGTAATAAAACTGGCCGATAGCAAGGGTATGGTAAGTAATGTTTATTTAGAAGATTGGAGCAATGGGATGCGAAATTCGCCCGACTATGTGTACCAATATTTAGATTTTTTAGCCACGCAACCTGTAAAAAGAGTGCTTTTGCCCGATACGTTGGGGGTTTTAACCCCAGCCGAAGTATTCGATTTTATTACTACTATTAAAGCAAAATACCCCGCTTTACATTTCGATTTTCACGCCCATAACGATTACGATTTGGGTACGGCCAATGTATTGGAAGCCGTAAAAGCGGGAATAGATGGATTGCATTTAACTATTAACGGAATGGGCGAGCGGGCAGGAAATGCGCCATTATCGAGTGCGGTGGCAGTTATTAAAGATTTTTTGCCCGAGGTTAGCATTGGTATTAAAGAAGCTGCCATTTACAAGGTAAGCAAGCTGGTGGAAACATTTTCGGGCGTACGCATACCGGCCAATAAACCCATTATTGGGGATAATGTTTTTACACAAACGGCTGGCATACACGCCGATGGCGACAATAAAAACAATTTGTATTTTAACGATTTACTTCCCGAGCGTTTTGGTCGTAAACGCAGTTATGCTTTAGGAAAAACATCGGGCAAGGCCAATATTCAAAAAAATTTACAAGAGCTTGGCCTTAAACTTAACGATGAGGATTTAAAAAAAGTTACGCAGCGGGTAATTGAATTGGGCGATAAAAAAGAAACCGTAACCAAAGAAGATTTGCCTTACATTATATCGGATGTGTTGGATAGCAACCTGTACGAAGAAAAGGTAACGGTTGAATCTTATATACTTACAAACTCTAAAGGATTGCGCCCATCGGCAACTATTGCTGTAAAAATAGATAATGAAGTTTTTGAAGAACACGCACAAGGCGATGGCCAGTACGATGCTTTTATGAATGCGCTAGAAAAAGTATGTGTACGTAAAAAAATGCACTTGCCCAAACTGATAGATTATGCGGTAAGGATTGCACCTGGTAGCGATTCGGATGCGCTATGCGAAGCCATTATTACTTGGCAAAAAGCCGATTTACGTACTTTTAAAACCCGTGGGCTAGATAGCGACCAAACGGTGTGTGCTATAAAGGCTACGCAAAAAATGTTGAATATTATTTAAAGTATTTATTAAGCTATAAAATTAAACCCTAATTTTTATCATACGTAATAAAACCAAAAAGAGGCTTTGTAATTTAACAAAGCCTCTTTTTAACAGTGGTATAAAATACTATTTTTTGTTAGCCTCTTGTTCGGCTTGTTTTAACGCTCTCGACATAATAACTGATACAATGGTATCTTCGGGTACATTAGTAATGGCATATCCATCGGGTTTTAAATCTCTTACCCTAACAGATTTTCCCACTTCAAGCACTTCCATCGCTACTTCAACGTACTGAGGCATATTTTTTGGCAAGGCGTTTACCCTTAGTTTACGTAACTTTTGTACTAATTTACCCCCTGTTTTTACACCAGGCGAAGTTCCTGTTAATTTAACGGGAATTTCCATCGTTAATGCTTTATCGTCAAATAATTGAAGAAAATCAATATGAATTATTTTTTCGGTTAAAGGATGAAACTGAATATCTTGTACTACAGCTTTTACTTTTGTACCTTCAACGTTAATCTCAACAAAGTTAACCTCTGGCGTGTACACCAAATCTTTTAAATCGGTTGCTGTAACAGCAAAGTGTATTTGACTTTTACCACCATATAACACGGCTGGTACCTTACCTGCGTAACGCAATTCCTTTGCGTCGCGTTTCCCTACGTTCTCTCTTTGAGAACCGCTAATTGCGATTGTATTCATTTTTTTTTAATTTATATATGTATTTTGTTAATAATTAAACTTTAAATAACGCACTTATCGAACCATGTTCGTTTACATTAGCAATTGCCTTGGCAAACAAATCGGCGGTAGATAGCACTTTAATTTTATTACTCTCGGCCTTAACAGGGATGCTATCAGTAACTATTAATTCGAGCAGGGCCGAATTTTCAACAGTTTCGTATGCATTGCCCGATAATACCGCATGTGTGCATACCGCTCTAACGCTTTTAGCACCGTTTTCCATAATTAAAGTTGCTGCTTTCGAAAGGGTGCCAGCCGTATCTACAATATCGTCCATCAATACAATATCTTGCCCAGTTACATCACCAATTATCGACATCGATTCTATTTCGTTGGCTCTTTTTCTGCGTTTATCGCATATTACTACTTCGGCATTAAAAAACTTAGCAAAGGTGCGGGCTCGGTAACTCCCTCCCATATCGGGCGATGCAATGGTTAAATTTTGCAGGCCCAAACTTTTAATATAAGGAACAAATATTACCGATGCATCTAAATGATCAACGGGTATATCAAAAAAACCTTGTATTTGAGAAGCGTGTAAATCCATCGTCATCACCCTATCTGCACCAGCTGCAGTTAATAAATTAGCTACTAATTTTGAACCTATCGAAACCCTTGGCTTATCTTTTCTATCTTGCCTTGCAAGCCCAAAATAGGGTATTACCGCCGTGATATAATGTGCCGAAGCTCGCCTAGCTGCATCTATCATCATCAATAATTCAATTAAATTATCGTTTGGCTGACAGGTTGACTGTATTAAAAAAATATCACAACCTCGTACACTTTCGTTAAAGTATGGCTGAATTTCGCCATCCGAAAATCTCGAAACTACTAAATCGCCCAGTGGTCTTCCGTAACTTTGGGCTATCCGCTCGGATAGAACTTGAGTACGCGAACCCGAAAATAATTTTACCGTATTAAACTGTAAAGGCATTTTATGTTTATGTAATAAAATAAAAAAAGCTGGATAAAGAAAAATGTTCTAATCCAGCTTTTTATTGTTGTGTTGCCCGACCAGGGTTCGAACCTAGACATACGGTACCAAAAACCGTTGTACTACCATTATACTATCAGGCAAGCTTTTAAACAAAAATAGTAATTCTGTTTGGATTACAAATATAGAAGCATTAGATAATGGATGCAAACTTTTTTTTAAATATATTAATTTAGTTTTTAGGATATTATAAATTAATAAATTTTTAAAACCGTTAACCAATACTTTATTAGTTAAAAAACGTACTTATTGTTTATTTAGTTTTAGCATTGTGGTACTACAAAAAAACAACCCGCTTTACAATATTACCTTGAAAAACATATTATTTTGAACTCGATAATTACTTACTTTAAAACTATGTAGTAATCGTTTTATTTTATATGTTTAAGTGTTTAAAATTTAAATGTTTATTTAGAAAACTACCTACTGTAAAAGTAGCCATATTTTTTGCACAAATTTTGCAAGAACTTTGAAAATACATCTAAAAAACTTCATTGTTGGTAACTGTGCCGTTAGGCCTCCTAAAATGTTTACGAGCGAGGTTATCGCTATTCTTTTATTGTTTCGAATGATTGGATTTAAATGTTTTAAGCATTACTATACCTTACTTATACAACTACTTATGCAAGCTGGGTTTTTTGTAACGGTTTTTTATAATCGTGATGTTGAGCTTAGTAAAAGCGTTATTTTACCTCTAAGTATTTTTTTTAAAACCTGCTGTTTAGGTACTTGTACTGACATTTCTTTTGCCAACTTTACCCCCATATATGTTTTTAAAAACAAACAAATTAAAGTTAATAAGGTATTTAAAGGCACAGATAATTTGGGTTGGTTTTATGATTTTATACTTATTTTAAAAAACCCGAATGAATAAAAAATCAGCTATTTGTTTTTAATAACTTTAATACCAAGCTTATTAGCGCCTGTAGTATTTATTAGCCCTTTAGCCCAAAAAGTATAAATTTTACCATTTTCTAGAGTATAACTTATGGTATCTATTGTTTTTACACTGGTATCTCTGGATATAACTTTAAATGTATATTTGGCGGGTTTTATTTGGTTAAAATTTGATGCTGTGCCAAATGGGATATTAGCAATTAATACCGAATCTTTAGCTGCAACTAACCTAAAATCTAATGTCCGCGAATTTTGTGATACGTTTATAAACCTATATTTAGCTCGGTTTTTATTTGGATTTTTTAAACTATCTTCAGTGGCAACATAAAGCATTTGATTACCTTTTGCCTGCCCTGCAAAAAACACCGAATATGCCCTACGACTTTTTAACAACATTGGTACCGAAAGTAATTGTACATTGCTCGATTGTTTTGTTGTTACAACCTGATATACGCCTGCATCTATTAGGCTGTAGCCCGTGTTTTGGGTATAACTTAATGGTGTATTATTTATTACTTTTCCATTAAAGCTAATATCAATTGGGCCGGCATCGGGCGATGCGTTTATAAGCATTAAACTATCTTTATTGTAAGCTTCATTACCTGTATTGCTGTTACAAGCGAATAAAAAGAAGCACAATATAATAAAAAAACTTAAAAAATGTTTAGCCATAAAATACTTTGTAAAACCAAAATAGCCTAGTAAAATAGGCTATTGGCAATTTTTTTATTTTAGTTTTTTAATTATTAAGCATTACAGGCATCACTAACATTAAAATATCTTCGTTATCATTTTTAATAGCTGGCGAAAGTAAGCCAGCTCGGTTAGGTACGCTCATTTCAATTGTAATTTCATCGCTGTTTAAATTACTTAGCATTTCGATTAAAAACTTGGCGTTAAAGCCAATTTCCATATCCTCACCTTCGTATTGGCAGCCAATGCGTTCGTGTGCTTCGTTGGCAAAATCTAAATCTTCTGATGATATATTTAACTCGCTACCTGTAATTTTTAAGCGTACTTGGTGGGTGTCTTTGTTGGCAAAAATTACCACACGTTTTAGGCAATTTAAAAATAAACCACGGTCTAAAGTAAGTTTATTTGGGTTGTTTTGAGGTATAACAGCTTCGTAGTCGGGGTAGCGTTCGTCAATTAATCGGCACACTAAATTAATATTTGCAAAGCTAAAAAAAGCGCTGGTAGCGTTATATTCAATACTTACGTTACCACTATCGGTAGTTAAAGCTGTTTTTAATAGCATTAGTGCTTTGCGAGGTAAAATAAACGATGCCGCAGCTTCTGCTCTGGCATCTTTACGGCGATAGCGTACCAATTTATGCGCATCGGTTGATACAAAAGTTAAATTTTGGGTGCTTAGTTGGCAAAAAACGCCTGTCATGGCGGGGCGTAGCTCGTCGGCACTTACAGCGAAAATGGTTTTATTAATAGCTTCGGCAAGTACAATTGAAGGTAAGTTTACCGAAGCAGCATCATCAACGAGGGGAATTTTAGGAAAATCGTCGCCGTTTTCGCCACTTAATTTATACTTTCCATCGCCAGCACTAATTTCTATAGCAAAAGTTTGCTCATCTACCGAAAAAGATATAGGCTGTTCGGCCAAAGTTTTTAAAGTTTCTAATAATATTTTTGAAGGTACGGCAATTTTACCATCTTCTTTCGATTCTACGCTTAATGCAGTAGTCATACTGGTTTGTAAATCAGTAGCCGATATTACTAAGTTACCTGCTTTAATTTCAAACAAAAAGTTTTCTAAAATAGGTAATACGTTACTTGTACTTAAAGCGCCACTAACGGCTTGTAAATGTTTTAATAATGTTGATGTTGATACAATGAATCTCATAATTATAATCGAAATTTATTTTGCTAAAAAGTAAAAGTATAAAATTTATGCTGTATAACGTTTTTTTCGGTAAATATGTTGAAAAATACCTAATATTAAAACTATCAAAATTGGTAAAACTGTATTAATTACTTGGTATTTAGTTTTTTGAGCTACCAAAAGTCCTTTATCGAGCAATCGAAGTTCGATTTCTTTGCTGCGTAGGTTTATTAAATCTGGCTCGTTGGTTAAAAAATCGGTTACGTTTAATAAAAAATTGCGGTTACCAAAAGTTTGCTGCATAAACCTATCGTAACCTAAAGGGTAAACCGAGCCATCTTTTTCGCTAATATCGCTACGCAAAATATCGCCATCGCTAATAACCAGCATGTTGGTAGTTTTGCTTTTAGATATTTTACTTATGTTATCGCCTAAGGCTGCAGGTAGAGGGCGGTTTATAAAATTAGATGTAAACTGCCCTTCAAGTAATACGCATACTGCTTTTGGTGCACTTTGAAACTGTTTTGGGTCGGGTGTATCTTCAATCATATCTAAAGACACCAATGTAGGTACTTTTAGTTCGCGGTTGTATGGAGATGTAGTAAGTAAAACCGTTTTGGCTACATTTTTTACTTCAATAATATCAATGGTGCTGGCAAATTGAAGTTTTATACCTTCCATATTTTTTATAATAGGATGCGCAGTGGTAGGCATAATTATTGGGTTAAATAGCCAAGGTACCATTTGTATTTGGGCTTCACCAGCTACATTACCCACACTTACAGGAATTTGCCCACAATTCATATCGCCTATTAAATCGTAATTTATGCGTATGCCGTATTTGAATAATTGGTCATCGAGGTTTAGCTTATTTGCCAAAGCCAATTGCTGGCCATGGCCTTTTTTAATACTGTCTAAATCGGCGTTTACTTGGTCGATAGCCCAAAATATTTTACCGCCACGCATGAGGTATTGGTCTAGTTTAAACTTTTCGGTTTCGGTAAATTGGGTTTCGGGTTTGGCAATTATTAATAGTTTTATTTTTTCGAGCTCGGTAAAAGGTACTTTGCTTAAATCAACCCTACCTACATCGTAACCATCGCTTAGGCCTTTGGCGGCATCTTTTAGTTGCAAATCGCTTAGCTCGTTATGGCCAACCGTAAAGGCTAGCCGTGGTTTGCCGCCTGTAGTAATTTTTTTTATAGCTGCGGTAAAAGCAAATTCGAGGTTTTGCACCGAGTTGTTAAGCACTTCCTCGGGACTTAAACCCATACGGCTTTGCAGCAATTTTACAGGTATTTCTTGCCCCTCATAGCTAACTAATGCGGCTGGTATAATTGTTTTTTGGGTCAAGCCCGATTCTGTTTTTACACTTAAATTGGTGGCTTCGATACCTTTACTATACAGTTCATTAAAAAACAACTGTTGTTGTTCTTGCGATTTTCCTTCGCTAGGGTTTACAAAATTAAAATCGATATTGCTGCCACCGTAGGCCTTAAAATCGGCCAATAAATCTTTTGTGGCATTGCGTAAGCGTTTAAAACCCGATGGAAAATCGCCGTAGAGGTAAACCGTTATGGTTACCGGCTGCTTTAAATTTCGTAAAATATTTTTGCTTATGGGCGACAAAGTGTAGCGTTTTTCGGCAGTAAAATCTATCCTACCAAAAAAAACCTGTGAAACAATATTGAACAATAATAGTGCTATCAGCGTAAAGCTAAACTGCTTTACATCTTTTTGTTTTTGCTTGCTTACCATTTTCTACCTCCCAAAATCAATTTTGTTAACAATAAAAAAACGGCAATCACACTTAAAAAATAAACCAAATCGCGGGTATCTAACACGCCACGGCTAATAGATTGGTAATGCAGGTTGATGCCTATATTTAGCAGCACATCATCAAACTTTTGTAGCGATAGTATTTTACTTGCCGATTCGAATCCGCTAAAAGCGAAAAAACATAAAAACACAGAAAGCGCAAAGGCAATAATTTGATTTTTAGTAACGCTCGATGTAAAAACACCAACGGCAGTAAACGCCGCTCCCAATAAAAACAAACCTATATACGAGCCTATTACGGCTCCAGTATCTATGTTTCCTTTGCTTACGCCCAGGTTGTAAATGCTGTAATAATATACCAAAGTGGGCAGCAAGGCAAACAACACAATGGTTAAGGCCGATAAGTATTTGCCTAAAATTATTTGCCCATCGGTAAGGGGTTTGGTAGCTAAAATCTCGAAAGTGCCTTCCTTTTTTTCTTCGGCTAGGGTGCGCATGGTTAAGGCCGGAATTAAAAACATAAACAAATATGGGGCGGTGCTAAAAAGGCTATCTA
The DNA here is from genome assembly GCA_004293485.1 of Sphingobacteriales bacterium. Taxonomy (GTDB): domain Bacteria; phylum Bacteroidota; class Bacteroidia; order Sphingobacteriales; family Sphingobacteriaceae; genus Pseudopedobacter. Next base: position 65,526 of record RDYW01000045.1, on the reverse strand, counting down.
GCCCTGCATAACCGTATTCGAGGATACTGGTATCGGGGAAAACCCACAAAAACAAACCTAAAACTACCAAAAAAATTACAATGGTAATGTAGGCTACAAGCGAGCTTAGGTAACCATAAAGCTCTTTTTTATACATGGTAAACATATTTTAATTTATCGGTTTTGGGCTTTGGTAAGTTTTACAAATACGGGTTCGAGGGTTTTTTCGCCGTGTTTGCTTATTAAATTGGCCAGCAAATCGTCGGCTACAATATTACCTTTATTTATGATGATTACACGGTCGCAAATAGCTTCTACTTCTTGCATAATATGGGTTGATAGGATTACCGTTTTTGTTTTACCTAGTTCTTTTATCAGGCTGCGTATTTCTATCAATTGGTTTGGGTCCAGGCCCGATGTTGGTTCGTCTAAAATTAAAACCTGCGGGTTGTGTATAATGGCTTGCGCCAAGCCTACCCTTTGTTTATACCCTTTAGATAGTTGTGCTATTTTTTTGTGTTGCTCGGTTTGTAAGCCTGTTAAAGTAATTACTTCGGCTATGCGTTGTTTTTTGTTTTTAATTTGATGAATGTTGGCCACAAAATCTAAAAATTCTTTCACATACATTTCGGGGTAAAGCGGATTGTTTTCGGGCAGGTAACCCATATTTTTTCGGGCCTCTAAACTTTGTATTTGTATATCAAACCCGCAAACGCTTGCTTTGCCGCTAGATTGCGGTAAATAACCCGTTAGCATACGCATTGTGGTTGATTTGCCTGCACCATTTGGGCCTAAAAAACCTAAAATACTGCCCGCTTGTGCCGTAAATGTAATATTGTTTACCGCAACTTGGCTTCCATAGTTTTTACTTAGGTTGGTAACTTGTATGGCTGGCTGGCCATTATTAGTCCCAATCATATATTTCGTTATCATCTAATAATATTTATTGAGGGCTTATTAATTTTAATTTAGCTTACGCCGATGTACTCCTTCAAAGGTCATTTTTACGGGTTTAATTAAGCCGTTAGCCTCAAAATACATTTTATCAATGCAAGTTACACGGTGGTTTTGGTCGGTTTCGGATAATGGTCGACGGTGGTAAACAATATACCAATCGTTAGTTTTAGGTATTTGCATCACCGAGTGATGCCCAGCGCCCGTGGCTATTTTAGCGTCTTGTTTTAAAATTATACCCATTTTTTTAAATGGCCCCAGTACATTATCGGCCATAGCATAAGCTACTTTGTAATTAGCGTGTGCCCAGCTTCCTTCGCTCCACATAAAATAATATTTACCTTTTCGTACAAACATCATGGGGCCTTCTACATAGCCATTTGGGGTTATGGGTTTAAATGTTGTGCCATCCCCAAAAGGGATAAAACCAGTAAAATCGCTTTTTAATTTAGCTATGTTACAGTGGCTCCAACCGCCATAAATTAAGTAATACTTTCCATCGGTATCTTTAAATACATACTGATCAATGGGTTGTGCACCGTTGTAAATATCGCCTACCAAAGGTTTTTGTAAATAATCTTTGTAGGGCCCTTCGGGTTTATCGGCTACTGCTACCCCTATACCACCTATTTCTTTGGTACCATCGTGTATATCGTTAGCTGCAAAAAAAAGGTAATATTTATTACCTTTTTTAATAGCTGCGGGTGCCCACAAAGCACTTTTTACCCATTTTATAATTGAAGAATCTAAAATATGGGGATGTTTTTTCCAAGTAATTAAATCGTTTGAAGAAAATGCATCCATAAATACTTGTTGTTCGAATGGTGCCGATAGGGTTGGGTAAAGCCAATAATTGTTACCATAAATTACTACTTCGGGGTCGGCGTACCAGCCATTTATTATTGGGTTTCCGGTTGTTTTTTTGTTTTTATTTTGAGCGAATGTAGCTACTGAGATTAAAAAAACAACAAAAGCACTAAAAACTATTTTCATAAAGGATATGTTTAATGCTAAGAATTGGTTTACAGGTTTTTAGTATAATTTTATTAGTTTACTTTGCGTAATATAAATGCAAGAATAAAATTTTTTAAAGCAAAGAAACCTTCAAATTGCTTTGAAGGTTTCGTGTACCCAGCGCCGGAATCGAACCGGCACAGTTTCCTATCGGTGTTTGAGACCGACGCGTCTACCAGTTCCGCCAGCTGGGCTTATATGCGGGTTGCAAACTTATTAATTGATTCTCGTATTCGCAACAAATATTTTTTACGGTAATAAATATCTTTAATTTGTTTTAAAACCAACGATTCGTTTGTGGCTTCGTAAGCACCAAAAAGCACTTTTTGCTGTTCGAATAAATTTTCTTCGATAGTATTTATTTGTGTAGTAATGGCTAAAATAGCTTCGGTATTGGCGTCAAACTCAAGCTCCATTAAGGCTTCGTTCACGTCCATCATCTCTAGTAAAAAACTTTGTGCTAAAGTGTATTTTTCGCTTTCGCTGATTTCGCCTTTAAGCTGCAACATATACTCGGTTAGCTTGTCGGGCTTGCTTAAAGTTTGGTAAGCTTTATTATTAAGTGTGGAGAGTTCTAAAATTTCTTGCTGTTTTTGCTCGCTTTGGTTTACAAAAAAATCGGGATGGTAGGCCTTGCTTAACTCGTAATATTTTTGTTTAACCAGTGTTTGGTTAGGTGTAAAAGTAGGTTTTATGCCGTAAAAATCAAAATAATTCATTTATATGTTGTTTGGTAACGTATGGTTTAATTAAAAAAATTAACCCAAAAAAGGGTTGTGTTTTTTATGTAACTTAAAATCGTTTTTATTTATTTAGCCATTAGCTTTGCTACATATTTTCCTATAATATCAAATTCTAAATTTACAGTATCGCCTATACCCACATTTTTTAAATTGGTGTGCGCATAAGTATATGGGATAATAGCTACTGAAAAACTATTTGGTTGCGAGTTTACTACCGTTAGGCTTATACCATTTACACATACCGAACCTTTTTCAACAGTGTTATACCTATCATCTTTTTTATAGGTAAAGGTGAATAACCAGCTTCCATCCGTTTCTAGCACTTGTGTACATATAGCGGTAGTATCAACATGGCCTTGTACAATATGGCCATCTAAACGGCCATTTATTTGCATACAACGCTCTATATTTACCCTATCGCCTATTTGCAGTTTACTTAAATTTGTTTTTTGAAGGGTTTCGTTTATGGCCGTTACTTTGTATGTGTTTTGATGGATGTTTACCACCGTTAGGCATACGCCATTGTGTGCTACCGATTGATCTATTTTTAACTCCCCAGATATATCAGATGTAATTTCAAAATCAATATTTGATTGATTTTGAACAATATTACTAACCTTACCTAAAGTTTCGATGATGCCTGTAAACATTATTTTTGATGTATAATTAAGTGTAAAATTAAATTGATGTTTAAAATTAAACATGCCCTACTCCACCTGAAATTATAAATTTCATAGCTTGTGCGGCTGAGATGGATAGCGGAGTTACCTTACTTTTGTGAACAATAATTACCTGCCCAGCAAACGAGTACGACCAAGGAAAATATACCGCTACTTCATCTTCGTTGCCCAAAACGGTTAGGTTTCGTTGCGTTAAAAAACCTATGCGTTTAAAGCCATTAGTGTCTTCTACCAAAACAGGCTCACTTAGTTTTTTTTCGTCGCCCACAAAGGCTTCTGTTAAATCTTTTACCGATGAAAAAATAAATTTAAACAGAGGTAGCTTATTCAACCATTTGTTTAACCAAAATTTAATAGGCTCTGTAATTAAATAGGTTACAATAATTCCTGAAATTAAAATTAATAATATAACCGATAAAATACCGATGCCTGGTATATACATAGGTTTACCGTTTGTAGGGTTAAAAAAAAGTTGATCACTTAAATTTAAGGCGTTATCAACGGTTGAAAATGTCCAGAAAATGATATAAAAAGCCGCACCTAAGGGCAATACAATTAACAATCCTTTTACAAAATAATTGATAATTACTTTTACTATTTTATGCATAATAATATACCCTTTTTACCCTTTGCGATATACTTGTTAATACTTCATAAGGTATGGTTTCTAAATCATCGGCCAAGGTATAAATACTTTGTCTATCATCAAATACTATTACCTCATCTCCTTCTTTGGCTTCAATATTGCTAATATCAAGCATACACATATCCATACAAATAGTGCCTATGGTGTGTACAAGCTGGTTATTTACCCACATTTTACCTTTGCCGTTGCCTAGCCGGCGAGATATACCATCGGCATAACCAATTTTTAAGGTGGCTATTTTACCATCTTTTAGCATTACGCCTTTACGCCCGTAACCCACGGTGTCGCCTTTGTATAAATGCTTTATTTGCGAAATATTGGTTTTTAGGCTTATAACGTTTTCTAGCTTATCATTATTTCGACTGGTACTATCAACACCATAAAAGCCTATACCTAAACGTACCATATCAAATTGTGCGCTATCAAACCTATTTATTGCGCTTGTATTAGCCAAATGCTTAATGGTTTTATAACCAATTGATTGTTCGATAAAAGCGGCTTGTTGCTTAAATAAATTGATTTGTAGCTTAGTAAATTCATCGTGTTGTACATTTTCGCTCGCCACTAAGTGCGAAAAAATACTGCATACCTTTAACTGTGGGTGCTTGGCCAAAAAGGCTACCAGTTTTTTTATTTCATCATCACCCTCAAAACCTAGGCGGTGCATACCAGTATCTAGCTTAATATGAATGGGATAGGTAACTATATTATGATGTGTAATATACTCGGCGAAAGCCTTTAAAATTCTAAAACTGTACAATTCGGGCTCTAGTTTATTGCTTACTATAGCATCAAAAGCTGCTTCTTCGGGGCTCATTACCATTATTGGGGTAGTAATGCCGGCGGCCCTAAGTTCGGTACCTTCATCGGCGAAAGCCACAGCCAAATAATCTACTTTATTGTATTGCAACACATTGGCTATTTGGTAACTACCACTTCCGTACGAAAAAGCTTTTACCACAGCCATTACTTTTACCTTGGGTTGTAATAAGGTTTTGTAATAATTAAAATTATGCTCTAGGGCATTAAGGTTAATTTCTAACACCGTTTGATGCACTTTTTGAGTAAGTAGTTTACTTATTTTTTGAAAGCCGAAACTGCGGGCTCCTTTTATCAATATGGCTTCGTTGCTAAATTTTAGGTTTGCTAAATCGGCCATTAAATCTTCGGTTTGGGTATAAAAATGGCTGTTAGTGGCAAACAAATTTCGGTATTGCGATAAGTTAGTACCCACACCTATAAATTTATAGATATTTTTTGTGGCCAATAAATGGGCAATTTTGGCATATAAAACATTGGCGGCTGTGCCAGTTTGTAATAAATCCGAAAGTATCAGGGTTTTGGTAGGATGTTGCTGTTGCTGATTTAAAAAATCGAGGGCTATTTCTAGCGATGATAAATCGGAGTTATAACTATCATCAATTATTGAGCAATTATTTTTACCATTTTTTAATTCTAAGCGCATTTTTACGGCTTGTAAATGTTGCATTCGGTGGGCAATAGTTGCTTGCCCCACACCAAGCAATAAAAGCGTAGCCCAGCATATTACTGCATTTTCTATGGATGCTTTATCGGTAAATGGAATGCGTATTTGCACAGGTGTATTTTTATACATGGCCGTTATAACGGTTTTATTGTTTTCGCTGTGGGCGGATTTTATTTGCAAATCAGCAGCCGAAGTAAAACTCCAAGTAAACGTTTTAACATGATGATTTTTAATATTTTTAAGATACCGTTTATTTATAATTACGAAATTCGCAATGGAAAATAAGGCTAATTTTTCGTTTAATTTTTGGTCGCTATGTATAAATCCTTCGTTATGGGCGGCACCTAAATTGGTAAGTATACCTATAGTGGGTTGGATAATTTTTTGCAACTTATCCATTTCATTAGGTTGCGATATACCTGCTTCAAAAATGCCTAAATTGTGCGAAGCATCTGTTTGCCATAGCGAAAGCGGTACACCTATTTGCGAGTTAAAACTTTTGGGGCTGCGTACTATTTTATAATCAGGATTTAGCAATTGAAACAACCATTCTTTCACTACCGTTTTGCCATTACTGCCAGTAACACCTATTACCGGGAAATTAAAATGCTGGCGGTGATGGGTAGCTAATTGCTGTAGAGCAAACAAAGTGTTTTGGCTGTATATAAAATTAGCGTCGGGGTAAAGGGCAACGGCAAACGAAGAATCCGAAATTACAAAATTACGCATCCCTTTTTGGTAAAGGCTATCAATAAAATTATGCGCATTAACCTTACCAGGCAGCACAAAAAACAACGATTGTGTGGCATCGGCCAATTTTCGGCTATCGTAAAGTAAATTTTTAATGTTTGTATGAGGCGAAAAAAGCTTACACTTCTCCCCTATTATTTCCGAAATTGATTGGATAGTATATTTTATGATTTTCATCTTTGGCAAATTTGATGAATATTAGCGAATAACACTAATTTTATCGCCGATGGATAAAAATATATCAAAACCTTTTATTAACAAAGCTACAGCAATAGCCAAAGCTCAAAAATATTGCGCTTACCAAGAAAGAAGCCACTGGGAAGTTAAAACCATGCTTTTTGAACTGGGCGTGTATGCAAGCAATGTGGATGAAATAGTATGTGAACTAATTGCCGATAATTTTTTAAATGAGGAGCGCTTTGCCCTAGCTTATGTTTCGAGTAAATTTAATATTAAAAATTGGGGTAAAAATAAAATTAAACAAGGTTTGCGCTTAAAAAAAGTAAGTGAGCCATTAATAAAAAAAGCTTTAAACAGCATAAGCGAAGAAGATTATCTTAAAAAAATAAAATCAGTTATACTAAAAAAACGACAAATGATAAGCGAAAAAGAACCCCGAAAAGCTAAGTATAAACTGTACCAATATGCTTTAGGCCGAGGTTTCGAAAGTGATTTAATTTCTTATATATTGAATAATAGCGAGTTAAATAATTTATAAAATATTTTTAAAACAGCTACTTGTAAAATACACATTTCTGTATATATTTGCACTCCCGCAAAGGGAAATGTTCTTTTCATAAAATGCGAAAGTAGCTCAGTTGGTAGAGCGCAACCTTGCCAAGGTTGAGGTCGCGAGTTCGAACCTCGTCTTTCGCTCTAATCCCTTCCTCCAATAAGGAAGGGATTTGTTTTTAAAACGCTAAAAACCCACGCTCAGATGGTGGAACTGGTAGACACGCAGGACTTAAAATCCTGTTCCCGTTAAAGGAGTGCGGGTTCGATTCCCGCTCTGAGTACAACCCACTTTATTTTTATTAAAGTGGGTTTTTTTGTGTATTGTGTTTTTCTAAAGCCTAATTTAATTGTTTTTTAATTTTACCTATCGCCAAAAAAAATATCCCACCTAAAACATAGCAAAGTACATCATATATATCGGCAGTGTAACGGCTAGGTTTACATAAGGGCAATACTATTTCGAAATAAATACTTACGCTTATTATTACAAAAATTAATTGCCAAGGTTTAAGTAAAAGGCTGTTATTTTGAGTAATAAACTGTAAAAAATATAAACCTAAATTGGCCAAAACAGGCACAGCAATTAAATCTAAGAGGTAAAATTGAAATATATTGGGAAGGTAAATTTTGGATTTAGTAAGCAAAAAAACAGATGCCCAAATAATACAAAGGCATAAAAAAAAAGTTTTATTAATTGGTTTCATTTTAAGTAGCCAACATCCCCAAAATCCATAAAATAAAAGTCATAAAACCTATAAAAAGTGCTTGAACAATCATAGTAATTTTTCGAAGTCTTCTAAAAAAACGTTTGCTAATTTTGGTAAACCCGCTATCGTTAGGGCGAATATAAAATATATCATTTTCTTCTTTTACTTTCGTAACTATATCATTTTCAAGTTTTTTAATAAATTCTTGGTTTTGTAAAAATTCAGCACAATGTAAACATCGGTCGTAATCACGACCTAGCCATAAAGTAAATTGGCTACAATTTGGGCATTTAATTTCTCTTTTAATACTCAAAATTAAAAAACGTTTAATAAAAAAATTGGTTTAAAAACTTTTTGAAAAAAAAGGATAAAAGTTTAATAATCAATACAAACATTTAACCCTAATAGTAAATAAATGTTTGTAAATTTTAAGTATAAAATTTGGGATTTAAAAAATTATGCTATATTTTTTTTTAATTGAAAATCACTTTTCTGAAGTAAATAAACACCTATTATTAAAGTAAAAGAAAAAACTACAAAAATACCAGAATCTAAAGGTACGTTTACATCTTCGCAGTAGGGGTCTAAGTTAGGATCGCAATCCTCGGGACCTAAAGGAGCTTCATTAACATCATCACAAAATGGGTCGAGCTTGGGGTCACAAGCTGCATAGGAAGATAAATTTTGTATTAAAAACAAAATTGCTATTAAGCTTATTCGTATAGTTTTATTTCTTTTTTTTAAAAATGTAGCTATTAGCTTTTTTGTCATATATATATTATGCTTTTAATATTTTTTGAATTTACTTAAATTTCGATTTTAATTAAATTATTAGAGTGTATTGTTTATTTTAAATATGTGTTTGTAAAAATATTATAATATTTGGTAATACGCAATTTATTGTAACATATTTGTAACAACAAACCATTAAGCTAATTTGATATTATTTTAAAATTTATTTTATTAATTTTCAATTATAGTAATAAAAACCTTTCTTTTTAATCAAAAGTGCAACAGCAGCTTTTTTTAATTCGCAAAATAGTTAAGTGTTTAATAATTAATTAAGAAAGTATAACAACCATAAGTTTTATTTTTTTAATAAAACCCAAAATTTATGGCTTTTTAAAACTAAAAGCATAAAGTTCACCAAAATTAAGCGCAACACCTATTGTAAATACGGTATTGCCAGCCGTTAAAAATTTTCGGCTACGCAAGCCAAAATTACTGCCACTGGTGTATTGTAGTTGTAATATTTTGCTCAGTTTTAAGCGGGTAAAAAATACTGGTTCTAAAAATATATTGTTTTCGGTAGGTTGTAAAATGCCATTTTTACTAAACCTTTCGATAGCTAAATAACTCACCCTAAGCACCGTTCCATAATTTACAGGATAGTTTTTGCCAAAAAGTTTTAATCCTTTTTTCTTTTTTGATGTATAGTTTACCTGAAAAAACGATTTGTTAAAATTAAAATCCTCGTTTACAGCACTTAGCAATACATCGTTTTTATATTCTCTAAATTTTCTTTGTGTGCTGCCGTTGCCCACGCCTGCAAATATTTCTAATATACGGCTGTTATTAAGCCCAAATGTGGTAAAATAGCCTGCTCCTATTTCTATCAAATTTTGCCTAAAATCTTTTTTATGTTTGTTTTTATACATGCTTGATGCGTTCAACATTAATCCAAAATGATTATTTACCGCATAAGCTGTATTTACGCTAGCATTGCCACTTAGCGAAACATGTGCACCGGCATGCAACTCGCCTTTTTTACTCAACATTGATGCGTTGGGTACATTAGGCATATACACTGATGAACATCCGCATAAAAACAGGCTAATAAAAAACACAAAAAAGGGATATTTTTTTTGTGTAGCAAAAAAGTTACAAAGCAACATAATGCTTAAACGCCCTAAAAATCATCTAATTGCACATACAAAAAAATTACTTAAGGCTATTTTAAAATTATAACTAACTACAACGAAATTTAGCATTTACATTGCCCCAAAATAATATTTTGTGGTGTGCAACCAGCAGTGTAAATAAATGAGAAATTAAACACATTAATTTTTGCAGTTTTAGGGCGTATTCCCAAAAGCTACAATTTTGCACACAACAACAAAGCAGGGTAAAAGCTTTTGGGGGCGGGCTGTACGCTAAATATTTTTGGCAATAAAAATATGTGCTTCATTTAAACCAATAGCATTAAGCCAAAAATGATACCTGCCTACCGGCAGGCAGGCCGCTGCCATCCCTTACTCAAAACGTTGCACATAAAAAAATTATCATTAAAGTAAAAATGCAAAACCTCCAAATTATTACCACCGCCGATGGCTCCAATACCATTTATAACCCCACCATTGGCGAAAACTACCACAGCAAACACGGTGCCCTGCAAGAAAGTTTACACGTTTTTGTAGGTCAAGGCTTACAGTATTTTTTAGAAAAAAACAATACCGCTACACAAGTTGCTATTTTAGAAGTAGGCTTTGGTACAGGCCTTAATTTTTTATTAAGTGCCCAGCATTGCATTAACAACAATATTAAATTAAATTATACAGGTATAGAGGCTTTTCCGCTTGGTTATAACATGATTACCCAAACAGGTTACCAAAAATATATTACACCTCAATTATGGCAAGCATTTATTAATAATTACCCAAGTACTTTTACCAATATTGTGGCTATAAATGCACTTTGTAATTTACAAATAGCCCATATACCTTTATTAAATTTTACATCCGAAAAAATATTTGATATAATATATTTTGACGCCTTTGCCGCTATCCACCAACCTCAAATGTGGACTTCAGAAAGCATTAACCACTGCACAAAATTATTAAAACCAGGTGGCGTATTTGTTACCTACGCCATTACAGGAAACTTAAAACGAATGCTACAAAACCTAGATTTGAGCATCCAAAAAGTAAAAGGAGCAGCAGGGAAACGCGAAATGTTACGAGCCATTAAAATATAATTTTTAACCTCCTAGTCAGTAAAATCGAAATATTTTAATAGCTAAAAAATTTGCTAAAACAACTATTTATTGTTAGCTTGCTATAATTTAAAAATAAATAGATGTATCACTACAAAATTGTTAACTATGATAAAAACTTACCCCTCAAAAATTACAAAAACCCACTTTACAAAAAAAATTTACAAATGCATTATAATTGTTTTTTTGATACTATTTAATACATCTATTTTTGCACAAAATGTAACCTATTACATAAACCCCGATACAGGTAACGATAGCAATAATGGCACTACTACTGCCACCGCTTGGAAAACTTTATTAAAAGCAAGTAGTACTAGTATAAACTATCAGCCTGGCGATAAAATATTACTTTTTGCTGATGGTTCTGTACACCTTGGTCGTTTATTTTTTGACCTTAACGATGTAGGTACAGCAGCTAACCCCATTGTTATTGGTAAGTATGGTACAAATACAAGAGCCACCATAGTTTCAGGAATTAATACCGCTGGTATAAGAAGTCTTACAGGTAGTATTAAAATAGAAAATATTAATTTATACGGTGATAGAATGTACGGAGGAACTAACACAAACAATGGAATTGTTTTTGACAAAGTAGGTACCAATACTTACAGCGACTACGTATTTATAGATAATTGTAGCCTTGAAGGTTATGGCGACAACGGTATTAAAATTTTTACCCAATGCGCTACGGCCAGTACGGCTCGAGGTTTTACTAATATTACCATCCAAAATACTACTGTAAACAATTGTGGTACGGCAGGTATTTTTATTGGAGCTTGGGGTGCATTTTTAACCGACAGAGCTGCAAATACTAATATTTTAATTACCAATTGCAGAACTTCAAATAACGCTGGCTTATCTACAATAACCGATAGGGCTACTGGCAACGGTATTTTAGTTTCTTCTGCTACTAATGTTACCATTAGTAACTGCATAGCAAACAATAATGGAACAAACAGTAACTTTACTGGTGCTGGCCCTGCTGCTATATGGTTTTACCATGTTATTAACGGAACAATAGAATATTGTGAAGCGTTTTCTAATTTGGCCGGGCGTAATAACGACGGAAATGGTTTTGGTATTGATGGTGGTTGCGAAAACTGTGTAATACAATACAATTACGCCCACGATAACGAAGGTGGCGGGTATGGGTTATTTCAATACGAAAATACTGGAAACATACATCAAAACAATACAATAAGATATAACATTAGCCAAAACGATGGTCGTAAAAATGGTTTTGGTGCTATCACTTTATGGGCCCACAATAATACAAACGATAATATTAGAAACGATTATATATACAACAACACTATATATTTAAACGCCGAAAATACAGTTTTAAGTGATATATTAATTTTTAACCCCGTACGAAAAGTTTTACCTTGCGGTGTAAAATTATACGCTGATCACGTAACAAACCCTACTAATTTAGGAAATATGACAGGTGTAAAATTTTACAATAACATTTTTTACTTAACAGATACAGATACCGACCCCGATGTAAATATTGATGCCTCCAACATGCTTTTTATGAAAGCAACAAACTATACTGGCGCAAATCTTAATGTTGCACCTGCTAACGTACAATTTTTAAATAATTTGTATTACAAAGCCAGTAACCCCAAATGGCAAATGAGTGCTTCTACGCTTTTTACATCGCTAGCATCATGGCGTACCGACCAAACACAAGAGCAAACTACTAGCCCAACAGTCGACTACGGTTTTACCAGCGACCCTAACCTTAAATTACCAAATGGAGGCAACACTTTAGCTGGTTCAATATCAAATGGATCAGCCGTTACTTTTAGCCCTGCAATCAATGGCTTTACATCTATAACGCCAAAAGTTTTACCTTTAGGTATTCAATTAAAATCATTAGCCCCTTACAGGCTTAGGTCGGGTGCTTTTGCTATCGATAAAGCATTAAAACTAAATGCTTCACCTTATAGTTTAACTATAGGTACAAACGATTATTATGGCAACAGCTTATCAGCATTACCTAATTACGATTTAGGAGCTAACGAATTTCAAAATTCAGCTACAAGTGATAATTTCCGAAGTGCAGCATCTGGCACTTGGGCCACAAACACTCTATGGGAAAGCTCATCAGATGGTATGTATTGGCAAGATGCTACCCTTAGCCCCTCAAGCGCATCAGGTACCATTACCATACAATCTCCACATACCGTATCAGTAAGTTCGGCCGTAACTGCCGACCAACTAACTATAAACGGCGGAGGGCAATTAAATGTTAACAGCGGCCAAACGTTTACAGTAAATAACGGTACAGGTACCGATGTAAATGTAACAGGTATTTTACAAAACTCAGGTACCATTAACAATACTTCAGGTAGTATAAACTTTAATAGTGGTGGCCAATATAACCATGCTTTTACTACCACGGCTGGCACTATACCCACAGCCACTTGGCTTGCAGGTTCTACCTGTAATGTAGCTGGTTACACTACCAATTTATTGGTACCAGCGGGTATTAATGGGCAAAATTTTCAAAACTTTACTTGGAACAACCCATCGCAAACTACGGGTAATTTAGCTTCTAATATTAATATTGCAGGCAACCTAACCCTAACAGCAGGTACTTTAAACCTTGGTACCAATACACTTACTTATTCGGGCAATAGCATTACCCGTACCAGTGGTGCTTTTAATGCAAGTACAGGTACAGTGCTATTTACCAACCCAGCCGCTGTTGATTTAACTGTAAACGCCAATGTATTTACAAGCAACACTATTTCTAATTTTACAAAAAATGGTTGGGGGCATGTTTTTTTAAACAATAATTTTGCTGTGCCAAACACACTTACGCTTACACTAGGCACTTTGTATGTAAATGCTGGTACTAGCCTTACTCTTGGAGGCAATATTGTAGGCTCGGGTACCAACCAAGCGTGGTTGCGTACTTCAGCAACATCATCTATAATTTTAAATAACTCATCGTCACTTACTCTACCTAATGCTGACACCCCTATGTGGACTTTTTTACAAGAACCATCGGGTGCGGCAGGTATTACCAATTTAACTTTAAGCGGTACAGGGGCTGTTAATTTAGCGTCTAATTTAACGATTGAAAACAGCCTTACCACAAATTCGGGTAGTACTTTGGTAATTGGAGCTAATAATACCTTAACCCTAAACGGCACTTTAACTTCTAGCACACAAATTACAGGTTCGAACCAAAGCAGTGCAGCCACACGCAGCCTATTAAACTATACGCAAAGCCGTAATGCTACCGTAACCCTAAGCAACCCTATGCTTATAAACGGCGTGGTTAATTTATCGGGTACAAATTCTATTTTAGCATCAGGTACAGGAAATCTTACGCTATTATCTACCGCTGGCAGTACTTCTAGTATTGCAGCATTAGCAACCAGCGCCAATGTAAGCGGACTGGTAAATGTACAATCGTTTTTTACTGGGGGTGCAGCCGCCAATGCCCGTGGTACACGTATGATAAGTTCGCCTGTAAACGATGCCAGTAATAGTACAACCGATAGTACCGTTTTTCAACAATTAAAAAACCGTATGCTAATAACAGGCCCAGGTGGTGCTGCCAATGGCTTTGATGTAGGTACAGGCCCAGGCCCTAATGCGCCCAACCTTGTTACCTATAACGAACCAGTAACTACTGCTGTAAGCCAGTTTAATAATGTACCCGATATATTATTTGCCCGTAAAATTGCCCCTGGGCAAAATTATTTCCTCTTTTTTAGAGGAAACAGAACTAGCCCTACAAATAAGTTTAATGCACCTTTTACCGCCCCCGAAAATGTTACTATGACGTACAAAGGAGAAATTAACAAAGGTACCATCAATGTTTCTACCACAAAAACAAACAATGGCGATGCTAATTACGATGGCTTTAATGCCATAGGCAACCCCTACCCATCTACCATTGATTTTGATTTGTTTAGAGCTTCCAATAGCTTAGTAATAGATGATTTACTTTCTATTATTAAACCCGATAGGCAAGGAATGGTAACGTATAGCAACGGGGTAACGGTAAATAATACTACACCTTACAATCCATTAGGCGGTACGGCAAGTGCCTTACCTGCAAGGTATATACAGCCTGGGCAAGGTTTTTATATCAGAAAAACTGCCACCGGAACAGCCAATGTAAGTTTTATGGAAAGCCATAAAGTAGCAGCAACCACGCCACCTGCACCAGCTAGGCTTTTAACTACCAAACCTTTAAAAAATACTTTAGCTAGTGCCAAAAGTACTTTTGGTGCCACGGCCGAAAGAAAAGTGTTTAGAATGAACTTGGTATCAACCACGGGTAAAGAAGAAACCGCTATTGTGTTTGAAGATGGCTTTATGGCCGATTTCGACTATGCCGATGCGCCTTATATGGGTAACAATACAACCGTATTAAATACCTTAAATAGCAATAACAATGCCTTGGCTATTAATTTTATGCCTGCCATAAATACTGTAAACCAAATACCGCTTACCGTTAATGCCCCCGAAACAGGTAACTGCACCCTTAACTTTACAGATATTAGCCCAGCTATTGATAGAATAATTACCCTACAAGATAATTACCTAAACACCCAAACCGAGATTAATGAAAGCACCAAAAACTATACTTTTACGATTGATAAAAATGTAGCCAGCTCGTTTGGTGCTAACCGCTTGGTGCTAAAGTTTAAAGAAATAAATTCGTTACCTATTAATTTGCTTTCGTTTAAAGCCACCAAAATAAATGCGGGTACTTTATTAAGTTGGAAAACATTATCAGAAACAAACAATAAAATGTTTATCATCCAAAAATCAATAGATGGTAAAGTGTTTAGCCCTTTAACCGAAATAAAAGGCAAAGGTAATAGCGTTAAACAACAAGACTATTCGTTTATTGATAATAAACCCATACTTGGCTTAAATTATTATAAACTTGTACAAGTAGATAATAACGGTAACCAAGAAACAGTAGGCCACGAAACAATAAACTATAACGATTTAAGCGAGTTAAATGCGGCTTTAATTTCGGTATACCCTAACCCGGTTGAAACATTACTAACGGTTAATATACCATCAACGCTAAGGCAAGATGTAATTGTAAAAGTTTTTGATAACCTAGGTAAATTAATGGTAAAACAAACCTATACCCAAAGCCAAAATTTAGAAATGAATGTGGCGCAATTGCAAACAGGTATATATACCCTAAAAATCGAAGGTTTTAAAACCAAAAACTTAATCGCGATTAAAAAGTTTGTGAAAAAATAAAAAAAAGCAAAACAGTTTTAAAATTGGATTATTGCTGTAAAGCGTTTGCTTACTTTTTAAAATTAAATCAACAGCTGCATTTATTAAAAAATGCAGCTGTTATTTTTGGGGCTTGTTTATTTAAAAAAACTGCTAGCTAGTTATTCTTAGGTAAAATAAGGTGTATGGTAGGCTTAAAACCTAATCCAAAAAATCGATATTTCTTTTTAAACCGCTAAATTTTGTTCGCTTTAATGCCGAAGTTTTAAAAAATTTATTAAATACATCATCTGTAATTTCTTGCCAGTCGTGTTTGGTCATCTGTAATAAATCGGGGTGGGGGATAAATTCTTCTACTTTATGAGGCACCGAAAACCTATTCCATGGGCATACATCTTGGCATACATCGCAGCCAAACATCCAATTATCCATTTTACCTTTAAAACTGTGGGGTAGGTTATCTTTTAGTTCGATGGTAAGGTATGAAATACATTTATTGGCATCTACTACATAAGGGGCAATAATGGCTTCGGTGGGGCAGGCATCTATACATTTGGTGCAGGTGCCACAATGGTCGGTTGCAAAAGGGGTATCGTAAGCAAGGGGTAAATCGATAATAAGTTCGCCAATAAAAAAAAACGATCCTGCTTTTTTATTTATAAGGTTGGTGTGTTTTCCTTGCCAGCCTAAGCCAGCTTTTTGTGCCCATACTTTATCTAACACTGGGGCCGAATCTACAAAAGCTCGGCCATTTACTTCGCTTATATTTTCGTTAATAAATTGTAGCAATAAGGCTAGTTTTTCTTTTATCACAAGGTGATAATCTTTACCATAAGCATACGTCGATATTTTTGGCGCTTGGGCATCTGTTGGTTTTTGCTCGGTATAATAATTTAGCGCTACCGAAATTAAAGATTTTGCATTATCTACCAAAAGTCTGGGATCTAAACGTTTATCGAAATAATTTTCCATATAACTCATTTTGCCGTTATAATTATTTCGCAACCAATTATCTAACCTAGGGGCTTCACTTTCTAAAAAAGTAGCTTCGGCTATGCCACAAAACATAAACCCTAGGCGCTTGGCTTCGGCTTTTATGATTTGGGTATGTTGTGCTAGGTTCATGTTTATTTTTTGGCCAACGGTAATCTGTTTAACCCAGTATGGTATGCCCCATTCTATCGCGTTTGGTTTTTAAATATGCTTCGTTGTGTGTGTTTGAGGGTACTTCTATGGCTACGTTTTCTACTATTTCTAAACCATAACCTATTAACCCTGCTCTTTTGGTGGGATTATTGCTCATCAACCGCATTTTTTTAACATTAACGGCTCTTAGTATTTGGGCACCAATGCCATAATCTCGTTCGTCTATTTTAAAGCCTAGGGCAAGGTTAGCGTCCACAGTATCCATACCCTCGTCTTGTAAATTGTACGATTTTAGTTTATTTACTAATCCAATACCACGCCCTTCTTGATTCATATATATTACTACACCTTTGCCTTCTTTTTCTATCATTTCCATTGATTTATGCAACTGTGGCCCACAATCGCATTTACACGACCCAAAAATATCGCCAGTAATACACGAGCTATGTACGCGTACCAGTACTGGTTCGTCATGCGCCCAGCTGCCCTTTATTAAAGCCAAATGATTTTCGCCTGTATTTATTTGGGTAAAGGCCACCATTTTAAAATCGCCCCATTGTGTAGGTAAATTTATGGTAACCTCTTTTTTAACCAAAGTTTCGGTTTGTAGGCGGTAAGTAATTAAATCTTGTATCGAAATCATTTTCATACCCAGCTCTTTGGCAAGCAATTGCAAATCGGGCATTCGGGCCATTTCGCCATCTTCGTTCATAATTTCACATATCACCCCTGCTGGTGCAAACCCTGCTAAAACCGCTAAATCTACTGCAGCTTCGGTATGCCCAGCTCTGCGCAATACGCCTCCGTTATGGGCTATAAGCGGAAAAATATGGCCTGGGCGCCCCAAATCATCTGCTGTTGTAGCTTCATTAATTAAAGCCATGATGGTTTTAGACCTGTCGGTTGCCGATATTCCGGTGGTGCAACCATTGCCTATTAAATCTATCGAAACGGTAAAATTAGTTTCGAAGGTAGCGGTATTTTTGCCTACCATTAAATCTAATTTTAAGGCTTTGCACCTATCTGCTGTAAGCGGAACGCATATTAAACCTCGGCCATATTTGGCCATAAAATTTACTACTTCGGGGGTTGCATTGGCCGCTGCGGTTACAAAATCGCCTTCGTTTTCTCGGTCTTCATCATCTACCACTATTACCATTTTACCAGCTTTTATATCCTCAATAGCCTCTTCAATACGGTGCAACATGTGTAAATTATTTATTTTAAATATAAAAAAAAGACGTATAATTTATTTGTATTAATACTTTGTAAAAGTAACTTTTTTAATGGTTTTTTGTTTGAATATGATATTATAAAAATTAACACTTGGCGATAAAGCCAAATACTTCCAATCCAATTATAAAAAAACAGCTTGTGTTTAAACTATTGCCCCAAAAATCCTACCAACACCGATTTAAAACATACAAAAAAAAACTACCTTTGCGCCATGCAACAAAAAATTATTATTCTGGATTTTGGCTCTCAATACACACAATTAATAGCCCGCAGGGTACGCGAGTTAAACGTATTTTGCGAAATCCATCCATTTAATAAAATACCAGCAATAGGTAGCGATGTAATGGGCATTATCCTTTCGGGAAGCCCATCATCGGTAAGGCAAGCCGATGCACCGGAGGTAGATTTTTTACAATTCCACGGTAAACTACCCTTGCTAGGCGTGTGCTACGGTGCGCAATATATGGCACATAAAATGGGTGGCAACGTAATGGCATCGCAAACCAGAGAGTACGGCAGAGCCAATTTACAATATACCAACAGCTTAAATCCGCTGATGCGAGATATTGCTTCCGATTCGCAAGTATGGATGTCGCATGGCGATACCATAAAATATATCCCCACCGATTTTGAAATTATTGGCAGTACCGATACCGTTGAAGTAGCGGCCTATCAAATAAAAAACACCCAAACTTACGGCATACAGTTTCACCCCGAAGTTACCCACAGTAACGATGGTAAACAGTTGCTATATAATTTTTTAGTAAATATTTGCCATTGCAAGCAAGATTTTACGCCCGATGCCTTTGCCGACGAAACCATTGCTGCACTTAAACTGCAATTAGGAAACGATAAAGTGGTTTTAGGCCTTTCGGGTGGGGTAGATTCATCGGTGGCAGCCCTAATTTTACATAAAGCCATTGGCAAAAATTTACACTGTGTTTTTGTAGATAATGGCTTGCTGCGTAAGGATGAGTTCGAGTTGGTTTTAAACTCGTACCAGCACTTGGGCTTAAACGTAAAAGGCGTAAATGCCAAGCAAAAATTTTATGATGCTTTGGCAGGATTATCCGACCCCGAACTTAAACGTAAAGCCATTGGTAGGGTTTTTATTGAAGTTTTTGATGAAGAATCGCACCTTATAAGTGATGTAAAATGGTTGGCACAAGGCACCATTTATCCCGATGTTATCGAATCGGTTTCGGTAAACGGTGGTCCATCGGCCACCATAAAATCGCACCATAATGTAGGCGGTTTGCCCGATTTTATGAAGCTAAAAGTGGTAGAACCGCTAAAAACTTTGTTTAAAGATGAAGTACGCCGTGTAGGCCGAGCCCTACAATTACCCGAAAATATTTTAAACCGCCATCCTTTTCCTGGGCCAGGTTTAGCCATCCGTATTTTGGGCGATGTAACCCCGCAAAAAGTAGCTATATTACAAGCTGCCGATTTTATTTACATTGATAACCTTAAAAAAAGCGGTTGGTACGATAAAGTATGGCAAGCCGGAGCCATTTATTTACCCGTACAATCGGTAGGCGTAATGGGCGACGAACGTACCTACGAAAACGTAATTTGCCTGCGGGCAGTAGAATCTGTAGATGGGATGACTGCCGACTGGAGCCACCTACCTTACCCTTTATTAGCCAAAATATCAAATGAAATTATTAACAACGTTAAAGGAATTAACAGGGTGGTGTACGATATTAGTTCGAAACCGCCAGCAACCATTGAGTGGGAATAATTTATTTTTAGGCATAGTTTTTTTAGCCTTATTAGGTGCTTGCTCGCCCAAAATAATTACGCCTGTAAAACCGCCAGTTGCACCGCCTGTGGTAGTAAAACCTGTAGAAAAACCTGCCGAAATAAATGTAGAAACAGCCATTAAAAACACCGAAAAAGCTAATCAACAAATGCTTATATCGTTAGTTTTGCCATTTGGTTTAGATAAAATAAATAGTGCAACTGCAATGTTACCTCAAATGGCTAAAGCAAATTTAGCCTTAGATTATTACCAAGGCTTTAAAATGGCCTTAGATTCGGTAGCGATTTTACAAGGTGCAAACTTTAAATTACAGGTATATGATAGTGGTGATGATGTTGTAAAAACGAACGCCTTAATCCTAAAAAAAGAAATAAAAACCTCCGATTTAATTGTTGGCCCTGTTTTCCCTAATGCCATAAAAGCGTTTTCAAACCTAAGTAAAACGTTAAAAATTCCGTTGGTATCGCCTTTGGCACCACAAAATCCAAACACTTTTAATAACCCCTATTTACTTACCATAAATAATACGCTAAACCAACACACTTACACCGCCGCTGCATTTATAAAAAACACGCTAAAACCTAAAAAAATATTGCTAATAAGAAGCGGACAAGCTGATGAATATAAATATGCCAACCCTTTTAAAAAAGGAATAGATAGCCTAGCAAAGGGTTTGGCTTTCGCCGAAGTAGGCATAAAAGCCATTGGTTACCAAAATATTAACCTGTATTTAACCCCCACAGGCAATAACGTAATTGTGCTACCCGCCACCGACGAAACTTTTTTAGAAGCCGTTTTTAAAGAACTTGTAAAATTATCGGCAACGTTTAAAATAACCGTAATTGGCCACCCAAATTGGGAAAAAGCAACTTTTTTAAATATAGAAACGCTACAACAGCTAAATACTTATATTACAGCATCGTACCAAATAAATTACAAACAGACAGCGGTAATAAATTTTATTAAAAATTACCACAATAAGTATAGTTTAGAGCCATCCGAGTATTCGTTTAAAGGGTTTGATACCGGCTTTTATTTAGCCACTTTAATGGCAAACCAAGGTAAAAATTATTTTACAGATTTAGTTAAATACCCTTACATAGGCCTGCATAACCACTTTAATTTTATAAAAAACAGTAGCTATGGCTATTTTAATGGCCATGTTTTGGTGTTAAAATATCAAAATTTCGAGCTTGTAAAAGCTAACTAGTTAGCGGCAACGCTTGTGCAACAGTGGAAACATGGAATCGACCGCAAGAAATGAGCTTTCTAACCAAAAAACTAACAAAATCGTTTAGTTAACAAACAACAAAATTAACTATCTTTGACCAGTTAAAAATAACAAAAATGAAAAAAAATAAATCATATCGTTCAGACTTTTTATTTACAACTCCTTCTTTTCTTATAGGTGCAGGTAGTGTTTTGAACATTGCAGGTAATTACTTTTCATTTAACTATTCATCAAGTGACAGACAAGCGGATACTAAGGCCATTAGTTCTGATTGGGGTGTAGTTGGTGGCGACATTGAAAAAGCATCTGATGCAATTCTTCAAAATTTAAAACCTGCAAATATTAAATAATGGCTGACGAATTAACAGCGCAAAATCCAGAGGAAAATAAACAAGACAAAAGGGAGTATAAAGACCCTTCTGACGAAGCTATAATTCCAGAGGATATTCAAACCATAATTGAAGATCCTGAAATTCCTCAAGCTAAAAGAGACCGAATTATAAAAGCATTTATTCGGATTACTTCAATTAGGCAAGCATCATCTTTTAGTGGGCCCATTCCACCACCACAAATTTTAAAAGGCTATAACGAAGTTGTAAAAGACGGAGCAGAACGGATTGTTATTATGGCAGAAAAACAATCAAATCATCGCATGCAACTTGAAGACCATGCTATAAAGGAAGAACTCAAACAAAGTCGCCTTGGTCAAATTTTCGGTTTTATCCTTGGGCTAGTTGGGTTTGGACTTGCAACAACTTTAGCAATGTTCGGACACGAAGCAATTGCCGGTATTTTCGGAACAACCACAATACTTGGGCTTGTAACTGTTTTTGTTCTTGGGAAAAAGGCACAACAAAAAGACCTTTCTAACAAAAGCGAGTAATTACCTCATAGGAAAATAGCCCAGTTGCTAAATGGGGTTTGCAATAGCGGGGGTTTCGTGTTTTGCAAACACCTTTGTAAAAAGTTCTCCGAATGAAGTTTAGTGCTAAAAACCCCTGCCAACGCAAACCCCAAAACCGTTATATGAAAGCCATCCATCAATTAGCTACTTTTAATAACATTTTAAACCAGTACGATTTTAAAGAACCTTTAAGTAGGTTTTTAGCCACTTTTTTTCGCCAACACAAACAAATGGGTAGCACCGATAGGCGTATTGCCACCCGTTTAATTTATAATTATTTTAGGATAGGTAAAATATTAATAAACGAAGCGGTAGAAACCCGACTTTTAATTGCCGAACTTTTATGTAATAACCAAACAAATTCGTTTGTAAGCCACTTTAAACCCGAGTGGGAAAACATTTTTAGTTGTTTATTAAAAGATAAAATATCGTTTTTAAAGTCAAATTTTAAGGATTTTAATTTAGAAAACGTTTTTGCATTACACCAAAATTTAAGTTTAGATATAGATAAAGAAGCTTTTTATAATTCGTTTTTTACACAGCCCGATTTGTTTATCAGGATAAAAAAAGGAGAAGATAAAAGTATAATTAAACAGTTAATTTTTAGCAATTTACCCCACAATGTTATTAATAAACAAACCATTTCATTTACAAATGGAATAAAATTAGATACTATTTTAACCAACAAAGGCATATATGAGGTGCAAGATTTATCATCGCAGGGTGTTGGCCAATATTTTAAGCCTCAAAAATGGGATAAATGGTGGGATTGCTGTGCAGCATCGGGCGGAAAATCGTTGCTGTTGTACGATGAACAGCCTGATATTAAACTGGTAGTTTCCGACATCCGCGAAAGCGTATTAATAAACCTTGATGAGCGTTTTAAAACTGCTGGCCTAAAAAACTACCAAAAAAAAATATTGGATTTAACCCTAAACCCTGCACCTTATATGCATAATTACGCATTTGATGGCATTATTTTTGATGCCCCATGCAGTGGTAGCGGTACATGGGGGCGCACTCCCGAAATGCTTTATCAGTTTGAAACGCATAAAATAAATTTTTTTAGCGATTTACAGCGGCGCATTGCCACCAATATTATCTCTTACCTAAACAAGGGTAAACCGTTAATTTATATTACTTGCTCGGTTTTTAAACAGGAAAACGAGGAACAGGTAGCGTGGTTACAAAGCCAATTTGGCTTGGTACTAGAAAGCCAACAAATTATAAAAGGCTATCATTTAAAGGCCGATACCATGTTTGTAGCTAGGCTGATAAAAAGTTAGTTTTTAATTAAAATTTCCAAATATTTTATATTCATCGGTATCCCAAAACAGCAATTTTTGTTTTTTTTTGATACTATACTTTGTATTGGTTGCGTAGTATAATGTTTCCCAAGTTTCAAAAATATAATTTTTTTGGTGGTTGATAATGGTAATGCTTACAGGTTTTTTTTGCTCCAAATAAATTAAAATGCTTCGGGTTTTTACATCAGAAACCTTGGCAGTATATACAATTTTATTGGCTGTACTTTTTATACGATAACTATTTTTAAAAGCGGTTTTATTAATATCCGACTGGCTAAAAAGCGAAAGTTCGCTTGCCCAGTTTGTAATTTTAATTAGTTTTTTTTCTGGTACGTTTTTTACGTACACTGTTTTGTATATAGGCTTATTGGCTAACATTAGCCTGCTAGCTTCGGTGTTAAAAAAAGTTTTCAAATCGAAAAAATATATTTCTGTTTTTACACTTTTTGAGGCGCTTTTTTGGCATCCCCCGCTAAGGGAAAAAATTATTATTGCAGTAATAAAAGGGTAAGCCTTCATGTTAAATCAATACGTTTCCACTCATTTCGGTGGGGGCGGTAAGGTGCATCATTTTTAAAATAGTAGGGGCAATATCGCCTAGTTTACCATTTTTTATTTGTGTGTATTCGGTATCAATTAATATGCAGGGTACCAAGTTGGTAGTGTGCGCTGTGTTAGCAGTTCCATCGGCATTTATCATAAAATCGGCATTGCCATGGTCGGCAATGATAATAAACGAATAGCCATTTTTTTGCCCTGCTTCTACCACTGCTTTGGCGCAGGCATCTACGGTTTCTACAGCTTTTACTACGGCAGTAAATACGCCAGTGTGGCCTACCATATCGGGGTTGGCAAAGTTTAGGCATATAAAATCGGCCCAGCCTTTTTGTATTTCGGGGATAATGGCATCCCTTATTCCAGCGGCACTCATTTCGGGTTGTAAATCATAAGTAGCAACTTTGGGCGATGGTACCATAATGCGTTGCTCGTTTTCAAACTCTTTCTCACGCCCACCCGAGAAAAAAAAGGTTACATGGGGGTATTTTTCGGTTTCGGCAATACGAATTTGGTTTTTATGGTTTCGCTCTAATACCTCGCCAAGGGTATTTTGTAAATCGTGTTTGGTAAATACTACATTAACGTTGTTAAAAGTGTCGTCGTAGGTAGTTATGGTTATATAATGAAGTGGTAATATCTTCATTTGGTATTCGGGGAAATCTTTTTGTGTTAGGGCTATGGTAATTTCGCGGCCACGGTCGGTTCTAAAATTAAAGCATATCACTACATCGCCTGCATCTATCAGTCCATTTGTATCGGCTACCAAGGGGTGTATAAATTCGTCGGTAATATTGTTTTTGTACGATGTTTTTATTGATTGCGGTAAATCGGTGGTAGCTTCTCCAATACCATTCACCATTACATCGTAAGCCTGTTTTACACGTTCCCAGCGGTTATCTCTATCCATGGCATAATAACGGCCAATGGCGGTAGCAATTTTTACGGGCGTATGTTTAATATCAGTTTGTAGGGTTTCTATGTAGCTTAAACCCGAGTTTGGGTCGGTATCGCGGCCATCTAAAAAAGCATGGATAAACACCTTTTGCAAGCCAGCATTTACGGCGGCGGCACACAATCCACGCAAGTGGGCAGTATGTGCATGTACGCCACCATCGCTAACTAAACCTATAAAATGTACTTTTTTATTGTTTGCAAGGGCATAATTAAATGCGGTTTGTAGTACAGGGTTGGTATTAAAATCACCCTCTTTTACGGCTTTATTTATACGGCCAAGCTCTTGGTAAACTACACGGCCTGCGCCAAGATTGATATGCCCTACTTCGGAGTTGCCCATTTGCCCATCGGGCAGGCCTACATATTCGCCCGAAGCTTGTAAAGTAGCATTAGGGTAATTAGCCAAGCAATAATCAAAAAAAGGAGTGTGGGCAGCTAGTACTGCATTTGAAGCATCGTTTTTACCATAACCCCAGCCATCTAAAATAAGTAAAGCAACTTTTTTATTTTCCATTATTATAATTTAAGCTAGGCCATTTAGGCCTATGCTGCAAATATAAAATAATAGTAAAAGGATATTTTTTAAATTTCAGATTAATTTTAAAGGACTAGGGGAAAATTTTGTGGTTAATTTTTTAGGATTTTTTGCTTGTAGCCCGTTGCCCGTTGCCCGAAGTCCGTTGCCCGAAGTCCGTTGCCCCAAAGCCCTTTGCCTGAAGCCCGTTGCCCCAATGCCACTACCCAGCTGCTATAAATAACATACTTAACGAATTTACACAATGTCGGGTGTTTTTTGGGGTAAAGCCTTCGCCTTTAAATACATGGCCTAAATGCCCTGTGCAGTTAGCACATACAATTTCGGTACGGCGGCCATCTTTATCGGGTACACGGCTTACGGCACCGGCTATTTCGTTATCAAAACTTGGCCAGCCGCAATGCGACTCGAACTTAGTATCGGAGGTGTACAAAGGCGTATTGCATTGGCGGCAAATGTAAGTACCCGCACTTTTAAGGTTAGTATACTCGCCAGTAAAAGGCGCTTCGGTACCTTTGTGCAATATAATGTGCGCTTCTTCGGGCGTAAGGGTGTTGTAGGGCATAAAAAAGTTTTTTTTGTTTAAAGTTACTATAGTTGCAATTGCTAAACAATTTTTTTAATTCAAAAATAATTAATAAAAAACAATTATGTTTGCAAAAACAATTAAATCAATGATCATGAAAAAAATTTTCATTTTACTGGCTTTAGCCTTTGTGGGCGGAAGCGTTATGGCGCAATCAAAAGATGGCGTAAAGTTTGGGGTTAGGGCTGGTGTTAACTTAGCTACGGTAGCTATATCAGGCGATGGTATTACTTCTGAAGATAAAGATTTTATAAAATCTTTAACATCATTTAATTTTGGTGGCTATGCTGATATACCAGTTTCTGGCAAGTTTTCTATTCAACCTGGTTTAAGTTTAAGTGGAAAAGGTTTTAAAGTAACTGAAATGGATAGTTTTGAAGACGAAGAAGAAGGTGGTATGGTTTCTCAAACTATGAATATTAAAACCAATATTATGTACTTGGAACTTCCTTTAAACGCTGTTTTTAATTTTAATGGTTTTTATTTTGGTGCTGGGCCATACTTAGCTTACGGATTATCGGGTAAAGTAAAAGTAGAAAGTAAAGCTACAATTGGAAACTTTACAATGAATGCATCTGAATCTGAAAGTATTAAGTTTGGAAGTAAAGAAGATGAAATTAGAGCTTTTGATTATGGTTTTAATGGTCTTGCTGGTTATAAATTAAAAAACGGTTTAAATTTTAACGTAAATTATGGTTTAGGTTTAGGTAACTATAACAATAATGCTATTGGTAACGGTAAAACCAGTAACCGTGTTTTATCATTTATGGTAGGTTTTTCGTTTTAAAATCAAACACAAATTTTTAAAAAAAACCGATAGCAATATCGGTTTTTTTTTGTTTAAAATTCTTGGGGGCTTACGTATAAAATTCGTTTGCTGAAAAAATATTGGGTAAAAAAAACTTACTTTTGTAAATTAGTAAAACAAAACCAATAGTGTTTTGTACAAAAAAAAGAAAGAAAAAAATTAGTTATTGTTGTACTATTTATGGATAATTTAATTGATAGGTTACTTAGCAATCTTAACAACTTTGCTGATTTTGGCAGACAGCGAGCCTTCGAATTAGGTAATCCTTATTATTACAAAGAAGATGATGATGGATATTGGAAAAAAGAGTATCCTAACGGCGATATTTTTTTGGTTTCATTTGATATTGAATTTGATGATAAAGGGCATCCATTAAAAATTAATAATACTTTTAAAAAGAAAATTAATTAATGAAACAGCCTGAATTTTATCTGTCAAAAAAATCATTCGAAATCATAACAAAAAACAAAAATTTCCCTAAATATTAAACAAATTACACAACGTGGGATTAAAAGCGGCATTAAGCAAACCCTATGCAAAATTTGCAGTTTGGCAAATTAACAAATGGAAAAACAACGCCTTAAAAGCACAACAAACTGTTTTTAAATCGCTTATAAATACCGCAAAAAATACCGCTTTTGGTAAAAACCATCAGTTTGCAACCATAAAATCCTACCAAGATTATAAACGCCAAGTACCCATACGAGATTACGAAGACCTAAAACCCTATATTGATAAAACTGTGGCTGGCCAAGCTAATGTTTTATGGCCGGGCTTGCCACTGTATTTTGCCAAAACATCGGGCACTACATCGGGTGTAAAGTATGTTCCTATTAGCAAACAATCTATGCCTTACCACATTAAGGCGGCAAAAAATGCTTTGTTGTGTTACATCAATCAAACTGGCAAAGCCGATTTTGTGGATGGTAAAATGATATTTTTGCAAGGAAGCCCCGTTTTAGAACAAAAAAATGGCGTAGCTTTTGGTCGCCTTTCGGGGATTGTGGCGCACCACGTACCGCAATATTTACAAAAAAACCGCTTACCCATTTATGCCACCAATTGCATAGAAGATTGGGAAGCAAAAGTAGATGCCATTGTTACCGAAACCATTAACGAGGATATGACCTTGATTTCGGGCATCCCGCCTTGGTGCCAAATGTATTTTGATAAGTTATCGGCGCAAGCCAACAAAAAAATAAAAGATATTTTCCCCAATTTTAAACTGTTTGTACACGGCGGCGTAAACTACCAACCTTACAAAGCAAAAATGGTAGAAAGTATTGGTTTTGATGTAGATACCATTGAAACTTACCCAGCCAGCGAGGGTTTTATTGCTTTTCAGGATAATCAAAACGATGCCAGTTTATTACTTTTGGTTAATGGTGGCATATTTTACGAGTTTATCCCTGTTGATGAGTTTTTTACCGAAAACCCCACCCGTTTATGCCTCGCCGAAGTGGAGTTAAACAAAAACTACGCCCTAATTTTAAGCACCAATGCTGGCTTGTGGGCGTATAGCATTGGCGACACGGTAAAATTTGTATCCAAAAATCCCTACAAAATTTTGGTAACTGGCCGTATAAAACATTTTATAAGTGCCTTTGGCGAACACGTAATTGCCGAAGAGGTGGAACATGCTTTACTTTCGGTGGCAAATAAAGAAGGCGTAGAAATTACCGAATTTTCCCTTGCCCCGCAAATAAACCCGCCCCAAGGTGGCTTGCCTTACCACGAGTGGTTTGTTGAATTTACAAAACCACCCGCCAATATTGCCGCTTTTGCCCTTAAAGTTGACACCGCATTGCAACAAAAAAATATTTATTACGCCGACCTTATTAAAGGTAATATATTGCAACCTTTGCAACTGCATAATTTAAAACCAAATGCGTTTATAAATTATATGCGTACACAAGGTAAACTAGGCGGACAAAATAAAGTGCCAAGGTTGGCAAACAACCGCCTAATTGCCGATGAATTAACACCATACATAGCATAATTTTTTGTTGGCTTTGCGCCGATGAATGTAAAACGTTAAAAAATTGATTAAAAAACAAATAGCCATTTTAGGCAGTACTGGCAGCATTGGCACACAGGCTTTAGAAGTAATTGGCGCAAACCCCGATAGGTTTGCCGTTGCAGTTTTAACCGCACAATCCAATGTAGATTTATTAATTACCCAAGCCCTAAAATTTAACCCAGCCTGTGTGGTTATAGCTGATGATAGCAAGTATGCCCAGCTAAAATCCGCCTTAGCGCATACCCAAATAGAGGTTAAAGCAGGTTTAAACGCACTTTGCGAATGTGTGCTTTTACCACAAATAACCGTTGTGCTTACGGCTTTGGTAGGTTTTGCGGGTTTAAAACCCACCATTGCCGCCATAAAAGCAGGCAAGCACATTGCCCTAGCCAATAAAGAAACTTTGGTAGTTGCAGGCCAATTAATTACCCAATTGTCAACGGAATATGGCGTAAAAATATTACCCGTAGATTCCGAACATTCGGCTATTTTCCAATGCCTGCAAGGCGAAGAACATAACCCGATAGAGAAAATTTATTTAACCGCATCGGGTGGCCCCTTTCGGGGGAGAAACATCGAATTTTTATCCGAAGTTACGCCACAACAAGCTTTAAAACACCCAAACTGGACAATGGGTGCAAAAATAACCATCGATTCGGCTACTTTAATGAACAAGGGTTTAGAAGTTATTGAAGCCAAATGGTTGTTTAATTTGGAGGCAGCGCAAATAGATGTAATTGTGCATCCACAATCCATCGTCCACTCTATGGTGCAGTTTACCGATGGCTCAATGAAAGCACAAATGGGCCTGCCCGATATGAAACTGCCCATACAATATGCTTTGGCTTATCCCGAAAGGATAAAAAACGATTTTAAAAGGTTTAGTTTTTTAGATTACCCCGCCTTAACTTTTGAGCAAGCCGATACCCAAACGTTTAAAAACCTAGACTTGGCCTTTACCGCCCTAAAACAAGGTGGCAATATGCCCTGCATTTTAAACGCTGCAAACGAGGTAGTTGTAGCTAATTTTTTAGAAGAAAAAATAGGTTTTTTACAAATGAGCGAAGTGATAGAAACCTGTATGGCAAAAATAGCCTATTTAAAAAACCCTGTTTTAGAAGATTATTATAAAACTGATGCAGAAACTCGCATATTTGCCCAGCAATTGGTAACAAATATTTAAGTAAATTATCAAACCAAAAACAAACACATAAAACACATAAATGGAAGTATTAGTAATGATTGGGCAGCTGTTGTTAGGCCTATCAATTTTAATTGTTTTACACGAAGGCGGGCACTTTTTAGCTGCTAGGGCTTTTGGTATTAAAGTAGAAAAATTTTATTTATTTTTTGATGCTTACGGTTTTAAACTATTTAGTTTTACCTACAAAGAGGTAGAATATGGCATTGGATGGTTACCATTAGGCGGTTATGTAAAAATTGCTGGTATGATAGATGAAAGTATGGATACCGAAGCAATGGCTTTACCACCACAACCTTGGGAGTTTAGAAGCAAACCGGCTTGGCAACGTTTAATAGTAATGCTTGGCGGTATTGCCGTAAACATTATCGTTGGTATTTTTATTTTTTGGATGCTAACATTTAAGTACGGCGAAACCTATATCCCTAACGATCAATTAAAATTTGGGATTGCGCCTGGCATTGTAGGCGATAAAATGGGTTTGCAAGGTGGCGATAAAATTTTAGCTATTAATGGTAAAAAATTAGAACGTTTTGATGAAATACGCAGCTCGAAAGTATTTATAGATAAAGCAAATATTACGGTTTTACGTAACGGCGAAACTAAGATAATTTCTGTTCCGGCAGATATTTTAAACACACTATCCGATGCCTCGCCAGCCGATTTTATAAGCCCACGTATGAAAGCCGAGATAGATTCGGTAATGGTAGGTGGTTATGCCGCCAAAGCGGGATTGCTAAAAGGCGATTTAATATTAAGTGTAAATGGAGAGTCGGCCATGTTTTTTGATCAATTAAAAACTGTTTTAGCAAGCCAAAAAAACCAAACAGTACAAGTAACCGCCCTACGTAACGGCGGTGTGTTTACTTTGCCTGTAATGGTAAGTGGCGAGGGTACCATTGGCTTTGCGGTTAAACCCATTGAAATTACAACTAAAACTCAAGAATTTGGCTTTTTTTCGGCCTTGCCAGCTGGTATATCAAAGGCTTGGGGCACTTTTGTAGATAATTTTAAGGGAATAGGTAAAATTTTTAAGGGCGAAGTAAGGGCCGATAAAGCCTTATCAGGCCCTATAACCATTGCCCGTAAACTGTATGGTGGTGTGTTTGATTGGGCAAAATTTTGGAGTATTACAGGCTTGTTATCTATGGGTTTAGCTTTAATGAATTTATTGCCTATACCTGCTTTAGATGGAGGTCACTCGGTGTTTTTACTAGTAGAAATAATAAAAGGGAAACCATTAAGCGATAAATTTATGGAGCGAGCCCAAATAGTAGGCTTTGTAATATTGGCTGCGCTAATGGTTTTTGCCTTAGGTAACGATATTTTTAAGGCGGTATTTTAGCCCCTTTCGTTATAATGTTATGTTTGCTGGCTTTTTAGCACAATAAGTATGTGTATTAGCCAATACAATTATACGATATAGCCTTAATTAATATACTCCCTATCTTCATTGCTCAATCCTTTTTTGGGCTGCGTATAGATATATTCTTTATCGTTGTAGGTATCGTTAATTTCTAAAGGGATATTTTGGTAACTTAATTTTGGGTTTTTTGGAAGTGTAACTTGTTTGCGTACTAAAAATCCAGCTACAAACCCTAGCAATAGCATGGCACTCATTAAGCTTATTTTTGATATTGTAAAACTTATAAAGACAACTTTTATAGGCACATTACCCCCGTTTTGCATCAATAGTACCGTTACCAATACCGAAATTAAAATGATAAGTACTGTTTTAAAATTCATTTTATAAGTTATAATTAAAACCAAATTCGAATATAGGCTTTTTACTACGGTTATTAACAGGAAATATCAGCCTCCCTCCTACATCAAAATTAGGTAAATAAAAACGCAGTAAATTCATATCGGCCCGCAACTCTAAGCCGTAAGTGCGTAATGCTTTGCTATTGCCCAAGTTTTCAAAATCTGTAAAAACACCCCCTTTTACTTGTTTAATGTAAGCCAACGGCCCCAGTTGCCAGTCGGGGTAAGCAATTGGGAACCTATAATCAAGCAACAAGGTATTTTTAATTTTGCCTATCGCATCTATATTGGCAAAGCCACTTGCCCGTGGTATATCTATATTATTACGATAAATACCACTAGCATTTTGCATATTAAAACTGGCTTGCAAGCTATGATTAGCCAATAAACCAGGGAAATAAAATTGGCTACGCATAAATAATATTGTGCCTTTTTGCGTGTGAAAAGGCAAATGGCTGTAGCCTACGCTAAAATTTTGACCAAACCGTGGTGCCAAATCCCTAGGGCTACGGCTTTGGTTTAATGCAAACGTGTACTGATAATCGAGCGGAAATTTAATCTCCATAGGTAAATTTGTACCCTTTAAGCTAATTTGGTAGCGTTGGGTATAACTGGTACCAGCTTCCAGTTTCATACTTAATTTTTGATTAAGCCAATTGCTGGTATAGGGTAATTGTATATTTAATTGGCTATAATTTTCACGCCAGTAAAATGGAACAACGCCACTATTAGTTTTGGCATAGCCCATTAGCGGCCTGTTTTGATAATTAAACGTTATAACAGGATAATATTTAGCGTAAGTAAACGACGCATTATATTGGCTTTTTTGGATTGCCTGGTTGTATTGATACCCCACCTTAAAAGCCATAGTACCTAATTTATTGTTCGATAGTATATTAAAACCGAGTATACTGCTATCAAAAAAATTATTGTTGCTGCTTACAGGCCTAATGCTGTGGAAATAAAACAAATGACTAATTTCTTTATAGGGTTTTGGTTCATAAACCGTTTGAGGTAAGTTTTTTAAAACATTATTATTACTTTCTTGAGAGAGGAGTGGTTTAAAATATTCCACAAAATTATTGCTAAAAACAGTATCCGCCTTAGCGTAAACGCTATCAATAGGTAAAGCCGCAATATTATATCCGTTATACTGATAATCGTTAAACAGTAACTTATCTTGGCTAATATCGCCATTAAAAGCTCCAAATTGGGCATTGCTAAGCTGTTTTATTTTATGGGATACTAAATTTACGCTATACAAATTATCAATACCGTTATAATGCGCTTTGTAAATAATTTCGTTTTTATAAAAAAATGGGCGGGCTATCAATGCCCCCGTCCAAGGTAAAATTTGCTGCATCGTTTTATACGCCCTATTATACAACAGCAAGGTTTTGCCCTTATCGCTTACGGCCGATACTACTATTTGCTGAGTTAAATCATCAAACCTCGGAAATTGCAATACAAAATTTTGCGGGTTAGGATATTCATTTATTTGCTTACCGCTTATGGCATCTAGCTCTACAACCGCAAATTTATTTTGCGTACTTACCTTTACGGCCACAATGGTTTTGGCATTGGCCGATAAGGCTGGCGAAAATAAACGCGTTTTAAAAGTTAGCTGTGTATATTTTTGGGTATTAATATTATAGGTATTGATAACGTTAAATGAGCGTTGGTGAAAACGTTTATCGCTTCGGTATTCGTCCCATACCACCATATTATTGGCATAATGTAGGTTAAGTTCGGTTTGGTAGCCTATGCGTAAAAGGTGTTTTTGTTTCCCTTTAGGGGATATCAACGTAAGTGTAGGCGTTATAATTTTAGAGTTTTTTAAGCATAAAATACTTTGATTAGCCAGTAAAAAAGGGAAAAGATAATTGGTAGGCGTTATAGTTTGAGGATTTAGTGGCGTATAGGTTAAAGGTTTATTTTTTTGGTATTGGTGTTGCCAAAGGCTGTCCATTTCGGCCATAGTTTTTACATACAATTGTTGGGTATTATAGCCCGATATTTTTTTAAACGATGACGAAAAATTGTAAAACCGAAAAGGAAATTTTGCCATCCTACTTAAAGTTTTATCTAACACATCGGCACCAAAATCTCGCCTCATTTTGGTTACCATAAAGTAACCCAAAGGATAATAACCTGGGGTAAAATTTTTGATAGACCCAAGGTAATTTTTAGAATAACTATACTTTTTATTTGATAAAATATTGCTGCGTAAAACCATTTCAAAATCGGGCTGTCGGCCACGGCCAGCTTCGGTTAATGCAGTTTCAATCCCTACCGCATCGCCCTCAAAATACCATGGCGGTAAGCCGATGCCAAACAGAGCTAACTTTAATTCTTCGAACAAGGGCTTACCCAAATATCCCGCAATTTTATCAAACTGTACTACATGCCTAAGCTCGTGTACGCAAAGGCTATTAACCCAATCTTGCATATCATACTCCTGCCCGGGAATGGTATAAAACTCCGACCGCCTTGGTGCCATACTTACAAACGCATTTGAAATTACACCTTGGTTTTGTAAAATAATGCTAATAGGGTGGGGGAGTTTTTTCAACGATTTACTTACATCGGCAATAATGGTATTTAAGGTATTGGCTACTTTTTGGGCTTCGCTTTCTAGCCCTACGGGGTATATAATTTGAAAACTTTTGGTATTAATTTGATTAAATTTTATAGCTGGTGGGTTTTGTATTTCATCTAATATTTGCGCCTTGCAACACAGTGATGTAATTATTAAAATAAAAGCATATAATAAACTGTTTAATAATGTTTTATACATATAATTTTATGGTTTTACCTAAACAAACTAATTTATTTAGCAATTGTTATACTTAAAATTAAATTTTATATAAATTTATTATTAAATTAAACTTTATAAATTACTGATTTATAAAGTTTAATAATTTAATTTATAAACAAGTTTAAGCGCTGTTTTTATGTAAAATTAGCCTTATAATGGCTTTAATTCATAAAAAATGAAGTTAATAAATTTATATTTATTTACTATCAGCGTTATTACATTTATGGCAAACGCCACTTACCATTAAATCTATTTTTTTTGTTGTAAAACCATCTGGAATTTGTAGCTGCGGAATTTGAAGTTTATCTAAACAGTAAACATTTAAACATAAGGTGCAATTAAAATGTACATGCTTGTCGTGGTGGTTATGTTGGGTACAAGCACCGGAACATAGGGCATAATTTAATGTGCCATTAGCCCCCATAACTTTATGTAAAATCCCTTTTTTTTCAAATGTACTAAGGGTGCGGTACAGCGTAACCCTATCTATTTTGCTACCCAGTAATTGTTCTAAATCGGGCTGCGATGTTGCCATTTCTCTAGTGGTTAAAACCGCTAATACACTTAACCGTGGTGTGGTTATTTTAAGGTTATGTTTAACTAATAGTTGGTTGTGTTGCGGGTTGGCTTGCATAGGGTAAAACTACAAATAATGATTAATTAATTTTAAAAAAGATATTGATTTTAAAAAGCAAAAGCTCGCTAAATTAAGGTAGCAAGCTTCACAAATTAACACATAAACCCAAAAATATAAACGTTTAACTTTTTATTTAAAACTGTAAAATTTTAAAAAATAAGTAAATGTTTTACACTTCATCAAACCTATGCCCGCTACGGTAAAGCAACACTTCATCATCGGTTATTAAACAAGTTTCTAATTGTTTTTGCAAATCATCTTTATCTAAATCTTGGGCAATAAAAACCAATTCGTTTACACGGTCGCCAAAATCTTTTGTCCATTTTTTTTCAATATAATCTTTATTTTCTACAAAATCTTGGTAAGTAATGCGTTCTTCAAAAGGCATACTTGCCCACCACACACCTGCACTTTCCATACGAGATGAGCCACCAGCCTGCGAAAAATTTACGGCATTATCGGGCGCATTGGCCATCCAAAACAAGCCTTTGCTACGAATAATATTGTTAGGAAAATCATCGTT
Source organism: Sphingobacteriales bacterium (assembly GCA_004293485.1). Lineage (GTDB taxonomy): Bacteria > Bacteroidota > Bacteroidia > Sphingobacteriales > Sphingobacteriaceae > Pseudopedobacter. The sequence continues at coordinate 29,615 of RDYW01000045.1, read as the reverse complement.
TAAAAACTTGGTAAACCTAGCGGGATGAAAAGGGCGATTGTTTCTAAACACCATCGAACCTATGCCGTATTCCTCAGTTTCGGGTGTATGCTCTTCGTTTAATTCTTTTATCCACCCTGCCGAGTTTGATGCCGTTTCAAAATCGAACAAGCCTGTGTTTAATATCTGCTTGCAATCTATTTTAGAAAACTCACTTTCTATAATTTTTGCATCGGGGTTTAGTTTATTAATTAATGCTTTTAAAAGTTTTACATCGCCACGTTGCACCAAATCGGTTTTGTTTAAAACTATCACGTTGGCAAACTCTATTTGGTCCGTAAGTAGGTTTACAATGGTGCGGGTATCCTCCATTGTTTCGGTTAGGTTACGGTCTTGCAGGCGTTCATCTGTACCAAAATCTTTAAAAAAATTAAAGCAATCTACTACAGTAACCATCGTATCTACATAGCTAAACCTCGATAGGTCGATGCTTTTTTCATCATCCACGAAAGTGAAAGTTTGCGCTACGGGTATAGGTTCCGATATGCCCGTACTTTCTATCAACAAATAATCAAATCGGTTTTCTTTGGCCAATTTTTCTACCTCAATCATTAAATCTTCACGCAAGGTGCAACAAATACAACCATTGCTCATTTCCACTAATTTTTCTTCGGTACGCGATAGTGTCCCCTCGTTTTTAATTAATTGAGCATCAATATTTACCTCGCTCATATCGTTTACAATTACCGCAACACGTAGGTTTTGCTTATTATGTAGTATATGATTTAAAAGTGTGGTTTTACCTGTTCCTAAAAACCCGCTCAATACGGTTACTGGAAGTTTTTTTAATTGCATAGTTTAATTTTTGTGGTAAAGATAACTTAATGATTTTTAAATGCAACTATATTGCATTATTGTTTGAATTACTTATTAACCTGAGTTCGATTAATAAAAACTCGGAGTTACAGTTTAGCAATAATTTGGGCGTTTTAACACGCTTTCGGCTGCCTACTTGCCAAGCAGGCAAGTATCTTTTATCAATTGCATCCCCGACTAAAGTCGGGGGCAATTGATAAAAAGGATGCCTGCCGGCCAGCAGGCGAGCCGCCTCAATCGTTAACGCTCTAAAATCGTGATAAACTCTTGATTTAATGTATTTTGAAAAAAAATATAAAATCGAATTCAGGTTATTAATTAATTAAAACTATTGTTAATTTGGTTTAACCATAAAACAACATTTACTAAATGTTGCGAGCCGTATAGTGTAATAAAGTTTTGAGTTTCTTTGGATTGTTTGTTTTCATATACAGCTAAACGTTGTTGGGCAAATTCTTGTGTAAGTTTTATTTTACAATCGTTAGCGATGCAATTTGCCCATTGTTCAAATGTTTGTGGTATCATTTTTAATATATTTAAGTTAATGCTACAATGTTGCAAACATAACATTTTGTAAAATATAATTCAACATTGTTGCGTTTAAGTTTTTTTACCTAAATTTGTTAAAAAAAATTATGAAAACTAAAACACTAATTATAGCACTTGGGTTAACAACCTCATTATTTTTTGCAGCTTGCAACCAAAAAAATGCAGCACTAGAAAAAGAATTGAATGCCGAGCATGCAAAAATTGAAACCGACCATAAAATATTGGAAGATGCACATACAGCAATGGAAGCTGAACACGCAGCTTTTATTACAAAACACAATGCTTTAGAAGAGGCCGATACGAGTGCGCATAATAAAATAGAAGCGGTACACGAAAAAATATTGCAATCACATACTTTGTTAATCGAAAAACATTCGGCTTTAATAGCAGCACACGAATTGCTAGAGAAAAAACACGCCGACGGTAACACACCCGATGAAGAAATTATCGCCGAACATAAAAAAATGCTTGAAGATGATGAAATGCTTATGGCCGACCATAAAAAAATAGAAACCGACCATAAAATAATACTGCAGCAAGACAATAAAATTAAAGTAGAAGATAAGTTGAAATAAAAAAAACCGCTTTAAAAGCAGTTTTTTTTTAAACTATTATCGTAAAATGTAGCAGCTAAAATTTAGTTGGTACTCAATATTTTAGAGATATTAACCCTATACGCTGCGATAGCTGGTAGTGTGGCGGCAAAAATTCCAGTACACAATCCCACCAAAATCAAATAAAACTCTTGTGTTAAAAATATAAAACCTGTTAGTTTTGATTGCCCAGCATCTTGCAAACTGCCCAAATACTGCAAAACCAAATGCCCCAAAAACCAACCTAATAACGTACCTAAAAGCGATAAAAAAAAGCCTTCTAAAATTACTATTAAAAAAATTTTAGTTTTTGATGCACCCATTGTACGCATAATGGCTAAATCGTATTTGCGCTGTTTTAGCGAGTTAAACAAACTTATAAAAACACTTACCACCGAAATTACCATAATCAAAATCGCAAAATATTGCAGTGTATCTACTCCCACGCCTATTAAAGAAAACAAACGGGTACTTTCTATGGCTGGCGATGCGGCCTGTAGGTTTGTAGTTTCGTTTACCAATTTAGGAAATAGTATAACCGATATGGGCGATTTGTATTTGATAAGTAAGGAGGTTATTTCTGCCTCGGGCTGCGGGCTTTGGGGCAGCGGGTTTTCGGCTTCGTGTTCGTCTTCGTGTTGATGCATTTTCCATACGCTGGCTATATTTGTAATTACCAATTGGTCGGTTACATTGGCATTAGGGGTTAAAATACCTGCCACTTTGTAGGCGTGGCTTTTGTGCATATCGCTATTATCGGCTAGGCCGTGTGCGCCAAAAAATATATCTCCAATTTTTAGTTTTTGTGTTTTGGCAACATCTGCGCCAAGCGTAACCTCAAAATCTTTATCCCAAAATTTACCATCGGCCAGTTTTAAATTGTATAATTTTATAAAACTGCTATTGGTACCAGCAATGCGGTAACCGTTAAAATTATCGCCCAAGGCAAGTGGCACTGCAAGTTTTACCATTCGGTTTTTGGCCAATTCGTTGGCAGCTTTTAAGGGTATATTGCCCGTGGGGAAATCAATATAATAAATGCTGCTTAAAATTAATTGTAACGGACTGCCTTTTGCACCTACCACGGCATCAATTCCACGGGCGTTGTTTTCTAACTTATTTTGTATTTGGTTGCTTACCAACAGCAAAATGGTTAATATACTTACCCCAAATGCTATTAACAAGATATTTAAAAAAGCCGATAACTTATTGGCCATTAAACTTTTAAAACTTATACTTATAACATTCATTTATAGTACGTATTGGTTAGTAAAAGATGGTTTTAACCTAGCATCGTGGGTGGCAATAATTAAAGTGGAACCATTGGCTTGTGATAAATTTTTTAATAGTTGCAGCACAATTTCCGCATTTTCATCATCGAGGCTGGATGTAGGCTCATCCGCAACTAACAATGCAGGTTTATTTATTACCGCCCTTGCAATGGCCACCCTTTGTGCTTGCCCTTGGCTAAGCTGGTGCGGGTAATTGTTGGCTTTAGATAGTATTTGTAACACATCTAATACTTGGTTAATACGCTGTTTATCGGGCTTTAAGCCAGCAAAACTTTGGGCTATGCTTAAATTTTGAAAAACGTTTAAACTTTTTATAAGGTGTGCTTGCTGAAATATTAATCCAATGTTTTTGCCTCTAAAACTATCTAATTTTGATGGGGTTAAGGCGTAAATATCAGTATTGTTTATCCATATTTTCCCCTTTTGGGGATTTAACAAGCCTGTTAAAATATGAATTAAAGTAGTTTTACCACTGCCCGAATTGCCTAAAAACAAATATTGCTCTCCAGATTTAATCTCCCAATCGGGGAAAGATAAATGGGTATTGTTGCCAAAACTATGCGAAAGAGAATTAACTTTTACCATAGCCGTAAATATATTGGTTTTATAGTGTTTTATGTAAATGTTTTTGGTTTAATAAACGCACATAACGCCAGTTTATTAGATGTGAAATAGAAATTGTAAAACCGCCTAAAGGTACAAATATAGGTTCTAAATTATCGTTACCGCAAAAATCACCTAGGGCAATTAATCCAAATCCAATCAACAAAATTAGTAAAGGCAGTATTTTACGATGGTTAAAAAAATTTGCACCTAACGATACCGAGCCTAAAAACAAAGAAACTATTATCATTACAACCTCTACCCATTGGTTGGCCAAAAAACCAATTCCCCAAAGCGGTAATGTGCTTAAAAGCAAAGGTACAAAAACGCAGTGTATGGCACAAAGCGTTGATGCAAGCATACCTATACCATCTAGCTGCAAATTAATTTTTTGGATTTTCATATTCATTTTGAGAATTATTTTTGGGATAAAATTTAAGGCACATAATTACCACACCTACAACAATAAAAGGGAAGCTTAAAATTTGACCCATATTTATGGGCATTGTACTTTCAAAATCAGCTTGGTTTTCTTTTATAAATTCCACAAAAAAACGAACTATAAAAATAAGCGTAATGCACAAACCAAAATAAAAACCAGCTGGTTTAGGCCATTTTTTTATGGCATAGTAAAGCAAAACAAAAATTAATAAATAAGCGATGGCTTCGTACAACTGTGCTGGGTGGCGGGGTAAATAATCTTCATTTACAAATACAAAAGCCCAACTTACATTGGTTGGTTTACCTATAATTTCGGAATTCATTAGGTTACCCATTCTGATAAAAAAACCAGCCAAAGGCACTACTAATGCAATCTGATCTATTAATACCCAAGGTTTAATTTTGTGTTTTTTGCTAAACAATAAAAGGCTAATTAATATGCCTGTACCGCCACCGTGGCTGGCCAAACCACTAAAGCCTGTAAATTTAAATTCGGGTTCGAAAGTTACAGGCAATAAAATTTCTAGTGGGTGTTGGCTAAAATAATCGAAATCGTAAAATAAACAATGCCCTAACCTAGCCCCTAACAATGTGCCTAAAAAAACATAAATGGTTAAACTATCTAATAATAATGGGTTTGTTTTATATTCGGTATTTTGTTTTACAACTACATAGCTTGCCGCAAAAGCCAACATAAAACACACCGAATAGTATTTTATGACTATAAACCCAAAATCAATTAAATTGGGATTTGGGTTCCAAGTAATTTGTAAAAAGTTCATTGGGGGGTATTTAGGCAGCAATATGTTCTTTAAAAAGTTTTTCGAGGCTTAACATTTTTATATTTTTACCAATAATTACAATTTTATTCATTCTTTTTTCAACGCCCCAAAGTTGCCCATTGGTTAAGGCTACACTTTTACCTACGCTTTGTAAAATTACCTTGTGGTTATCGGCGCAACTGTTTATAACAGCTTTTATACGGTAAACATCTTTGGCTTGTATCATTAAAAAAACAAAAAGGCGGTGTTGTAAGCTTTCAACATCTATCTCGTCAGGGAAAGTAATTAAAATAGTTTCAATATTACTATGTTGGTGTTTTACGTGTGAGTTTTGTGGTGCTACTATATTATTTTTTTGTGGGCTAAGGCTCGATAAAGATAGCATACTTGTATGGGTAGTAAAAGTTTTTGGGTTAGTTTTAAAATCAGACGAACGCTGATGCTGGTACAATTCATCAATTTTAAAGTTTTGGTTATCAGCAATTACAACTGTTGTAAAAGGGTTAATTTGAGTTAAAATATTTTGTAAAGTTTTTGCATAATGTGGTGTTACATTTTGGGTTTTGTTTAACAAAATAATATCGCTAAAAGCTATTTGTAATATGGCTTCCTCGGTGTTTTTTAATTGGTTTTCAATAAGTTCGGCATCAACCACGCATATTACACGGCTTAATGTAAAAGTTTTTTTTATAAGAGGGTTAACTAAAAAAGGATGTGCAATATTAGCTGGGTTGGCAATGCCAGTAGCTTCAATAATTACTTCGTCCCACTCGTTATTGCGTTTCCATAAATTGTTAATAATATCGTACAAATTATCATTTAGGGTGCAGCATAAGCAACCGTTATTTAATTCAACAATATCATCATTGCCTTTTATAATTAATTCTGCATCAATACTTTGTTCGCCAATTTCGTTTTCTATAATGGCAAAACGGGTTTGTTTTTTTTGTGCTATAATGCTATTTAGTAGAGTAGTTTTACCAGCACCCAAAAAACCAGTTATTAAGGTTATATTTTTTGTACTCATTTAGTAGTTGATTTTTAATTTTTTGCCTTTGCAAATAAAAATTTATTCGGCAATCATTGTTAATTGCATAAACTTAGTATCTAACCTGCGGTAAAAACACCCTTTTCTGTTTTGGCCATTGCTTAAAAAAGTGTGGCAACTGCCGCCATTATCTAAGGTTACTTTATAAATTAGTGCATCTTGGTCGCAGTCTATCAATATCTCGTTTATGGTTAAGGTGTTGCCCGATGTTTCGCCTTTAAACCATAATTTTTTGCGAGATGTACTGTAAAAAACAGCTTTACCAATTTGGATAGTTTTTGTTAGTGCTTGTTGATTTACATAACCTTGCATTAGAATTTCATTTGTACTATATTCTTGAACTATTACAGGTAAAAGGCCATTAGGTTTATTAAATTGAAGTAATAACTCAGTTGATTCTTCGAGGTGTATGGTTTCAAAATTGTTCATATCGGCGTATTTTTTTTTATTGCCCTGTAGTTTGATTAACAAGCTATTGATTTAAAGTACAACTAGCTTAAATCCTTAACAATATACAAAAAACCATTTGCTGTACCTACGGATAAATAAGTATCGTTAGGTGCCCAATATAAACTGGTAATTTCGCCATTAAGTTGTACAGCGGCTAAATAATCATCGCCTGTGGTTGGGTCGTAAAAACAAACCATCCCAGCTTTATTACCCACGGCTAAAACAGTACTAAAGTTTTGAAAATTTAAAGTGGTTACCCTTTCTGTTGAGTGTGACAGAATAATTGGTTTTTTGCCTTTTGGGGCTTTCCCTTTATGAAAGGGCCAAACTATAACTTCGTTCCAGCAATTACTGGCCATAAAATTAGATTCGCTATCCCAACTTAAATTACGCACTTTGCCACGGTAGCCGCTCATCTCAAAATCGTTACCCTTTTTGTAAGGCAATTGCCAAAAGTGTATTCTCGAATCTTGCGTACCCGAACATAAAAACTTAAAATTTGGACTCCAAGAAATTGATAGCATAGAGTTTTTCCACAAAAGTGTATCAATTTCAATGGCACTATATACATTAAAAAACCTAACGGCACTATAACAAGCCGAGCTAAATTGTTGGCTATCGGCTCGCCAGCAAATATCAGAAATGGTACTTTCGTGAGTTATTGAATTATAAACTAAGCTTCCATCAGCTTTAAATAGGCTAAATTGATTGCCCGCAACTACCAAAAGCCATAAACCATTAGGGCTGTAAAGTACTTTTTCTATCCAATCGGCGTTCATTTTTAATTGAGCAATTGGGTTTGTGATGCCCCATTCAAATATTTTTGCTAACCCATCTTGCCCCCAGTTACAATTAAGTTTTGATTATTGGTACTTATAGATTGTACAGAACCATTATGTGCTTTTATTTTATGTAAAACTTTTACGGTTTCAATATCTAAAAAATATAAAGTACCTGCTGCCGTACCCACGGCTAAGTTTTTATTATTTAACCAAGCTATTGCAGTAATATATTCATCTAATTCAATTTGTAGGCTAATTAACTCGGTGTTAGATGGCAACGGAATAAAATAGGGTTCTTGCTGCTTCATAATTTTATTGATTTTTAGCTATGCAAAGTTCAAAACCTGTAACAATTTCGTTTCTATCTAAGTTTTTACCTATAAAAATCATTTGGTTTCTACGAATTTCATCTGCTCGCCAAGGCCTATCTTCAATGGCATCAAACAGCATATGTACCCCTTGAAAAACAAAACGGTTTGGGTTGTTTTTGATATTTAAAATACCCTTCATTCTGTAAATATCTACGCCTTTGTATTGTAGCAACATCGAAATCCACGTATCTACTTTATTAATATCCAGCATTCTTTCCTCCTCAATACCTACCGATACTACTGTATTATCGTGTTGGTGGCTGTGGTTATGTTCCTGTTGCGCTATTGGGTTAATTTGCGAGTTATTTAACGCAAATTTCATATTAAACTCATCGGGTCCGTGTTGGGTAAATAAACCGTAAAAACCCGTTTTTTCTATATTAAGTTGATAGCTTTGTTGTGGGTTAACCAAATCAATTTGATTTTTTTGTAATAGGCTAATACTACTATTTTTGACGTTTGCAATATGCACATCATCGCGTTCCGAAAACATAAATATTGCTTTTTTAGAAGCTTTTAACTGGCTTTCATTCGAAATATCGGGCATAGGCAGCACCAACAAATCCATTGCTAAATCTGGGCCTTCATCAAATGTTAAGGTATAATTTGCTTTTTCTAATGCGTAAAAACCGCTCCATTCGTAAGGATACTCTTCTTCTAAAAAACTGGGGGTTATTTCAACTTTAGCCTCTAAATCAAAAGCGTTTATATTTAAAATATGGTTAAGGTTAATTTCGGCATTTACCGTAGTATGTATTTTTGCTTGACTGTTCATCCGCTTTGTGCGTGTTTTAAGCAATCCTAACTCTTCGGTAGAAACTAAATCGGTTTTGTTGAGTAAAATTACATCGGCAAAGGCTATTTGTTCTTTACATTCTTCGCTGTCATCAATATGTAGCCAAACGTGTTTAGCATCAACAATAGTTACAATGGCATCTAGCTTAAACTGTTCTTGCATTTCTTCATCAACCCAAAAAGTTTGTGCCACAGGCGATGGGTTAGCCATACCTGTTGTTTCGATAATGATATGGTCTAACCTATCTTTACGGCGAGTAAGTTGGGTTAAAATCCTAATTAAATCGCCTCTTACGGTACAGCAAATGCAGCCATTGTTCATTTCAAAAATCTCTTCATCGGCACCAATAACTAATTCGTTATCTACACCAATTTCGCCAAATTCGTTTTCTATTACAGCAATTTTTTTGCCGTGGTTTTCGGATAATATGCGGTTTAATAGGGTGGTTTTACCCGAGCCTAAAAAGCCAGTTAATACGGTTACTGGTATTTTTTGATTGTTCATAAAATTATTGTTAAGAGGTTTTTTGGTTAGTATTTGATTCCAAAGTTTCATAATTTATACTTGCGTTACCATAAGTATATAATTTGTGTTTGTTAGGTATGGGTTTGTTGTTTACCAAACGGGTAGCAAACTCTTCGGCATATTGTGGCGAAATGTTTTTGTACCAGTTGCCCTTTGGTATTTCAATAACAATTGGTGCTTGGTTACATCTGCCGTTGCAAAAAGTTTTGGTTGTATGCACCGCATCAAAAAAGCCCAATTTTTTTATAGTGTTACGTATTATATCTGTTGCCTCTTGCGCTCCTAAATTACAACACGCCCCTCCATTACACATAAATAGGTGCAATTTTATATCGGTAAGGTTTTTAATTGCCATAAGTTTTTGGTTGATTTGATAAGCTAATAAACCAAGTGTAGGTATAAAATAAAATAATGGTAAGCAAAAAAGCTAAGCCAATAACTGTCATTACAATATCTGATAAACTAATGGCCGGAATAAATGCTAATGTTATTTTATAAAAGGCAACCAAAAACGAAACGCTAACAATACCCCAACCCAATATACGCCTACTTTTGATTAAAATATTTTTGTTCTCTGTTTTACTCCAAATTTTGTTTAGCAAAAAGCCATCTAAAGTATCGGTAAAAACCATACCTATTGTAAAAATTAAACCCATAATTAATGCAGTAAACCAGCCTCCCTTTGATGATGATGCATAACCCCACGCTGCAGCTTGTGTTGCAGTATCAAAAACCAAAGCAAAAATAATTCCTGTAAGTAATATCGAAAATGGGTGTACTTTATTTCTAATTGATTTAGGTACAAATTTACTACGCCAGCTTACGGTTTTAAATTCGTTTTTATAATTCAACAAACTTTGTAAGTTTAAAAATCCTACCAAAAGCAACAAAAAAACGGGTAGCCACTCTAAAATGGCAAATAAACCCGAGGGTATTGTAAATAATTGATGTACAAAATGCATTGCAACCGCAATACTAGTTACCACTAACCCGTGACCAAGAGCAAAAAAAGTACCTACCCAAGCAGCGTATTTGTGATTATTTTTTTGAGCTTGCATTGCCACACCATCTATAACGGCTATATGGTCGGGGTCTAACCCGTGGCGTAAACCCAATATAAGCATTAGCACAATTCCCGATAATTCACTTTCATTCATATATTATCAAAGGTAATTATATTTCATTTAATTTTGCAACTATGTTGCAAATAACATTACATTTGAATTAATAAAAATTTTAGGCAATTATTTCTATAAAAACTTTGATAAAATTTAAAATATTTTAATGATTAAAAAAACACAAACATTTCCTGTAATAATTGTAGGTGCTGGTGCGGCTGGTGTAGGTGTTGGCATAGCTCTTAAAGATTTTGGCATTAAACATTTTACTGTTTTAGAGGCCGATGTTGTAGGTTCATCATTTATAAACTGGCCACACGAAACTCAATTTATAACACCTTCCTTCCCCTCTACATCTTTTGGCTTGATAGATTACAATGCAATTGCCTTAAATACCTCACCAGCATTAACCAGTGGGAAACAACATTTAAGGGGAATTGAGTATGCAGCCTACTTAAATAAAATGGTACAAGAGTTTGATTTGAATGTAAATGAAAACTGCAAAGTACTGGCTGTAGAAAAACGAAAACATATTTTTGTTATCGAAACTAACCAAGGTAGTTTTCAATGTCAATATTTAATATGGGCAACTGGCGAATACAAGTTTCCGCAAATAAAACCATTTAAAGGAGCCGAGTTATGTACCACATTTTCATCAATAAAAACCTATAAAAATTTCACAAACGATAATTATATAGTGATAGGTGCTTACGAAAGTGGTATTGATGTAGCCTATAATTTATCTAAAAACAAAGAAGTAGAGGGTATTCTATTAATTGATAAAACAGATACCATTAAAATTAACGAACAAGACCCAAGCCTATCAATATCGCCTTACAGCAGGCAAAAAATTTTAGATGTCAACAATCTCAACCTCGATAAAATTGTAATTTACGTTGATATAGAAATAGACAAAGTAGTTAAAACTGCAGATGGGTATAGTGTTTTTTCTAAAACCGATATTTTTAAAACCACCCATCCACCTATATTGTGTACAGGCTTTTTAGGTGGCGAACATCAAATATCCAATTTGTTTGATTTTAACGAAAACGGTAAACCTGTATTAAACCAATTTGATGAATCTGTGAAAACAAAAAACCTGTATTTAGTAGGGCCACACGTTCAGCACCAAAACGTTATATTTTGTTTTATTTATAAATTTAGGCAGCGTTTTGCTATTGTTGCAAACAATATTGGCAAATATTATGGTTTAGATAATTCAGATATGATAAACAAATACCGCAAAAACGTAATGTATTTAGATGATTTAACCTGTTGCGAACACAACTGTTTATGTTAAAAATATTATGAAATTTAATAAACGAAACGAAATTTTAAATTTAATAACTGGAGGCATTTTGGTTACAGTAGGCATATTGATGTTTTTTAAAAACGATGTACCAAGTGGTTTTAACTGGCTAATTTTTGGCTCTATGTATTTGGTAATGGATGGTTATAAAACCAGCCATACCTCCAGTACTTTTACTAAAATGTGCCAAGCTTTACGTAATGTGTTTTCAATAATTGGCACAATAGCATCAATTGCCTTATTGGCATATTATTTATTAATTTAATTTCTTTTTTTTGTAATAAAATATGGGATACTTTAGCGTTGATGAATTATTTATAATTGATAGTGTAAAAATAGGTACTTTTATTACTGGTGTTAATTATTACAGATGGAATAACTTAGCTATTTCTAAAAATGCATACGTATTTATTGATAAAATTGAATTAGAGTTTAATAATTTACCACCTGTATTGTTAGAAATTAACGAAACTGATGATGGTATTTGCATAAAAACCAATTATGATATTGCACTTGAAATTAAAGAAGTGGAGGCTGCCTTTAATGGACAAATTAAAATAACGCAAAAAAGCGAAATTAATAATGAGTTTTGGTGTATTGCCAAAAACAACCCTTTAAAAAGTATTGAAGCCCAGCAGTTTCAACAATTTTATGCAAATGAAGCACTGCTTTTAAATTTTGGCGACGAAAAAAGAGTGATAAATTTTAACCACGAAAAGGGTTTAATGGTTGATTATTACGAAGATTAGTAAGCATTAAACTGTGTTTGCAATTAACAAAGTATTGCGTACACAATAAGCGTTTTGTAAATTTGCGTTATGATAAACAAAATTAAATGGCCTACCTTAATATTAGTTTTTAGTGTTTTGTATGTCCAAAAAACATTTGCCCAAGCACCTCACAAAACCATTACCAATAAATATTGGGAAATTTTAAACACACGCACCATTAAAAAAAATGCCGAAGGGCAATATATGCCCTACTTTCCGCCCAGTTTAATGGCCTATAATAAAACCAAAATACAGCTAAATGGCTATATGGTACCTACAAATGTAGGGGCTACACATAAAGTTTTTTTACTATCGGTACTGCCTGTAATGCAATGCCAGTTTTGTGGCACCGGCGATATACCCGAAATGGTAGAAGTGTATATGAGCACACCCATAAAATTTAATACAAAGCCTATAAATTTAGAAGGTACCTTAATTATAAATGACTTGGATAATGATACTGCAACTTTTAAATTGGCTAATGCAGTAGTAATAGATTGATTTTAAAAAAATTTCCGAAAGTTTTTTTTGATTTTTTTAAAATAAACTATGCTTAAATACTTCGTATATTTTTACAAACCAAATAGGTACTATTGTTTCAGTAATATCAAACTGCTTAAATTTTTTTTTATTTAAATTTACAACATGTTTAATTTTACAATTTAGTTAAAAACATTACCTTAATTAAATGTTAAAATTTTAAAACACTTTAATATTAAACATTTATACATCATATTTTTAAAATAATAATTTAAATAAAAACAAACTGTAAACTAGATAGGGTTTACTAAATTTACTTTTAATGACTATTTTCTTAAGCAATACTTCAACTTTTAAAACAAAAGCTCTTCAATGGGCATCACATTTTAAGGTATGTTGTGTATTTGATAGCCATAACTACGAAGATAAATACAGTAAATTTGATTTTTTATTGGGTGCCGATAGCCTTTCGGAACTTGAAATTTATACCTCAAACGTACAAGCTTTTGAACAATTAAAAACCTACAAGCAGCATAAAAATTGGATTTTGGGAGGCTTGGCTTACGACTTAAAAAACGGTGTAGAAAACCTACAATCGCACCATAAAGATGAGCTAAATTTTCCTGATTTATTTTTTTTTGAACCCAAGCACCTACTTATTTTAAAAGGCAAAATCCTTAGCATTAGCAGCCCCAATGCCAAGGAAATATACCATCAAATTATCGGCGTAAAGCCTAACAAAAAACTTTTTGAATTTACTGGGCAACTAAAAAGCACCTTTACCCAAGCCCAATATATAGCCACTTTTAATAAAATATTAACGCATATTAATCGGGGTGATATTTATATTACCAATTTTTGTATCGAGTTTTTTGCCGATAATGTTGCTATAAACCCTGTTTTGGCTTTTAAAAAATTAAGTGAAATATCGCCAGCGCCGTTTGCAAATTTTTTTAAGTGGGATGATAAATTTATTATAAGTGCATCGCCCGAACGGTTTTTGGCTAAACGCGGCAACAAAATAATTGCACAGCCTATAAAAGGTACAGCCAAACGTAATACCGATTTAGGTACCGACAAGCAATTAAAAACCAATTTACAACACGATTACAAAGAGCAGCAAGAAAACGTAATGATTGTAGATTTGTTGCGTAACGACCTCACAAAATCGGCGAAAGCCAGCACAGTAACCGTTGAAGAGCTTTTTGGTGTATATACCTTTGCCCAAGTGCATCAAATGATTTCGACTGTAGTATGCCAAGCTAAACCCGAATTAGATGCTGTAGAAATTATTAAAAACACTTTTCCAATGGGCAGTATGACGGGTGCACCCAAGCTAAAAGCCATGCAAATAATTGAGCTGTATGAAAGCACTAAAAGAGGTGTTTATTCGGGTGCCATAGGTTATTTTTCGCCCGATGGCGATTTTGATTTTAACGTAATTATACGCACCATGCTTTACAATGCCAGCAAAAAATACCTTTCGTTTGAAGTGGGTAGCGCTATAACCACTAACGCCAATGCCGAAAAAGAGTATGAAGAATGCTTGTTAAAAGCAGAAGGAATTTTGAGGGTGTTGGATGGTAAGTAGTAGTTAGTTTTTAGCGGGTAGTAGTAAATAGAGATTAGGAAAGCTAGGTTAGTAGTAGGAATGCTAAGTATTTTAGCAGCTAATAAATGGTGATAACTGCTGCCTACTATTTACTAACTACTAACCACCAACTACTATGTACAAGCCAAGGTGCCCACCACATAGCAACTGAGGTTATTGAACGTAGTTATTACACAGGGATTTATAATTTGGTAAACCCTTTATATACCAGTTTGTAACAGTTGGTCGGTGTTTGATAATATGGTATCAGAACCTTTAATTTAAGGCCGAGGGTTCTAATAAATTAGGGGAAGTGATTTATAACTATGAAATTTTAGAATAAAATTTTAAAAAATTAGTTATGAAAATAGATAGCGAAACATTAAAATTTAATGAGCTTACCTAAAAAATTTTATTAGGTTAAAAAATTGCCAATCGTAAATTGGTTGAAAAAACTGTAGCCGAAAACAGTAGCCTTATTATTGGTAATTTTGATGGTACCTGTAAAGATGTACCAGCAATAGAATTGCTTAAAATTTTAAACCAAGAAAGTTAATAACTTGCCAAAGCATATATATTTTTGGATTCGGTTTTTAACTTTTCGGCTCCGTTTAAAAAACCTAAATCTATAATAAACGAAAAGCCGGCTACGCTACCACCCAGCTGCTTAATAAGTGAAGACGTGGCTATTACTGTTCCTCCAGTAGCTAATAAATCATCATGAATTAAAATTTTTGCACCTTTTTCAAATGCGTCTTTATGGATTTCTAAAGTTGCCTGCCCATACTCTAAATTATATTGCTGCTGCACCGTAATAAAAGGTAATTTACCTTTTTTACGTATCGGAATAAATGGTTTGCCCATCCTATTGGCCAGCATTAATCCGAATAAAAAACCCCTACTTTCTACCGCAGCCACAGCGTCAAATTGTAAATTACTTAATTGCTTGTACAGCTCGTCTATAATGGCAGAACATAATTTTGCATCTTTTAAAATAGGGGTAATATCTTTAAACGATATGCCAAGTTTTGGGAAATCGGGTATTTCGCGAATGGTGTTTTTTATAACAGTGGCTAATATTTCAGAATTGTACATAAGGGGCAATTTTTTGGATTAAGCTTGGTGTTAAAATTACAATTTTTTCGACATCGGAAAGCTGTATAAATTTACCATGTTGCTTGCGGTAAGCAATTATGGCATTTATTTGTTTATAAGTAAGATATGGCATTTTTTTTAGCTCATCAAACTCGGCAACATTGATATTTATTTTGGTGAGTAAAGCCGTATTTACCGTAATTTGATTTTTAATTTGCTCGTACTTTATCGAATCAATACCATACACATCTTTTAATTGGGCTATTGTGGCAAAGCCACCTATACGGTTACGGTATTTTAAAATTCGGCTGGCAAATGCTGGCCCAATACCCTTAATGGTGGTAAGCGTTACCGAATCGGCACCGTTAATTTCAATCGATACGTTTTCAATGGTTTTATTTGCGTTGGTGGGTTTACCTGTGTAGGTATTTGCTGGACTATTGGCGTTAATGTTTTCGGGTATTTGTATATAAGGCTCAAACTTATTGTAATTGGCTTGGCTAATAGCATACATTTTTTTTACATCTTGTTTGCTGTAAAATTTACCACCTTTAGCTACATATTTTAAAATAGAACCTGCTTGTTTTTCGCTTAAACCTAGCTTTACCCATCCATTAAGGTTTAAAGTATTGGGGTTAAAATAAAATAAAACGCTTTTAGTTTCTTTTTTTTCGTTGTAATAATTAGGCTGTTTTAACCTTGTCGTATTTATTTCTATTTTGTTAATGCTGGGTTGTATGATTTCTATTTTTATTTTTAATGGTTCGGTTATTATTTTATCGTAAACAAATGGAACTAAAAAAATAGAAGCCATAAGTATAATAAAAACAAACATTCCGTTAAATTCACGTTTCGAAATCGTAAAATAACTTTTTAGCCATTTATACATAGCATAGATTTTTTTGAGAAAATTAAACTTTATTTTTGATATTTCATAAAATACCGCTATACTTATGCATTAAACTACAATTACATTAATGACACTTATAAGCTCTAAAGAATTTGCAAAAGCAACCAACATAGATAAATTACGTATGCCCGGTTTAGCTTCGTTGCTGATGGAAATTATGAAAATTAATGATGTAAACGAACTTGTAGCCCGAGCCGAACATTTACAAGGAATTGCTTTTGTTGACAAAGTTTTACAAATATTAGGTATTAATATAGAAATTAACGAAAAAGACCTTAAAAACATACCCAAAGAAGGTGCTTTTATCGCTGTATCAAACCATCCATACGGTGGTATCGAAGGTTTGATTTTATTAAAATTATTAAATAATGTAAGGCCTGAAGCTAAACTAATGGCCAATTTTATACTTAATAAAATACCAAGTTTAAACAAATTTTTGGTGCCCGTAAATCCTTTCGAAAACATTGATCATTCATCCAGCATAAGCGGCTTAAAAACCACTTTATCGCTTTTAAGCAATGGTACACCTATTGGTATATTTCCTGCTGGCGAGGTTTCAACCTATAAAATAGACCAACAAAAAGTTACTGATAAAATGTGGCATCCGGTGGTAGGTAAAATTATTAGCAAAGCAAAGGCAACAGTATTGCCCGTTTACTTTCACGGCAATAATGGGCTGTTATTTAATTTACTTTCGCTAATACATCCTACTTTACGCACCGCTAAGCTACCATCCGAACTGTTTAATAAAAGCGGCGATACCATACATGTACGCATAGGGAAGCCCATACAATACGCCGATATACACGATAATACCAATTCGGCTAGCGTATTAGCGTACCTACGAGCCAAAACTTATGCCTTAGGAGCAGGCTTGGAAAACGAAAAAAAAATATTTAACCCACGTAACCTTTTTAAAATACGCAAACAAGCCGACTCTGTAATTTCGGCATTAGATGCCCAAACGCTAGAAAATGAGGTTGTAAACTTAAGACCGCAGCACTTGGTATGGGTCGAAAAAAACTACGAAGTATTTATAACACCCACTTCGCTTATACCAAATACTATTAGAGAAATTGGCCGTCTGCGTGAAATTACATTCAGAGAAGTGGGTGAAGGCACCAACAAATCTATCGATTTAGATGGTTATGATATTTACTACCAGCATTTATTTATTTGGGATACCGAAGCCAAGCAAGTTGTGGGTGCTTACCGCATAGGCCGTGGCGACGAAATTTATTATAGTTACGGCAAAAAAGGTTTTTATACAAACGAACTTTTTAAAGTAAAACCTGAGTTTGGTGAAGTTTTTAAAAATAGCTTAGAGCTTGGTCGATCGTGGATACGCAAAGAGTACCAACAAAAACCCTTGCCTTTATTTTTATTATGGAAAGGCATTTTAAAGTATGTGATAGATAACCCGCAATACAAATACCTTATTGGGCCAGTATCTATCAGCAATAATTTTAGTAAGGTTTCTAAATCGTTGATTGTAAATTTTATATACAACAATCATTTTGATGCCGCTATGGCGGATATGGTAAAACCAAGGAAAAAATTTAAGGTAGATTTATCAACCATTGATGCCGAAGTATTAACCGCCAGCGGCGATAGCCTTAAAAGCCTGGATAGTTTAATATCCGAAATTGAAACCACGCACATTAAAGTACCTGTTTTACTTCGCCAATACATTGCTCTTAATGCTAAAATTATTTGTTTTAATATCGACCCTAAGTTTTCTAATTCACTCGACGGCTTTTTAGTACTTGATATGGAAAACGTACCCATGGATATGATAGAAAAATTGGGGAAAAATTTGTAATTTTTTTTTGAATTTGGTAGGAAATAAAAAAACCGAAGCTTTTGAGAGACTTCGGTTTTTTTATATTTTAAAGAAAATGTTTAATCTTTTAAATTTAATAAATAACATTTTGAGGGTCAAAGTTAGCCCAACCACTTGCCCAGTTGTTGGTATCCATAGCACCACGGAAATTAACTACATCAAAACCTGTTAAACCTGTAAAGCTAGCACCTGTTTTTGCAGGCGATGTAGAAGTTAGTGTTAAAATAGGGTTTAGTAAAGTTGCACTTGTAATACCAGCAGCGGCTAAACTTGCTAATTCGGCATTTGCGTTTGATGGTGTTAAAAGAAAATCTCTTAAAATTGCATCGGTTGCAAAGTTAGTACCTGCAGAAGATACTTTAAAATTTGAATTTGCAGTAGCACAAAAAACTAAATTGTTTTTGAACTCAGACTCATCTTTAAATAAGTTATCACCAGCTTGTACAGTTGCTAAGGTAAAACCAGATTTTAAATGATCAACAATTATAGAATTACGTAATACAAAACGTGTACCTTTTCTAAACAATACACCAGCATTGTGTTTTGTATTTGCATTAACACCTGGACCAATAAACGTAAAATTAGAAAGTAAAGGTTTGTTGGCAGGTATATCGGTTACATTAGTACCATTATCACACTCAATACCATTTGATGCTCCAGTAGCTGATGCATCAAATACATTTGGGTCTTTGATTGAAATCGCATATTGAATACGACCTACGTAGCCAAACTCAAAATCAAAATCATCGTCTGTACAGCGGTAGGCTACTAAGTTTTTACAGTTTACAGTGCCGCCAAACCATTCAAAACCATCATCGCCACCATAAGATACTTGTACGTTTTCTACAACTGTACCCGAACCAACACCTGCTAAAGTTAAACTGTTAATTTCTCTATCTTGTTGTATAGCAATACCAGCGTACTCAATTCTAACAAATTTTAATACACCAGAGTTATCGTTTGCTATTGTACCGCCATATTTAGCCGTTTCAGCACCTAATATTCCACCTTCGTATTGGCCTTCGCCACCTGTAAAATTTACTGGTGCTTTACCACATATTATAACACCAGACCAATCACCAATTGCTCTTGAACCAACAGCTTGGTTTGAAGTAAACACAATTGGTTTAGAAGCTGTACCCTCGGCCATAATTTTACCGCCACGCTCAATAATTAAAGCTCCTTTGGTTACTTTATCACCTTTAATAACTGTACCAGCTTCTATTGTTAAGGTTGCGCCGTTTAACACTCTAACATAACCTTCTAAAATCCAGGTTTTATTTGCAGTTAAAAGCGTATTTGTGGTAATATCACCTTTAATTGTTTGAGGGGTTAAATCTTCAACTACTACTTCATCCTTTTTTTTAGAACATGAAGACGCTAAAATTGAAACACATAAGATTGCCGTAATAAGGCTTTTAATTTTTTTCATAATTTTTTTTTTTACAATTATAGACGGTTAATTTGTATATAGTTTTAAATAAAGATTATGATATTGTTAAGTAATTTAAAATTTGTAACTAAATGATAGGCTGTAACTGGTACCAAATTGAAATGAAGATATTACTTGATCATCTTTTGCGCTAAACTTTTTATCGTTATTAAAATCTTGGTATAAAACTCTTTTTTGGTTTAATAAATCGCCAATATTAAGTTTGATTTCTGCTTTTTTGCTTGCAAACCGTTTACTAATCTGTAAATCAACCATATCTCTAGGGTTTTCGTAAATATCTAAATAATCGGGTTGGTAAATGTTGTTCACAAATTTACCAAAGCCAACAATGTTAATTCTTCTTCCTATGCGGTTATACAATGCGTTAAAATTCCAATTATCGCTGCTGTATTGTAAACCACCATTAAACAAATAAGGTGATTGTCCTTGAAGTGGTCTGTTATCGTTGTTATTAGGGTAAAGTACTCGGTCTAAAGTTACCTCCGATTTGATAAATGAACAATTAGCGTAAATTGTTAAATTGTTTAACCAATTGCTACTACCTAAAAAATTAAGTTTTTGACGAGCTTCTAACTCAATACCATACAAGGTTGAACTTGTTGCATTTTGATATGATAATGTTTTACTTGCTGCAGATGACCCAACATTAAAAATTTGTTCTATGGGGTTGGTAAATTTTTTATAAAAAGTTGAAAAAGATAAAATTTGGCCACTTGAAGGGAAAAACTCGCTTCTAAAATCAAGATTATCAATTCTTGTTCTTTTAATTTTAGGATTTCCTATAATTACGTTGTTAGATTCGAAATCAAAAAACGAGAATGTAGCTAACTCTCTAAACTCGGCCCTAGCTAAAGTGTTAGAATAGCTTAACCTTAAATTTGTTTTTTCGGTTGCGCTATAAATAAAATTTGCAGATGGTAATATATCTATGTATGAATTATCAACTTTTAATGTTTTAGGGTCTTTTGAGGTTAATTGTTCGCGGTAAGATTCTACCCTTGAACCATAATTTACTTTTAATTTATCAGTAATATCGCTGGTTAGCATTAAATAGCCAGCATTTAAAAAGCCCGAAGCTGTATATATATCTCTATTTTCGGTAATTTCATCAATAATAAAACCATTTGAGTTTATATTAGTATTCGAGAAAATTTGATCTTGTGGTAATTTTAATAAATCGTTTATATTGTTGTTTGGGTTAGGTATAATATAACCTAGTTGGCGAGTGCTAAAATCACGGGTTTTAAAATTGTTCCAAACGCCAAGTTTTAAAATTTGTTTAGATTTACCTAACTCAAACGGTACTGTTAAATTAGCAGATGTACCATATATATAATCTACTAAATTTGAGTAAAAACGACCTGCATTTTTAGGGCTACCTGTACCTTGGGGTACTGCCGCACTAAAAGCATCGTTTGTGCCAATATCTCTGGTGTAGTACAACCTTCTTAAATTAGGTTGGTTACGCGTACTTGAACTAAAAGAAGTGTTCCAATCTAGTTTAATATTTTTTTTACCAAACAAATGTTCTCCTTCAAACATTGAGTTTAATAATGATTTTTGTTCAGCTTCAAATTGAGTGTTTCTTTGGTCGAAATTTGGTATTTCTAATGATACTCCACTTCTTTCGGTAAATTTATCATCAAAAGATCGATTATATAAATTTTTAAAAGCAAATTTTGACTTTTTATAACTGTAGGCTAAATTGGCTAAAGCACCTATATTTATGTTTCTAGTATAAATATTATCATTGTAATCAAAAGTATAATCATTAAGGTTTGAACCTGTAAGTTCAAAATAATCTGATCTTCGTTGGGTATTAATATTCATACCATTACGGTAAGATAATGAGGTTATTAAACCAAACTTACTTTCATTTTTTAGTTGATAAGAGTTACCATAAACGAACTGAAAGTTTTGATTAGGTATTGCTAAGCCTTGGTTTTGTACAGCCCAATTATTGTTTAAATTTTTACTTAACTCTACCCTTTTAGGTAAGCTTAAGTTAACAAAACCACTTCTATTGGTAGGAAAACTTGATGGAAGTTTTCTTAAACCATCATCAAAACCTAAAAAATCGGTGCTACTTCTTTGTCCACCTTTAAAATCGTTGAAAGTAGATAAAGAGTTATAACCAACAGAATAACTAAAGTCTAAAACCCTTTGGGCCGGAAAATCTTTTGTTCTAACTTGTATTACACCTCCTGCAAAATCGGCGGGTAAATCGGCTGCGGCTGTTTTGTTTATAACAATTTGGTCAATTAAGTTTGTTGGGATAATATCAAACGAAAAAGCCTTTCTATCAGGTTCTGAACTTGGTAAAGGTGCATTATTTAATAAAGTTGAGTTATACCTATCGCTTAAGCCCCTAACAATAACAAATTTATTATCTTGAATACTTGTACCACTTACACGCTTTAATACCTCACCTGTATTGTTATCTGGCGAACGTTTTATAGTTTCTGATGATATACCGTCAGAAACACGTACACTTGTTTTTTGCTGCGCATACAATGCACCTACTGTTTCCTTTTTAAAACTCCCTGTTACTACTACTTCTTTTAAGTTTTGGCTGGTGGTTTCGGCAATAATAACATCCAAACTTGTAACTTTTCCTTCGGCAACACTTACCCCTGTAATAGTTTTGGTTTGGTAGCCTAAGTACCTAAATGTTAAGGCATAAGTGCCTGGTGCTAAGGTTATGTTATAACGACCTTCAATATCGGTAGAGGCTCCTTTGGTTGTTCCTTCTATTCCTACGGTTAAGCCAATAAGTGTTTCGCCTGTGGCTTTATCGGTTACTTTACCAACAATTTTACCTGTTTGGGCTTTGGCAATACTTGTACTTACTACTACTATAACAGCAATAATTAATAATTTTTTGTAAAATTTTTGCTTCACTTTTGTTATTTTTAATTTGCACAAAAGTATTAGCCAAATGTTACCATTAAGTTAATTGTGGGTTAAGTAAATATCATGCTAATGTTAATTTAAAAATCTTATTTTAATTTTTTTGATGATAAAAAACAAGAAAATTAAAGGTTTAATATAAAAATAAGGCAAACAATTATTGTATATAACATGTTTGCCTTACCTATATAAAAGTAGATATTTAGTTATTTTGCGTAAGCTACCGAACGTGTTTCGCGTATTACGGTAACTTTAATTTGGCCAGGGTAGGTCATTTCGGTTTGTATGCGGTTTGATATATCGGCAGCTAAAATTTCCGATTGTGCATCGCTAATTTTTTCGCTTTCTACCACCACACGAAGCTCGCGGCCGGCTTGTATGGCAAAAGTTTTTTCAATCCCAGGGTATGATAATGCCAAGCTTTCAAGTTCTTTTAATCTTTTAATGTAGCTTTCTACAATTTCACGCCTTGCGCCTGGCCTAGCGCCCGATATGGCATCGCAGGCTTGTATTATGGGCGATATCATCGAAGTCATTTCTATTTCATCGTGGTGGGCACCTATGGCGTTGCATATTTCGGGATGTTCTTTATATTTTTCGGCTAATTGCATACCCAAAATGGCGTGTGGTAATTCGGGATTATCGTCGGGTACTTTCCCAATATCGTGTAACAAGCCTGCTCGTTTGGCCATTTTGGCGTTTAGGCCTAGTTCGCTGGCCATAGTAGCACAAAAGTTGGCTACCTCGCGTGAGTGTTGTAGCAGGTTTTGCCCATACGATGAGCGGTAACGCATACGCCCCACCATGCGTATCAACTCGGGGTGAAGCCCATGTATACCCAAATCTATAACGGTACGTTCGCCTATTTCTACTATTTCGTGTTCTATTTGTTTTTGGGTTTTGGCTACTACTTCTTCTATACGGGCAGGGTGTATACGGCCATCGGTTACCAAGCGGTGTAGTGCTAGGCGGGCAATTTCACGCCTTACGGGGTCAAATCCCGAGAGTATGATGGCTTCTGGGGTATCGTCCACAATAATTTCTATACCTGTGGCGGCTTCTAATGCTCTAATATTTCGCCCTTCGCGGCCTATAATACGCCCTTTTACTTCATCGTTATCAATATTAAAAATAGATACTGTGTTTTCAATAGCCGATTCGGTGGCAGTACGTTGTATAGTTTGTATTACTACTTTTTTGGCTTCTTTGGCTGCGGTAAGTTTGGCTTCGTCTACTATATCTTTTATTTGAGCTAATGCAGCACTTCGGGCTTCTTCTTTAAGGTTTGCCACCATTTGGTTTTTAGCATCTTCGGCACTTAGTCCTGCTATGGCTTCTAGCTGGGTAATATGTTGGATTTTTAAAGCTTCTACTTCTTGCTGTTTTTTAATTACCATTTCGGTTTGTTTTTCGAAATGTTTTTTTTGCATGTCTAGCTCTTGTTCTTTACGGTTTTGGTTTTCTAGTTTTTGGTTTAGCGATTGTTCTTTTTGTTTAAGCGTGTTTTCTCTCTGGCTTATGCCGATATTTTTTTGGTTTACCTCTTGTTCGTGTTCGGATTTTAGTTGTAAAAATTTTTCTTTAGCTTCTAAAATTCGATCTTTTTTTACTAATTCGGCGTTGTTTTCGGCATCTTTTAAAATAGCTTTTGCTTTATTTTGTGCCACAATTTCTTGTTTTTTTAATAAGTTGCGCAATAGGTATCGGCCTCCTAAAATTCCTCCAGCAAAAGCAGTAATAGCTATAGCTAGGTAAGTAAATATTTCCATAATATTTTTAAAATAATTAATTTGTTTTACGATATAGTAATGGTAAAACTAAAAAAGAAACGGTTATTTTATTTTTTAATACAAAAAAATAAAATATAAAACCAACTACGAAGGTATTAGCAGAAGCTAAAACCACAAATTACAGGTGGGTAAAAAAATGGTTATTTACCAAAAAATTTGTCTAATAAAATATCCAATTCATAAACACGGTCAGCAATATTTGTATCGGTTGTAGTTACCAATTTTTCGGCTTTTATATTGCTGGTAGCGTAATGCAATACACACATAGCCAGCAAATCTTGCTTATCCTTTACCGCATAATTTTCTTGAAATTCTTTTATACGGTCGTTTATCATTTTGGCTGCCCGCCTCACTATTTCCTCTTCTTCGGTGTTTATCTTTAAGGGATAAACACGGTCGGCGATATTTATTTTTATAGAGATTTCTCCCATCTGAGCATTTGTTTCGCAGTATTACTTTTTTAGCAATACAATACACTTATCAATTTCTCGCACAAAGTCGTTAATTTTTTGCTTCATATCAAGTGTTTTTTCATTTGTGCCTTCAAAACTTTTTGCCAACTTCAAAATTCTTAGCGTTTCGGCCAGTTCTTTACGTTTATTTTCGCTGGTTTCGAGGGCTACTTTTATACTTTGGTTTTCTAAACTCAGCAGTTCGTTATGCTCTTGCAAAGCTTCCGATAGCTCAACCAATTTTTGGGTGCGGTGTACAATGGAGTTTAATTTTTGGGCAATGATTGACATGCTTTAATATACTGCAATAAAAAACAAATATATCTTTTATTTGTGATTTTTGATTTGGAATTTTTGATTTCGGAAAAGCGATAACCTGTAATTTTTTTTTAGACTGATGATTTCGGTTACATTATATAGTTACTTAGTACAAAAAAGGGTTAATATCTGTTTATTAATATCCCCCAACTAGGTTTTTAGCTGTTATGGTATAAGGCATTTCGATAAACTTTTTGCTTAAGGGAGAGTTTAAAACGCTGATACTAACTATAACCAATGCTACATTTTTTAATTATCTAACTCAGGTAAGTTAAACTACTCTAAATTTTTGGTAGGTATCAAATTCCTATTAAAGCATCAAAAAAATCGATTAATGCACTAGGAACTAATAAAGCCGTTATTATTATCCCCGAAAGGGCACCATAAAAATGAGCATCGTGGTTAATGTTATCGTTTTGTTTTTTAGCTAGGTACGATGAGTATAGTAAAAATAATGCTCCGTATAAAACAGCTGGTATAGGAATAGGGATAGGGAAAATAACTAGCTTGGTAAACGGAAAAAACAAAATATAGCTAAACAATATCCCACATACGGCACCGGAGGCACCCAAACTGTGGTACATAAAATTATTTTTATATTTGTATATTGATGGTATATCGCATAAAATTAAGCTACCAATATATACTATACCAAACTGCCAATGGCCGATAATACGTTCTAAATTAAAAGCAAAAAAGTAAAAAGTAAGCATATTAAATAGTAGGTGAGCCCAATCTTGATGAACCAAACCACTGCTTAAAATTTGGTATAATTTTTGTCCTTTAGCTACACTGTATGGGTGCAGCATTAATTTACCATTAAAAGGGATGTTATTAAAACCGCAAATACTTATTAAAATGGTAATTAAAAAAATCAAACAAGACACAGGTGTTTCAAACAGGTAGGTTTCCATTTTTAGCTTTGGTTTAGTTTTACTTTTTTAGGTAAACTATTAAATACCAACTCGTAAGAATGGTTTATCATGTCTAATATTAAATTATTAGGCAGGCTTCCATTAAAATTTACGGTGTTCCAATGGGTTTTGTTCATGTGATAGCCTGGTACAATCTCGGGATATATGGCTCGGTAAACTAAGGCTTGTTCAGGGTTGCATTTTACGTTAAAAGTTTGGCTATCATCTAAACTTAAAAGTAAAAAAACCTTGTTATGTACTTTAAAAACTAAGGGATTATCGCCAAAAGGAAAACCCTCTGAAACAAAGGGTTTAGCTAAACAATATTCTCGTATGTATTCGATGTTCAAAAAAAACTTCTGATGGGTTTGTAATAAGTTCCAAAAGCACCAAAATGGTATTTGTAGGTTAAGTTTACGCTACTGTAAGTATCGCGGTAAATATTTCTAAAACCCACATTTGCCCTATCGGCATAGCCATTAATGTTATCGGTAGTGGTAAAATTAGTACGATATCCTATTGATACTACATGGCGTATTTCATCGTAATCATCAAAAAAGTTAACGTTATAGCCCACTTCAAGTGGTACGGTAATTCCAGTAAATTTACTTTGTCCGTCATCTTTATCATGTTGCCTATGGCCTAAAGGATTTCCTATAATGGTACCAGGCGAAACACCTGCAATCGGGTATCCTGTAATATTGGGATTAAAAGGTTTTACGTCGTTATTGCCCCACAAAATCCCAACGCCTGATGCTACGTAAAAGTTTTTAAAAAGTAGCAACCAATTATCTACATCGTATCTAAAAAATTGACCCATTACTAAACCGCCTTTAAACTCTGCAGAATAAAAATCGGAACGGTACATACGGTGGTAATTATCAGGACCGTTTTTTAAATATACTTTATTAAGGTCTAAACCTACTGAAATGTATGGCGTTATATAAAAATCGGTGGTTACTCCAAAAATTAATTGTTTGTTTGTTTGAAAATCTTTTGTGGCTTCATAGTTGTAGCCAACAGGTTTGTCGTATCTAAAATCCATATTGTCGATAGTTACACCAGGATGTATGCCTACGCTCCAACGTCTAAAATTAGATTGCGAAAATGTATTTAATGATATAAATGTAAGTATAAGTAGTAAAAGTATTTTTGGCTTCATAAAATGCTTTAAATTGTATAATTTATAACGGCTCTAAAATTATATATATTAATCAGTTATACAAAATTTTTATTCAACTATCTATAAAATAAATAAAATTTGTTACAAAAAAATTACTTTATTTTAGCTGTTTATACTTTGTTAAGTACTTTATATTAGCTACATATATATTATACATACTCCAAAATACATTGGTATATTTTTTTTATTTAATGATATTACTTGGCTAACTTTTAGTATAAATTGTATGTTTAAAACAATATTTTATTTGCACAACGTTAGTGATATCGTAAGTTTTTTGGTATTCTGTAAATCAGTTTTGCTGGGATAGTATCTTATTTAGAAATGCTGTATTGAAATATTAATTATGCTAAATAGTGTATTTTTTTATTTTGTTAAATCAGTTATTAATGTAAGGCTTTTCTAACTAAAAATTATTTCAAAATATTTAATTATCATTACCATCTAAGGAGATTTAAAAATTAACTTTGTGGCTCAATTTTTAAAAATTGCTTAAAATTAAAACCTCTTACTTTTGCCAAAGCTGTGGCTTTGAAGCTGCAAAATGGTTGGGTAAATGCCCTTCATGCCAGCAATGGAACACTTTTGTAGAAGAAGTGGTAGAGAAAAAAAACTCTGGAACTCCCAATTGGAAAGGCGATACATCGGAAAATAAAAGCCGTGTAAACAAGCCAAACCTAATAGAAACCATAAAATACACCCAAACCGAACGTATTATTACACCCGATAATGAGTTTAACAGGGTGTTGGGCGGTGGTATAGTAGCCGGATCGTTGGTGTTAATCGGAGGCGAACCTGGTATAGGCAAATCTACTTTAATGTTACAGCTGGCAGTTACCATTGTAGGGCTAAAAGTACTTTACGTTTCGGGCGAAGAAAGCGAAACACAAATTAAGCTAAGGGCCGAAAGGTTGTATCCCGCAAAGGAAAAAATAAATCTAGCAAAAGGAGAATGCTATATTTTAACCGAAACCGCTACACAAAATATTTTTAAACAAATTGAGCAATTAAGGCCTGATTTGGTGATTATCGACTCGATACAAACGCTACATTCGGCACATATCGAATCGTCGCCAGGAAGCGTATCGCAAGTGCGTGAGTGCACCGCTGAGATATTGCGCTTTGCCAAAGAAAGTAGCACTCCCGTATTTTTAATAGGGCATATTACTAAAGATGGGATGATAGCTGGACCAAAAATACTAGAACATATCGTAGATACTGTTTTACAGTTTGAGGGCGATAGGCACCACGTTTACCGCATATTGCGGGCAATAAAAAACCGTTTTGGCCCAGCTGCCGAGCTTGGCATTTACGAAATGCAGGGTAATGGGTTGCGAGAAGTAAGTAACCCTTCTGAAATTTTACTCTCGCAACGTACCGAACCATTAAGTGGTGTAACCATATCTGCCACTATAGAAGGTATGCGACCTATGCTGATAGAAACCCAGGCATTGGTAAGTGCATCGCCATACGGCACACCACAACGCAGTGCAACTGGCTTTGATACCAAGCGTATGAATATGTTATTGGCGGTTTTAGAAAAAAGATGCGGTTTTAAACTAAGCACAAAAGATGTTTTTTTAAACATTGCTGGTGGTATTAAAGTGGAAGATCCTAGTATTGATTTAGGGCTAGCCGCTGCAATTATATCGTCGCATGAAGATATACCTATATCTTACAAAACCTGCTTTGCTGCCGAAATTGGCTTATCGGGCGAAATAAGAGCGGTTACCCGGATTGAACAACGCATATCCGAAGCTCAAAAACTAGGTTTCGAACAAATTTTTATTTCATATTACAATAAAAAAGGGCTCGATTTATCAAAATATCACATCCAAATAAAAACAGTAAGCAAAATTGAAAAGAAATAAACTAACTTGCTGTTAATTGTTTGAGCTAGTACATTATTTGCAATAACAAGCCATTTATTTAGCTGTAGTGGTCAACGATCAAGGCCCATTGACCTTTCCTGTCAGAATGGCACTAATTCATCGGTTTTTTTGTCGGCGTGCTATAAAACACCAATCCGACCAGGTGGTATCTAAAGCAGTAAACTGAATTTGTATGGCAGGCTCCCCTATATTTAGTATGATGAACAATGTAAACAGTATTGCCTCTACTGAAGTTGCCAGTGTAAATATATGTTGTGCCGTTGATCACTGTCTAGTTTATATGCGGATATAAGCAAATTTGACTTGGGGGGAGGAAAACATGTAAATTGAGAAAGAAAATGTTATCAATATTTTGAACTACTCAGCGTTATTGGCAGAACAAGAACTGCATATCTTCAGTCCACATACCCCGTGCCATCGCATTGCGAAACTCAAATGATTGTCTGCCTTCAGGTCTCCAGTCGTTGCCGTTTCAGTGGGGAACGGGCGCATTCTGGGCA
>RDYW01000076.1 GCA_004293485.1 Sphingobacteriales bacterium | reverse complement strand
GATGAAGCATTTCAGATTATAACACAAAGAGCAATACCGCCTACTTATTTACCCCCTACTTCTACAATAACAGGATTACCAAGTCCTGGTAGTTATGAAATAGGTACTAGTTTAGGAACTATTGTATTCAATGCTACGTTTAATCAAAGAGATGGTGGTGCTGAAACTAATACTAGTTATTTTGTAAATGGTTCTAATTTTGCAGGTAATTCATTTACTGTTAATTCCCTTACTAGTAATTTAACGTTCAACGCTTCTAAATCTTACGGACAAGGTGCTTGTAAAAATAATAACTTAGGAGTATTAGATTGTACAGGAAGAATACAAGCAGGTTCAGTAAATAGTAATTCTATTTCTTACCTACCTGTTTATAGAAGATATAGAGGTTGGTTATCGGATACTACTGGAATAAGTACAGGTGGTCAGGATATAGCAATACGTTCATTACCTTTAGATTTTGTAGCTAATGCTAATTTTGGAACATTTGGAACAGGTAATCCTACTGGTACACAATTTTATGTAATTGCATATTTTAGTAATTACCCTAATTTGAGTAATATAACACAGAATGGTTTTCCTTCATTAGGAGCTTATAATTTTATAACAAGAACTATAAATAATGCACAGGGCTTTCCTGTAAGTTTAAAAATCTACTATAGTAAAAACGGTCAAACTAGTTCTTCTACTATAACCGCAAATTAATAAATGCATGAAATATATATTATTAGTATTACTCTCTTTTACTTTTTACATTAATTCTTACTCACAGGCTACGGTAGGTAGTGGTGGTAATTTAGTTGCTACTGGTAATTATCCAGTAGTAGTTTCAAATGACATTAAAGGTGGTGTTAAAGTTGTTTTAGATATTGCTGGTAGAAATGCAATACCAAATAACTTTAGAGATACAGGGATGCTTGTTTATGTAAGAAGTGAAGCTAAAACCTACCAATTAAAAAACGGTATCAGTAATACAAACTGGGAAGAATTAAGCTCTGGTGGTTCTGGAGCAGGATTAGTTATTGGCGATAGTAGTATTTATACAACAAGAGGTAGAACTCAAAAAGTTATAGATAGTCTTGCTGCTATAACTATTAATAAAAACAAATACGCAACTGATAGTGTACAGTTTAGTAAGAATTTAGGTAATAGTGATATGAGGTTAACTGAAAATCGACTCATTACTGGTGGCGGGGAAGTTCCCAAGTCTCTAATCATTGATAGTCTAGAAAGTTTTAATATAAATAGTTTAGGGAGTTTAAATTTAAGAATTGGTAATGAGGTTGCTGGTGTATCTTCTTTATTTTCAGATGCAGATGGGTTTTCTTTAGGTAGAACTACTCCAGCTGGGTCTACTAATTATAATTTTAGAGTAAACGGAATCTATACTGGTTCCACTCTACCTTTTAACGAAATCTTTCCTATACAATCTAATATTCCACTTGATACTGAGATAAGCATTAAAAAGAGTGAACTATTTGCGTTAACTTTAGATACTACAATAGGTCGTATAGTAAGAACTCCTTTAGTATCTGGTGCTACATGGGGCGGTATTACTGGTAACATTTCAAATCAAACGGATTTACTAAATCTTATAAACCTTAGAAAGTTAAACAATGATAGTTCATTACTATCTGGATATACTAGTAGATGGAGATTAAACAGATTTAGCGATAGTATTGCTACTAAATATAGGAACGATAGTATAGTTATTAGAAATGATATGAATTTACTTTCTAAAGTTCCTAGTATTAGACAAAATACCAATTCCATTTGGGAATTTAGAACCTTAGGGGGTGATGTTGTAGATTTAAACATTAGACCTGCTTTAGATAGTTTGAGACTTTCTCTACCATCTCTTACCTGGAATAATATATCAAATAAACCTACTGTATTCCCAACAAATTGGACTAATAGTGGAGATATAAGAGATAGTATTCTTAATAGAAAATTAATATCTGATACTTCTTTACCTACTGGTTACGCTACTAGATGGCGACTAAATAATTCTCTGGATAGTTTAAAAAATACTATCCCTGCTCCTACGTTACAAAATGTAATTGCTACTAACGGATATACTACAGAAGTTCCTACTTTTGATGGAGGTATTAGGTTTACTACTCAGTTAGGTACTAATATTTTAATGAAAGGAATTGGCTTTAATAGTGGTACACATACTATAAATGTACCCGCTAGAAGCGGTACTTTAGCAATGCAAGACGAAATAATAAATCCTGATTGGAATACACTTTCTAACAAACCAACAGTATTTCCTACTAATTGGTTAAATGCTGG
>RDYW01000014.1 GCA_004293485.1 Sphingobacteriales bacterium | reverse complement strand
AAATAACAGACCTGTAAGAAAATTTGGTTATCTAACTCCTAATGAAGTATTTTTACAGCTTAAGGTAAGTGTTGCACTTATCAGTTGAACACAGCTTTAAATTTAACTAATATTGTAATAATTTATCATTTATAAAATGTGTATGCTTTAATTTATATTTGTGCTAAACGTTTAAATAATTTAACCCAAAAAACATGAAATTACAAAAAGCAACATTTGGTGGTGGCTGTTTTTGGTGTACTGAAGCCATATTTACAGCTGTAAATGGCGTTACCAAAGTAACATCAGGATATATGGGAGGACAAAACCCTCACCCCACATACGAGCAGGTATGCTCAGGTAAAACTGGCCATGCCGAAGTAATTCAAATTGAATTCAACGAAAGCAAAGTTAGTTTTGCTAACTTGTTGTTAATATTTTTTAAAACCCATAACCCTACTACACTTAACCGCCAAGGTGGCGATACTGGTACCCAGTATAGATCGGTAGTATTTTACCATAGCCAGCAACAAAAGCTCGAAACCGAAGAAATGATACAAAATTTAAGTATCGAACAAATTTTTGAAAATACAATTGTTACCCAAATTTGCCCCGCCTCTACTTTTTATATTGCCGAAAGCTACCACCAAAACTATTTTGTAAATCACCGCAATCAGCCGTATTGTATGGCAGTTATCGAACCAAAATTAATTAAATTTGTATCAAATTTTAAAAAAAGCATAAAACCCGAATTATTGTAGTTAAAACCAAATATATCGCTTTTTTATTGGGGGTAATCTTTAAAAATATAAAAATTTAAATAGTTAATTTGTAGCTCTTATTTTTACACACAGTAAAAATTATTACTCTTTTATTTTATGTAAAGTTTGTTTTTATTCACAAAGTGAAGATTTAAAAGCTTAGGATATAAACATTATTCAATTTAATTTTAAATGGCATAGCAAAAGTTAAAGCTCCAATCAATAATATTATATTATTTAATTATCTTTTTCAGGCCAAAAACATTTATTGCAACAGTTATTTAATACTTACTTTTACTTAGCCGCATTGTAATTATTAGGCTCAAAATATTTTTAAAAATTAAATCAACAAAACTAACTCGAAAAAACTTTTAAAAAACAAATTAAATCAAATAAATTAGTCAAAGTATATTTAGAATTTAAAAGTGTAAATATTTAATTAATAATAGGTTGCTGTTATTTAATTGCAATATTTTTTTTAAGCACTTTAATAAAATAAAAATATTTGCATTTTATTTTATATTAGATATCAGTAAAATATACAAAAGAAATATCAATTATTGGTGTAAAAGGTTTAAAATATACTTAAAAAAAGTAAACGTTTTTATCATTTTTGGTATAGTAATTAAAATTAAAACTGTAAATTAATTAACCACCTCATTTATAATATTTCGCTTACCTTTGTAATAAATTACATTTTTAAAAAATTTAAAAAATTGACTTTCAACGATTTTAACTTTAACCAACTTTTACAAGAAGGGTTAAACACTATGGGTTATAAAGAACCCACACCTATACAAAAACAAGCTATACCGCTAATATTAGAAGGCAAAGATATAATTGCTTGTGCGCAAACGGGTACTGGCAAAACGGCTTCGTATTTATTGCCTATTTTAAATAAAATAAACGAAGAAAAAACGGTAGGTATAAATACCCTCATACTAGCACCCACCCGCGAGCTGGCGCAGCAAATAGACCAACAGATAGAAGGATTGGCTTATTTTACAGGCAACTCATCTATTGCCGTATATGGTGGTGGCGATGGGTTTAACTACGAGCAGCAACGCCGTTCGTTAAACGATGGGGTGGATATTATTGTAGCCACACCAGGCCGCTTAATTGCACACCTTACATCTGGAACTATAAAACTTACAGGCTTAAAACACCTTATTTTAGATGAAGCCGACCGTATGATGGATATGGGTTTTTACGATGATATTGTAAGAATTATAAGTTACCTGCCCGAAAAACGTCAAAACCTACTATTTTCGGCTACCATGCCACATAAAATTAGGGAACTAACCAAAAAAATATTGTACCAACCTGCCGAAGTAAATATTGCAGTTTCTAAACCTTCGGTGGGTATTTTGCAGCAAGCATATTTAACCTTTGATGAACAAAAACCTAAATTACTACGTATTTTATTGAAGCAAAAAGAGTTTAACAGTGTTATTATTTTTGCATCCCGCAAGGAGATTGTAAAAAAATTAGCCAGCAGTTTAGAACGCTCGGGCTTAGAGGTTGAAGCTTTCCACTCCGATTTAGACCAAGCCCAACGCGAAAAAATATTGATGGCCTTTAGAGGCAAGCAGTTACAGGTAATTATAGGTACCGATGTATTATCAAGAGGCATTGATGTAGCAGGCATAAGTTTGGTTATAAATTACGATGTACCGCCCGATCCCGAAGATTATATACACCGCATAGGCCGTACCGCAAGGGCCGAAACTACAGGTACAGCCATTACTTTTATCAACCAAAAAGACCAGCGAAAATTTGCCCGAATAGAAAAAATGATTGAAAGGGAAATACCTAAAATCGAACTCCCCGAAGGCCTAGGCGAAACTTTTGTGTACAATCCCTTAGCCAGTGGCGGTGGCCATGCACACAGCAAATCGCCACGAAAGTGGAAAAAAAAAGCCTCGCCCTAGCACCAGTAATTAAACTAAAACAACCTTAATTATGATAAATTTACAAATAGGCAACCCCGCACCACTATTTACATCAAGCAACCAAAATGGCGAAGCTATTTCTTTGGCAGATTTTATTGGCAAAAAGGTAATTTTATTTTTTTACCCTAAAGATAATACCCCAGGCTGTACCCTTGAGGCTTGCGATTTTAGAGATAATTACCAAGCCTTAAAAACCCAAGGATTTGAGGTATTGGGCGTAAGCGTTGATGACGAAAAATCGCACAAAAAATTTGAAACAAAATTTGACCTACCATTTACCCTACTGGCCGATACCGATAAAAGCATTGTAAGCAGCTATGGCGTATGGGTACAAAAAAGCATGTACGGCAAAACCTATATGGGCACACAGCGCACAACTTTTGTGATAGATGAACAAGGTATAATTATCGCCATTATTGATAAGGTAGATACAAAAAATGCTTCGCAGCAGGTTTTACAGGCTTTAATTAAATAAAATTCGCCCATTATTGTGCTAAACCATGTTACATATATCCATCCTACATCTACGCAATGGGTAACATTTGTACATGGTGCAGGCGGCAGTTACAATACTTGGTTTAAACAAATTAAAGCATTTAAAACCAATTTTAATGTTTTACTGCTCGATTTACGTGGCCACGGAAACTCCGAAGGAAGCCTAACATTAAAAGATGTGAAATACACTTTTGCATTTTTAGCCAACGATATTATAACTCTTTTAGATTATCTTAAAATCGCAAAATCGCATTTTGTAGGCATATCATTAGGTACCATTATTGTACGCGAATTGGCACAGTTACATCCCCAAAGGGTAACCAGCCTAGTGCTTGCAGGTGCTATTATGAAACTAAACTTACGCTCGTGGATACTGGTAAAATTAGGAAACATATTTAAGTTTTATTTGCCCTATATAACGCTTTATACTTTTTTTGCCTACATCATAATGCCCCGTACTAACCATAAAATATCGCGAGATATTTTTATAAACGAGGCTAAAAAATTAAACCAATTAGAGTTTATAAAATGGTTTAGCCTAGCAAGCGAGGTAAACCCAGTATTAAAAATGTTTAGAAAAACCGAGCTGCCTAAACCCACACTTTACATTCTTGGCGACCAAGATGCCATGTTTTTGCCCGAAATTAAAGAATTAGTAAATAAACAAAACCGTTTTTCGACTTTAGTAATTGTTAAAAATTGTGGCCACGTAGTAAATTTAGATAGTGCTTATTTTTTTAATCAAACAGTTGTAGCTTTTATACACCAACATACCGTATAATTGTAGTAAATTTTAATGCCACCAGTTAAGAAATTTTTGAGATATAATTTGGGCGTTCCTGCCTGCCGGTAGGCAAGGTTTACACGTTGTTCGCTGTATCTTTTTATTTATTACCCCCATCTTCTTTATGCACTAGGGGGGGCAATAAATAAAAAGGATGCCTGCCTGCGCAGGCAGGCCGCCGCTACCATCGTTAACGCTCTTTCACACGGTTAAAAACATAATAAATTAGGCTATTAAGTTTAATACAAAACAAGCAAAAATGAAACGAGAATTAATACTAAACACCGTACAAGTTCAACAAAAAATAAACCGCATAGCCTACCAAATACTCGAAGATAGCTTCGAGGAAAACGAAATTATTATTGTAGGCGTATGGGCCCGTGGGTATAGGCTAGCCTTGCGGTTAAATGCCGTATTACAAAAAATTTCCAACATTAAAATAAGTGTAGCCAGTATTTTATTAGATAAAGATATACAGCATTACGATGCAACAAACGATATTGCACAAATAGATTGTACCCATAAAACCGTAATTATTGTAGATGATGTACTAAATAGTGGCCGCACTTTGGCTTACGGATTGGGTAAATTTTTAAACATCCCACTTAAAAAATTACGCTCGGTAGTACTTATAGACCGTAGCCACAAGCTGTTTCCGCTTACCACCGATTTTACAGGTTTACAGCTATCAACCGTATTAAAAGAACACGTAGAAGTTATATTAGACGAAGCACACGAAAGCGATGCCGTGTACATAACCTAAAATATACAAACAATAAGCATAAATTACATAAAAAATTATACATCACAATTTTACCCAATATGGATTTTTTACATTACCTGCTAGGCAGCGATATACAAGCAGGCTTGCTTATTATATTAAATTTAATAGTTATCGAAAGTTTATTATCAGTTGATAATGCTGCGGTACTGGCCACTATGGTATTAGATTTGCCCCCACAACAACGTAACAAAGCCCTTAAATACGGAATTATAGGCGCATATATTTTTCGAGGTATTTGCCTGCTTATTGCGGGTTGGTTAGTAACAGTTTGGTTTTTAAAACCAATTGGCGGCTTATATTTACTTTGGTTAGCCTTTAGTTATTTTAAAAATAAACACAACACAAAAACCAACACCGAAACCGTTGATACACAAAAAAACTGGCTTTACCGCTCAACTGTTGGTATATTAGGCTCATTTTGGAGCACTGTAGCCCTAGTTGAAGTTATGGATTTAGCTTTCTCAATCGATAATGTATTTGCTGCTGTGGCATTTACCAATCACATGCCTTTAATTTATATCGGCGTTTTTATTGGCATTTTGGCTATGCGCTTTGTTGCCCAAGCATTTGTAAAATTGTTAGAAAAATATCCTTTTTTAGAAACAATAGCATTTTTAGTAATTGGCGTTTTAGGGCTAAAATTATCTTCATCTTTATACACTCATTTTGCCCATAGTAGCCCTTTAGCCACATTTATCGATAGCGAAAAATTCGATTTGTTTATTTCTGTTTTTACTGTTGCGGCATTTGTATTGCCAATCATAAGTTCATACTTGTTTAATTTCCCAAAAAAAATTAAAACAAAGCCGATGTAGCCTCAGCAGCTTAAAAATTGTTAAACAATACACTATATTGTAACACCAAAAAGTTTATAGTAAAATTTAACTGCTTATCGAGTTTGTGTTTGCATTTACCATCGTTGAAGTTAGGGTTATAGGATACAATTTTAAAGGCGAAGTACTGCCCCCTCCTACTCTGGGTTGATTTTTAACCGCTCCATTGGTTTCGTACCTGGCACCATGCCTACCACACTCAATAAGGGTTTTATTCCAAAATAGCTCACCACCATTATGTGGGCACAAGCGAAACATAGCAATAAACGAAGAGGCTAAATTTCCGTCTGCTATTCGAATAAAAAGCACTTTTTCTACAATAATACTTTTACCTATACTTTGCAAATCGCTAAGTTTAGCACTAACTGTACCTGCAGGTAAAGGAGGTTCATTAACTGGCGGAGGAGTGCTATCATCGGGTTTGATAGTATCATCTTTACCACACGAACTTAAACATGCGCTAGCGCAAACGGTGGCAAAACTTATGCCTAACGATTTTAAAAACTCTTGCCGTTCCATATTTTAAAAGTTTAAATAACTAAACGCTAAAAAAATAGGGTTTAGTTAAAGTTTACAATATATTTAACTCATTATCATACAAATGGTAAATATGTAATACTAAATTGTGTTTTTAATCAAAAAGATACCAATTAATTAAAAACACAAATAAAATACAATTGTAACAAAAAAGTTACATTTTTTAGAAATTTATTATATTTTAGTTTAAAAATTTAATGCAACGCAAAACCTTAAATGTACATAACATGATTTTTATTTACATTAAAAAATAGTTGAAGGTTAGTTATTTCTTTCAAAATTTTTATCACAAATATTGTGTAAAAAATATATCTAGTTGTAAAGTAGTTAACTTTTTTATCAATTACTATTAAATAACTGTGGTAGTATTATTATGTTACCGTAGTTAAAAATTAAAATCTCAAAATCGGTACTCCGCAATTCACTATCAAAAATCTGTGTACCTTGCGCAAATTTTTTTATTCAATGCTACACACCATACTGCAAAAATTTAATATCACAGCGCTTAATTCGATGCAAACTGCCGCTATTGACGCTATTCAAAACAAGCCAAATGTGCTTTTGCTATCGCCCACAGGCAGCGGTAAAACCTTGGCCTTTTTATTGCCTTTAGTAAACCTATTATCTACAAAAACAATTGGCGTACAAGTATTAATTTTGGTACCATCGCGTGAGCTAGGTTTACAAATTGAACAAGTATTTAGGCAAATGGGCATACTTTTTAAAGTAAACTGTTGCTATGGTGGGCATCCTGTAAAAACCGAAAAAAATAATTTTATACAACCACCAGCCATATTAATTGGCACCCCTGGCCGCATAGCATACCACATACGCAACCGAAACTTTGATGTACTTAACCCTAAAATTTTAGTGTTAGATGAATTTGATAAATCTTTAGAATTTGGTTTTGAAGCCGATATGGCTTTTATTATCGAAAGCCTACATAATTTAAACAAAAAAATTTTAACATCGGCTACCAAAATGGAAGTTATTCCTCCCTTTACGGGGATAAAAAATATTTTTGAACTTAACTTTTTAAATAATATCGAGCAAAAACCAGCTTTGTCACTAAAAACTGTATTGGCCGAAGGACAAGATAAATTAGCTACATTGTTTAACTTAATTTGTAAAACCGATAATAAAACCAGCCTGATATTTTGCAACCACCGCGATGCAGTAGAACGCATTAGCCAACTTTTATACGATAAGCAAATACCACACGGAACTTTTCATGGTGGTATGGAGCAACCAGCCCGCGAAAAATCGCTTACTAAATTTAGAAACGGAAGCTACACCATTTTAGTTACTACCGATTTGGCCTCCCGTGGTTTAGATATCCCCGAAACGGCTTATGTTATTCATTACCAATTACCCCATAGCATTGATGCTTATACCCACCGTAACGGTCGTACAGCTCGTATGAAAGCCAATGGCACAGCCTATTTAATTTTAGGTGAAAACGAAACCTTACCTAAATTTATCACCGATGTACCCGAAATAGAAACACTACCTTTTAATTTACCCCTACCAAAACCAGCCAACTGGGTAACATTGTACATTGCCGCAGGTAAAAAAGATAAAATAAATAAAATAGATATTGTTGGCTTACTACTTAAAAAAGGAAAGCTAAACAAAACCGAATTAGGCTTAATTGAAGTGGCCGACCATGTAAGTTATGCCGCTATAAAAAACGAGAAAATAGCCGAAGTATTACTACTAATAAAACACGAAAAAATAAAAGGTAAAAAAGTAAAAATAGGTTTTGATATGTAAACGATTTAGGTATTATTTTCGATCCGTTTTACCAATAAAAACCAATCTTGCTCTAAGGCTAAATAGCCAAATTCGTAGCAAAATTTATAGGTTTGCCCTTTTTGCGTTTCGTACAAATGGGTAAAATAAAGAAAGTTAAACCCATGTTGCTCTAGTTTTACTTTACTTGCTTTTGCTTTACCATCTACACACAGTTTTTCTAAAATACAACGGTTTTGCTTTAATATTTTGTTAATGGTTTTTAACGAACCCGTTACCTCAATTTTAATTTTATTATTGTAACTGGTACGGCACTGGTCGTCACAAAACTTTTTATCGCTTCGGCCTTTTAATGCCTCGCCGCAATCTAAACAGTATTTTTCCATTTTAAACTTTACAAATCAATATATTTCGAAGTTTTTACAATTTAATTTTTAAAAACATAAAAAATTAGTGAAATACCAAAATTAAACATTTTGCAATTAAACAATTAAATCATAATCCTAATTAATAAATTATTGTAATTTACAAAATATAAGTACTTGTGATTGTTTTAAATGTTGTTAATTTATTAAAAAAAATACTTGATATTCCAAGTTTAGCAACTTTTATATTTTATTTGTTAAAACAAGTTTTTTTAAATTTATATATGCTAATTTTTGTGTGTTACATTTAAAATTTACCTTTGTTATTAAAAAATTTAAAATAAACATTTAAAAATGGCAAAACCTACACTATTAATATTGGCAGCCGGAATGGCTAGCCGCTATGGAAGCATGAAACAAATTGATGGCTTTGGGCCAAACAATGAAACCATTATCGATTACTCAATATACGATGCAATAAAAGCGGGTTTTGGTAAAATAGCGTTTATAATTCGCGAAGAGTTTTTAGAAAGTTTTAAAAATATATTCGAACCTAAGCTTTCCGGAAAGGTTGAGACTGATTACGTTTTTCAATCGTTTGATTTAAAAAAATATGGTATTGATAAACAAGTAGAGCGGGCAAAACCTTGGGGAACAGCGCATGCAGTTTTATCGGCCAAAAACCAAATTAACGAAAACTTTTGTGTAATAAATGCAGATGATTATTATGGTTACGATGCTTTTAAAAAAATGGTTAATTTTTTAAACAACGAAGCAAGCGAAACTAATTTTTCGATGATAGGCTACAAAATTAAAAATACTTTATCCGAAAACGGCTCAGTATCTCGTGGTGTATGTGCCAGCAACAATCAAGGCAACTTAACTGCCATTAACGAACGTACTCAAGTGTATTTTAAAGGCGATGATATAGTGTATGAAGAAGCAGGTGTAGAATATCCACTAAACCCCGAAACACCAGTATCTATGAATTTTTGGGGCTTTACTCCTGCTGTATTTGCAGTTACCGAAACATTATTTGTTGATTTTGTAAATAAAAACGAACAAAACCCCAAGGCCGAGTTTTTTATACCCCTAGTGGCCGATTATCTTACCCAAAATGGCTTAGCTAATTTTAAAGTTATCCCTACCGACGAAAAATGGTTTGGTGTAACCTACAAAGAAGATAAAGAAATGGTACAAAATAGCATTAACAAATTGGTTGCTGCCGGGGTGTATCCCAAAAAACTATGGTAAGTACCCTTTAAATTATACGATAATTTTAAAGCTTAAATTTTGAAATTATCGTATAATTTTAATTAAATTTTTTTTAACATCTGCTCAGCATTTTTTGCTAAAATATTACTTCAATATTTTGGTTTATCCCTACCTAAAATTACTTAACTAACTCACCTAAAATCTATTTCTAAAACGCTCAAAAATTTAGTTTTTACGCCGAATTTTTTCTTTCTGTTAGCCATAAGCATTTATTTTATAAAAAATAAGTCACAAAAAAACATCAAAACACCCTACAATATGTAGGATGAAAACACTCAATTTAAATTCTAAAAAAAAATACTTTGTAATAAAAAACATCGTTTTTATATGCATTAGCTATGTTTTTTTATTTTTTTTACATTCAAATTACAATTGAATAAATGTGATTTTAAGTCAAAAAAAATGTTATAAAGCTAAATTTGTAACACACGCTTAAACAGTTACGCTTATGATAAAAGTTTACCAAAATGCAACAATCAAAACTTACTTTATTAATTTTGTTATACTCTTTTTAACTGCATTTTATTCAAACAAATCTTATGCCCAAACTTTAAACGTTAACAATGCTGTAACAGGTTTATCTACAACTTTTACCGGTGGCCTTACCAACCAAGCTGTTTTTGGCTTTGTACTCACACCTTCGGTTGCAGTAACCTTAGGCACAGTTGTTATTACGCACAATTCCGTCAGCCTTAACGATAATTTTGTGGCAGCAAATTACAGGCTAGGAACTTGCACTACTGCTGCTTTTACCAATGGCACTTTTACGGCAATTACCACAGGGGTAACCATTACTGTAAACCCTACCAACATAACCATTACAGGTTTAAATACACTTTTAGCCTCCGGAGTTTCTCGTTTCTTCTTTTTAAGAGCCGATGTAAGAGCAACTTTTTTAGCTGGTTACCCTACTAAAACTACTTTTAGTTTAAATAACTCGGCTGCAAATACTTTTCAAACGCCATTACCTGCTAACATTACTACTAACGCTTACAGTAACATAAGCAATATTTTAATACCCAATTTAGCCCGAACAGAGGGTACAGCTTTTTATTGGAACAATATACCAGCTGCTACATCTACCAGTAATACATCTAAAACAACAAGTGTTGCTGGTATAAACGATGGTACCACCAACGACCTAGGAGCACCAACTGATGTTACTGCACAATTTAATTGGCATGCGGCGGGTATTACTTGGCCAACTGCAAAAAATAATATTGGAAGTATTAAATATTATAACGGACGATATAGCGGCAGAGCTATTTTGAACAACATTTACGATAATGGATATTTTCATCAAAATATTAAAATACAATCTACAACCGACGGCACTACATGGCTTGATCAACCCAGTTGGGCTTGCTTTCCAGCATACCCTTACGATTTTACAGCCTCATCACAGGTATATACCTTTACCGGCCCTACCATCAATAATATTAGAGGATTAAGAGTGCTAGGGCAGTTACGCACAGATATCGTGAGTGACTCATACTCATATGCTTTAAGTGTAACCGAAATAGAAATATTTCCTGTAAATGTGTATTATTTTAAACCCCCTCAATCTGCTGTTACAACTTTAGCCAATTGGGGCGTTAATACCGATGGTACAGGTACATCACCTTCAAGCTTTGCCGAACCTACCGAGTATTATTTCACATCTAACGAAACTTTTAATTCTCCAATTACTTCTAGTGCTTCCACACAATTTTTTATTGGTAACGGTGGCCCAGGTGCAATACTTACCTTAGGTGCAAGTGCAACTATCAGCAATGCAACTGTTAATATACCATTGGCTTCGTCGGGCAGTAATACATTGCAAATAGCGGGTGCAACAGCACCCATAATAGGTACGTTATCAACAGGCGCACTGGGTAGCACCGTTGAATATAACGGGGGTACCCAAACTGTAGGTAACTATGCCTACAATAATTTAACTATTACAAACAATGGTGTAAAAACTTTGGGTGGCAATACTACCGTGGGTAGAAATTTAACTATACAAACAGGCACAGCTAAATTAGCCTTAGGCAGCAATACCCTAACCCTTAACGGGGATTTTATTGGCACAGCTACCAACAGTTTACAGGCCAACGGCTCATCAAACCTTGTTATAGGTGGTACAGGTGCCATGACGAGTAACTTATTTTTTGATAATACCACCACACCAGGCAAAAGCCGCGGTGCCGACCCTTTGGGTAACCTAGGCGACCTTACCTTTGGCACCAGCAACCGCTTAAATAACTTTACCTTTAACCGCCCAAGCCAAACCATTACCCTAGGTAACGAGTTACAAATAACCAACACCCTCACGCCTACGGCTGGCGTTTTAGCCAGCGGTGGTAACTTAGTAATGCTATCAAGCGC
>RDYW01000013.1 GCA_004293485.1 Sphingobacteriales bacterium | reverse complement strand
ATGCAGTTTTTTTATTCATAACCTTTCGTTTCTGCAAAGTTATGATTA
This sequence comes from Sphingobacteriales bacterium, assembly GCA_004293485.1. Classification (GTDB taxonomy): domain Bacteria; phylum Bacteroidota; class Bacteroidia; order Sphingobacteriales; family Sphingobacteriaceae; genus Pseudopedobacter. The sequence goes on along the minus strand of RDYW01000013.1, from coordinate 12,062 downwards.
ATAAATACTTACAGAGGTTTTAACACCACAAATGTCCATTAACCCTTTTTTCTTGATAATAATTGCCAGAATTGTATGCACAAATACAAAATGTGTTGATATATTAGGTATAGTATAAGCTAATTTTATCAAAATATATTTTAAAGTAAGCTGTATTAAATTGTTTTAAAATTTAATTCATGTTTACAATTCGTTTGATTTAACCAAAATTAAATAATAGAAAATTCTAAGGGATATTCGAATACCTTTGTATAGTTACAAAAATCAGAAAACCAATTTCATTCTTAGAAAATGTAATCTTAATTGGTAATATCTCTTTTATTTTTTCGAAGTATACACTGATTAAAAAAGTTTTACATCGTAGTGTTGATAGCGCTTTTCTTATTTTTTCATCGTATATAAATGTTACAAAAAGCGCTATTTAATTAAATTTAAATACGGCATATGTAAGTTGTACTTCTAAGAAATAAAAACTATTAAACTATCAAAGCGAAAACAGTACATCAATTATTTTATTCTATTTTCTGCATCCTCTTTGCTTAAATACAATAGTTAAAATTTAGTTCATGAAAAAGATTAGTTTGTTGTACATGCGAAATACTCGTATTGTCGATAAATTTTAACTTCTACAAATAGTATAAATTACCTTCTTTCGGCTTTTCACTTATTATCTGTTTAACAATCACCATTTGTATTAAGTTTTCTTAGGAAGAACTTTGATAAATTTTTTTGATCTTTTGTATGTATTTTTACAAAGTACATTATCTTTTTGGTGGGGGTAACTTCTGTGTGTAAAATACAATTAGCCCTACAACAAATAACAGTAATAAATCTTTTGTAATGGTGGGGGGTTTATTTACCCTCGATTATAAACTAAAGCTGGCATTTAAATGTTGCTACTCATCTGTTACATAAAATCAATTATTTCAAACGATTATTTCAAAAATACTGTTCCATCCTAGATGCGATCTATTTTGTATCTATAAATCAACAAATTATTTTTTGTATTAATCATTAAAATTTTGACCACAACTTAGCTGATTATTCTGTGTTGTGTAATCTGTACTTAACACGAATTAAATTTAAAATGTTCTTATCCTTTACTTGTAAGTATTGTGTGTAAAGTTGTACGCTTTTAAATTTTGCTTTAACATTTTTCGGGCAACGTGAATACGGGTTTTTACAGTTCCGATAGGTATTAATAGTGCATCGGCAATTTCGTGGTATTTGTAGCCTTCAAAGTACATAGTAAAAGGCAAATAGTATTCGGCTTGTAACTTTGCGAGTGCTTTTTTAATATCGTCCATCACAAATTTGTTTTCGCCTTGGTTATTGGTTGCACTGAAGTGTAACTGTTGAGACGAAATTTCATCTGTTTTAGCAACAAATGAACCAATTTTTACAATTCGTCGGTAATTATTAATAAAGGTATTTTTCATAATAGTATACAACCAGCCCTTAAGATTAGTACCTTCTTTAAATTTATTAAAATATGTAATTGCCTTTAAAATAGTATCTTGTACCAAATCGTTGGCATCATCTACATCGTGTGTAAAACGTAGAGCGTAAATTTTTAAAGATGAAGCTTGGCGTGTTACTAAAGTGCTAAATTCAATATTTGTCATTTTGTTTACCTTTTTGTTAAATAAGTTAGACAAATGTAATACCCTAAATGAAAGGAAACAAATTTTTGTTTAACTTTTTTTAAAAAAAGTTAAACAAAAATTTTACAAAATTTAATATACTGTAAATCGAACTTTTAGTGTTTAAAACTAAGTAGAAATTTAAAAATTAAAAAACATTAACCTCTCTTTCGAGTTCAACACCAAACTTATCTTTCACTGATTGTATTATTTGAACCGAAAAATCGTACACTTCTTGACCGCTAGCAGCACCATAATTTACCAATACCAAAGCTTGGTTTTTCCAAGTGCCCGTATTGCCTATCACTTTACCCTTCCAGCCACATTGCTCTATCAACCAGCCAGCAGCAAGTTTGGTAGCATTGTTGCCAACATCAAAAAAAACAAGATCGGGATAGTTTAAAAGTAATTTATTGCTTACTGATTTTGCTACAATTGGGTTTTTAAAAAACGAACCAGCATTGCCAATTGTTGATGGGTCGGGCAGTTTACTTACCCTGATATGTGCCACTACATCCGATACATCATTTATAGTGGGCTGTTGTATATTACGCTGTTGCAATTCGTGTAAAATTGCGCCATAATGAGTATTTACCTCTGTATTAATTGATAAATTAAAAGTTACAGAGGTAATAATATACTGCCCTTTTAAGGCATTTTTAAATATACTTTCGCGATAAGCAAATACACAATCGGCTTTAAAAAAAGATAAAATATTACCCGTTTTAATCTCAAAAGCAGTACAACTTTCAAATATATCTTTTATTTCGGTACCGTAAGCTCCTATATTTTGTATTGGTGATGCACCTACTAAACCTGGTATAAGTGTGAGATTTTCTAAACCTCCAAAGCCTTTTGCTACAGCATACTTAACCACATCGTTCCAAACTTCACCAGCAGCAGCAGTAAGTTTTACTGTTTTATTATCAATGCTATAAGCAATACCTTTAAGGTTTATTTTTATTACTAAGCCTTGGTAATTTTTAGTAAATAACATATTGCTACCTCCGCCCATTACCAAAATAGGATGATGTTCGTCATTTAAACTTTTAAATAACTCATTTAGCTCACTCTCGTGATTAATTTCTACAAAATATGCTGCTTTAGCATCAATACCAAAACTATTATAACTTTTTAACGAAACGTTGTTTTGTATATGTAACATGGTAATTTGCGAATTAAATTTAAATATTTTTTGGATTTACCCAAAGCAAGCCAAAAAAGTTACTGGGTTTTTTATGTAACGATTTATGGTGGATTTTGTGCGCCCTTTTTATTAACCATAAATATGCATTATGGCTTTTAAATGGCTTTATTCGTCCATGTATAAAACAATCGTGGAAAACAAAATATATAATGCCATAAATACTTATACCTGTACCTACCCAAAAGGAGTTAGTAAAATTATTATGCCCACGCCACAATAAAAATAGGGCCAACAAAGCAAAAAAAATGCTAAAAATATCATTATACTCAAAAAAGCCTTTTTGGGGCAAATGATGGGTTTTGTGTATAAACCACAAAGGTCCATGAAACAAATATTTGTGCACAGTCCACGAAAAAGCTTCCATAATAACAATGCTTAGTAGTACAATGCCAATGTTAATTAATACTTGCATATTTTAATTTTTATCGCAGCAAAAGTACAACCATATACGCAATTTAAGGCATTATATAAGTGTAATTATTAATGAATGTATAGGTACAGTAGATATTTTAAGGACAAATTATTTATAATAATAAACTTAAAACAAGTTAAAAATCAATAATAAAGATTGAATTTACTACGATAAAAAACTAGTTGATGGGCTTAAAAAAAACAGTTTAAATAATCTAATAATATATAGTCACTTAATAAATTGTATGTTAAAAATTCTCTTAGGGACATTGTTTCGCCATGGCTTAAGCCATACTTTACAATGCCCCTAAAAGAATTGCTAATAGTAGTTATAAACCTAATTTACATTAGTAAAATATTAATTAACCACTACTTTTTTAATGGTAGTGCCTTGTGCATCTTTAATTTCTAATAAATATACCCCTCTTATTAAGCTACTTGTGTTTACAACCACCGTTTTAGGGTTGCTTACCGTAGGTAAGCTTATTACTTTTACACCGTTAAGGTTTATTACGGTTATACTTTTTATAGCGTTGTTGCCAGCCACTACATTTAACACGCCATTGGTTACAGGGTTAGGGTAAACACTAATTTGTTTGCTTAAACCTTTTACTATGGCAATTTTGTTATACGTATTTTTAGCTCCGTTATTGTCGGTACTACTTAGTCGGTAATAATTATCGCCTGCCAAAGGTTCAACATCTATAAAAATGGTTGCATTTGGGGGCAAAGTTACCAATGCGCTAAAGTTTTTATCCGCCCCCGAGCGTTCTAGTGTAATGGTTTTTACGTTTATGATACTTGCGCTTGTCCAGTTTATTTGGTTACCTGTGCCAACAGCTTTGGCGGTAAAACTGGTAAGGGTAAGCGGCAATACGGGTGGTACAGTTGCGGTAACGGCTAATGCACTACTACTACAAGTACCTATTACGTTTACACCATAATAAGTGGTAGCATCTATTAAAACTGTATTAAAAGCTAGCTGGTTCGTATTTGTAGCCGCATCGGTTGGTGTAGCATACCAAGCAATAATAGTAGAATTGGTTACTATATCGGCTAGTGTTGCGCCAGTTGTAAATATTTGGCTGGCATCGCCAGTGGGTGTAACTGGATTGCCAATAGTTAAATTCAACTTCTGCGTTACACAATTGGCAGTCGCTCCTGTGTAAATGCCCGAAGCGGTGTATGTTGTTCCGTTCCAAGTATAGCTGGTACAAGCGGTTTGGGTAGTCACATTATCCGTTGCCGGGATGATGGTTAAATTCAATTTCTGCGTTACACAATTTGCCGTTGCGCCTGTATAAACTCCCGAAGCAGTATAAGTTGTACCGTTCCAAGTGTAGCTGGTACAAGCGGTTTGGGTGGTGGTGTTATCCGTTGCTGGGGTGATGGTTAAATTTAATTTTTCTGTGATACAATTAGCCGTTGCGCCTGTATAAATTCCCGATGCGGTGTAAGTTGTACCGTTCCAAGTGTAGCTGGTACAAGCGGTTTGGGTGGTCACATTATCCGTTGCTGGGGTAATGGTTACCGCTACACTCGTTCTTGCACTTTCGCAACCATTTACCGTTTGCGAAACATAATAAGTACCTGTTGCTAATGCTGTATTAGTAGCTAAAGGGCTACCAGCAACTGCAACGCTATACCAGTTAATGGTTCCCGTACCTGTGGCTGTTAAACCTGCAACTGTAGTTGCTGTACAAAAACTTTGTGCACTTGCCGTTGGGGCAGGGGCTGTATTAACCGTTACGCTTACCGCTACACGGTTAGATATACTTGTATCTGTTATTCGTTTTATTGCATTATTATTGTTGCTACCCACTACAATTTTACCGTCGGCTTGTATAGCTAGCCCAACAGCATCAGAAAATCCACTAGCTAAAGTTTCTATATTGTTACCATTTGTATCCATTCTTCTGATGGCATTATTAAAAATATCTACTACTACAATTTTACCATCGGCTTGTATGGCAACACCATAAGGATTAATAGAACCGCTACTTAAAGTTTCCATACCAACACCATCGGCGTCTATTCTTACGAGTTCACCTTTCCCAGAATCTCCCACTATAATTTTACCATCAGGCTGTATAGCAACACCATAAGGAGCGTTAAATCTGCTACCTAAAACCTGAAGATTACCCCCATCGGCATCCATTCTGGTGATGATACCTCTACCAGTATTTGCCACCACAATTTTACCATCGGCTTGTACGGCAATGCCATAAGGGGTGTTAAATGTACCTGGTAAAGTTACTATACGGGTACCATCTGCATCCATTCTTTTGATCTTCCAGGAAAGCGCATCTCCCACTAAAATTTTACCATCTGGCTGTATAGCAACCGAGATGGGAGCGTCAAATCCGCTACCTAAAATTTGAATATCACTGCCATCGGCATTCATTCTTTTGATATTACCATTAGCATAATCTGCCACTACAATTTTACCATCGGCTTGTATAGCAACACCATAAGGAGCGTTAAAGCCGCTACCCAAAGTAGCAATAGATAGCGGCGAATATTGCCCAATATAATAAGTACCAGTACTTACAGCAGTTGAATAAGGTAATGCTGTACCGCCACTAATAGCTGTAAACCAATCGGCTGTTGCACCAACATTTGGGCTGCTTACAAAATTAGCCACAGTTGCTGAGCCACATAAAGTTTGCATAGCTTCGCTGATTTTTTGAGCCACAACGACCGTTCTTCTGCTTTCGCAAGTGCCTATGGTTTGGCTTACATAATAGGTTGTACCATTTACCAATGTAGTATTTGTTGCCAAAGGCGAGCCTAATGTTTCAGCGGCATACCATTTTAGGTTGGTTCCTGTGGCGGTTAAACTGGCAATGGTTGCTGTACCTGCATACACTTGTGGGGTAGTGGCGGTTGGGGCAGTTACTATTGCTGGTTGTGTAATAATAAATGTTGCTGTTTCTGAACATCCAGAAAAGGTGTTTGTAACTGTACAAGTCCACGTTCCTGCGGTTAATCCTGTAATCATGTTAGTTCCATCGCCCGCTGGATTGCCTGGCCCCCAGTTGTAAATAAATCCTATTCGATTCGGAAGCCTCGCTTCTCCATCTGAACCTCCATAACACGATACATTGGTTTGAGAACCAAAAGCAAAACCTGTAACATCGCCAGCTGCTGGTTGGTTGATGATAAAGGAATGAGCTGCAGTACAGCCTGCGGCATCGGTAACAGTACAGGTATAAGTACCCGCAGTTAAATTCGTTATAGACCTTGTTCCGTTGCCATTTGGATTTCCTGGTGTCCAGTTGTATGTATAAGGTCCAACTCCGCCGCTTGCAGGAGCTATATGAGCTTCGCCTGTATTACCCGAGCGACACACTATATCAATTTGATACGCAGGTATTAGTGCTAAGGTTGCCGTTCTAGCAACTGCTACATTTTGCGTGGTAGCACCTGTAGAACTGCAAGTAACAGTACCCGTTGTAGCACCAGTTGGCGTTGCTATTACTCTCACAAATATTGGGGTATTGGCTACTGTTCCGTTTAATGGAGCTAAACTTAATGTGGCCCCAAAGCCGCTATCTGCAATGGTAGAAACCTCAAAATTGGTAGGAGCTGTTATGGTAATATTGGCAGTAAGGCCTTTGCCTTCAACAGTAAAACTTTGCGATGCTGATGCAACACCCGAACAAGCACTAAATGTATTTAAAACACCTGAAGTTGTTACGCTAATTGAATTTGTTACCACCACCGCAGTTCTTGCGCTTTCGCAAGTGCCTATGGTTTGGCTTACATAATAGGTTGTGCCATCAACCAATGTAGTATTTGTTGCCAAAGGCGAGCCTAAAGTTGCAGCTGCATACCATTTTAAATTGGTGCCTGTGGCGGTTAAGCTGGCAATAGTTGCCGAGCCTGCATACATTTGTGGGGTAGTGGCGGTTGGGGCAATGGCATTATCTACTGTTATTGCAACCGCAGTACGGGCACTTTCGCAACCGTTGGCATTTAAAGCGGCTACATAGTAGGTTGCTGTACTTACTGGATCTGTACTTGTTAGGGCTACACCACCACTAGCTGTAGTGTACCATTTTATAGTAGCACTTGCTGCGGGTATTAAATTAGCCACTGTTGTGGCACTACAAAACAATTGTGCAACAGCCGTTGGTGCTCTGAGTATAACTGAACCTGTAATGACAGGCGAACCCGACAACCAATTAGAGCTATTGCCAGTTAAAGCAAAACCAGTTAAAGGGCTATCGTTAGTGTTTATACTACCATCGAGTAAATAGATTTCGTTAGCATTTGATGCGCCACCTAAACCGTGATTAAATTTATAATAGGCTATTAAACCTATTTCGTTACCACTTAATTCGCAATTTTTTTGACGGTTAATATCATCTGCCGATAAGGCTACATTCCAAATACGAACATCGTCTATACTTCCTTCTAAAAATTCGGAGGTACCTGCAAACGAACCTATATTACCTGCAACACCCGAAAATGGTGGTAAATTAACATTGGCGGCAACTCGGCTATTTTGCAAAACACCATCTAAATAGGTGGCAAAAATGGTATTCTTTTTCCATACAAAAGCCAAATGGTGCCAAGCATTATTGTTTATGGTTGCGGCAGGGCCACAACTAACACCAGAAGTTTCACCATCTGTAGAAACTATAAATTGAGGCGCACCGGCACCCCAACCTGCAACAACATAATCGCCACCGTTTTGGAAACGAACGGCACTTTGCAAATTGGTACCTTTAAACCAATATTCTATGGTTGTTTCGGTGCCGTTACTTAATGCATCTAAAATACTTGATGATAAAGAGATATTATCGTTTACCCCATCAAAGTTTAGGTGCGTTGCTGGCGTGGTTACCACCACATCTATTTTAGTTCTTGGGCTTTCGCAAGTATTGCTTTGCGATACCCAGTAAGATGTTGTACCCAAACTATTAGTACTAGGTGTTGGTGGAGTACTACTACCCGAACCACCCACAGCAGTGGTGTACCACAATAAGCTTGTACCCGTTGCGGTTAAAGCAACCGGTGTAGCATTTAACAAATAAGCCACTTGTGGTGTAGCTGTTGGTGCTGCTGGTGCAGTTAGGGTTAAGCCTACTGCTACACGGTTAGATGTGTTTTCGGGTGTAATTAGTTTTATGGCATCGTTTCCAGAATCTGCAACAACAAATTTACCATCGGTTTGTATGGCAATACCTTTAGGGTCCCTAAAACCGGTAACTAATGTTACTAAATTAGAACCATCAGCATCCATTCTTCTGATGATACTGCCACTGGAACCTCCACCATAAGTTACAACTATTTTATTATCGGCTTGAACGGCTACGCCAGTTGGCAAGTTAATTCCCGAACTTAAAGTTACTATATCGCTACCATCAGTATTCATTCTTTTGACAGTATTATTACCAGCATCTGTCACAATAATTTTACCATCGGCTTGTATGGCAACTCCATAGGGAAATTTAAATTCAAATATCCCACCAAAAACTACTATATCTGTTCCATCAGCATTCATTCTTTTGACTCTACCAACTTCTGTTACCACAATCTTACCATCGGCTTGGATGGCTACTGCATAAGGACTATTAAATCCGCTTCCTAAAGTTTCTACTACCCCTGTTCCGTCTGCATTTATTCTCTTAATAGCATTATTACCATTATCTGCAACCACAATTTTACCATCGGCTTGTATAGCAACTGCTGAAGGAAAAGAAAAACCGCTGCCTAAAGTAACTACATCTGTACCATCGGCATTCATTCTTTTGATAACATTATTTTCAGTGTCTGCTACCACAATTTTTCCATCGGCTTGTACAGCAATACCCTCAGGCCTATTAAACCCGCTTGCTAAAGTACTAACCGATAAAGGTTTTCTTTGCTCAACATAATAATTACCAGCAGTTACCGCATCGTTATTTGCTAAAGCTGTGCCTCCAGTAATAGCTGTAAACCAATTGGTGCTTGCACCAACCGTTGGGGTGCTTACAAAATTAGTCACCGTTGCTGGGCCACATAAAGTTTGGGTGGCTTCGCTTATTTTACGAACCAAAATGGCGGTTCTGGCACTTTCGCAAGTGCCTATGGTTTGGCTTACATAATAGGTTGTACCATCTACCAATGCGGTATTACCCAACAAAGACGAGCCTAAGGTTGCTGAAGCGTAAAATTTTAAATCGTTACCTGTGGCGTTTAAACTGGCTATGTTTGCTGTACCAGCATATACTTGAGGGCTTATGGCCGATGGGGCAATGGCACCACCTACCGTTACCGCTACTTGGGTTCGGGCACTTTCGCAAATGCCTACCGTTGCCGATACATAATAGTTTTGGCTAGTTAATGCATCTGTAGTAGCTAAAGGGCTACCACCTACTGCAACATTATACCATTGTATGGCACCTGTGCCTGTGGCTGTTAAACCAGCTACAGTAGTTGGCGTACAAAAATTTTGTGCGCTTGCTATGGGTGGGTTTGCAATATCAACAGTTACGCTTACAAAAACTCGGTTACTTTCGCAAATACCATTTACTTGCGATACATAATAAGCACCTGATGTTAAAGGGGTATTGCTTGCTAAAGGCGAACCGTTTGTGGCAACATTGTACCAATTAAATGTGCCTGTGCCAGTGGCTACTAAATTAGCAACGGTAGCGGCGGTACAAAAATTTTGTGCATTTGCTATTGGCGGGTTTGGGTTGCCCACCGTAACGGCTACTGCCACACGGCTACTTTCGCAACCGTTGGCATTTACAGACGCAACATAATAAGTGCCTGTATTTACGGGTGCTCCGTTTAATAACGCCGAGCCTCCAGTAGCTACATTATACCATTTGATAGTGGCACTTGTTGCTGGCAATAAATTAGCCACCGTTGTAATGCCGCAAAAACCTTGATTGGCCGTAACCGTTGGCGTAGCGGGTATAACCGAACCTGTGGTAACCGGCGAACCTGCCAACCAGTTAGATGTGTTACCAGTTAAAGCAAAATTATTTAAAGGAGCCGAAAATCCGTTAGGCGAAGCATCGGGCAAAAAATCTTCGTTGGTATTAGCTAAGCCACCTAAACCTATATTAAATTTATAATACGCTAATAAACCTGCTTCGTTTCCTACTAATTCGCAAGCGCTTCTACCTGCAATATCAGCTGCCGATAAGGCTTTATTCCAGATCCGAACATCGTCTATATTTCCTTCTAAAAACTCCGATACACCGTTTAATGAACCTATATTTCCATTAGTTCCTGCAATGTTAGGTAAGTTTACATTGGCAGCTACGCGGCTATCTTGCAAAACCCCATCTAAATAGGTGGCAAAAGTGGTATTCTGTTTCCAAACAAAAGCCAAATGATGCCAATTGTTGTTGTTAATTGTAAACGCTGGGCCACAGCTAACGCCATTTGTTCCGCCATCGGTAGATATTATAAATTGAGGCGCACCTGCACCCCAACCCGCAATAATATAATCACCACCACCGTTTTGAAAACGCACCCCGCTTTGCATAGTAGTGCCTTTAAACCAATATTCGATGGTAAATTCGGTACTGTTACTTAATATATTACTAAGGTTTGCGTTTAATCTTATGTTATCGTTTATACCATCAAAGTTTAGGTGCGTTGCTGGAGGTATAGCTGCAACAGTGCCGAAATTAGACCAACCTGAGGTGCTACGATAAATTGTTTCTGAACCACTAGGCACATATAAAGTACCCGATGAAACCGGAAACACATTTGAACTTATCCCTACTGGTGTTGCGTTATTAAAAGTTAATGAAGTTAAGTTGAAACAAAAAGCAAACGCATTATCCCCGATTAGGTTTACCGAATTTGGTATAACTACCGACGTTAAACCACTGCAACCATAAAACGCACCCGACATTATTTCGGTTACTGTATTAGGAATATTTACCGCAGTTAAACCAGTACAATTAAGAAATACATTAGAGCCAATAAGGGTTACGGTATAAGTTATACCAGTGCCGGGGTCGGTAACGGTGCTCGGTATATTGGCTACACCTGTAAAGCCAGGTGTGCCAGCAACCCTAGCTTCGGTTGCGTTAAGTACCGCATAATTTAAATCACCGCTGCTAAAAAACTGGGCAAATAAAGTAACGGATGTAAATAGGCATAAAATAAAAAGTAAGGTTTTTTTCATTTTTGTTTGATTAGGGGTTTAATAAAAAATTATTAGCAGGTTGGTGGGTTTTGGTTAGTGTTAAATGATATAGTTTTTACGCAAACAATGGGTGCATTTATAAACCTTTATTGGTAAAAAGGGGATAAATAATTTAGCAAATACAGGACGGGGTATGCGGTTATCTAGTTCTTTTTTGCAAGCCCCACATTTAGGTTTTAATTTAACGGAATAGTTTTGGGCAAAATAATCTATTAGCATGTGTGTTGAGTAATTTTAAACAAAAAAGGGGTTACTTGAAACCATATTTTATCAATTGTTGTGTTAATTAACAAGGCTAAAGAAAACAATGAATACAAAAGAAAAAACAACGGGTAGTTTTAGGGTAGTATGCAATTAAGTGCCAATAAATGAGCTTGTTTTATTTTAAGCTGAATGGGATATCTTATGTATAAAATTTTGCTATCCGAATTTTTTACTTGCATCTAAGTTGTTAAAAAATTGGGGACGGAGGTATATTACTTGGGCAAAATTTGGTGAATTTAAAATCTCAAAAAAAACAATAAATTACCAACCTTTGCTTTGCTGTGTTCAACTGATAAGTGCAACACTTACCTTAAGCTGTAAAAATACTTCATTAGGAGTTAGATAACCAAATTTTCTTACAGGTCTGTTATTT
>RDYW01000012.1 GCA_004293485.1 Sphingobacteriales bacterium | reverse complement strand
GAAATATTTAAAATAACGCCCAATCAATTTAAAAATAATATCCTAAATTTGAATCAAAATTAAATCAACTAACATCAACAACGTTGTGAAACTCGACAACTATCCATTAAATTTAATATACCATACAATGGTAGCTTGGCAATTTTTTTGACTACTCTTTCAGCCTACACAAAAAAAATTTACTTTCGCTATATCAAATTATACACACTAAAATTTATATGAGCTTGTTTAAAAAAATTAGCATATTACTAGTTGTTATGTTGGTAGTAAGTTATTTTATTCCTGCACAAAGCACCCAAAAAGTAACTATTAAAAAACCTTTTTACGCTGTTGTAACCGAAATTAACAACCCCGATAGCTGGCGAAAATGGTATGCGCCCATACAATCATCATACCAAAAACACCCGCATAATTACCGTTATACCCAAGATTATAAAAATAAAACGAGTACCATTTACACCCATAACAATACGTTTGTAATAACAAAGTACAGCCCAGGTTTAATAACTATTGATGAAAGTTTATTGTTTAAAACCCAGCGAGGGCTAAACATTGCCTTTACCAAAACAGGAGATTGCGTAGCTATGGAAACTTGTAGCACAAGTTTATTGGGCTACTTATTTAATTTTTTTACCCCCGATGAGCAAAAAACCAGCATTATCAAAGCACTAAAAAAATTTATAGAAACACCTGCGCTTTACTACGGCTTTGAAATTAAAAAAACCAAGGTACCCGATACACTGTATATTATGTTATCTAAAACTGTGGGAATAAAACACAGGTTTAAAGTTACCGATAGCTTGTTTAAACTTTTAACACAATATGCGTTTAAAAACAAACTTACTACCGTTTTTAAGCCTTACTTAGTTGCTTCGTGTATAGGTAAAGATTCGGTACAACTTACCACCATGCTGGTAATTGATAAGCCCGATACACAGTATAGTAAAATACAAACATTTACCATGCCTAGTGTAGGTAATATATTGGTAACGCATTATAAAGGCCCTTACGGGGATGCTAAAGCTGTGTACGAAGGCATGCAAAAATATGTAAGCGATAATAATTTTAGTGGCGTTTTTACCCCCTTCGAAAAGTACTTAAATAAACAAATACCTAAAAACGATAGCTCGATAATAGATATGGAAGTATATTATCCTATTTATTAACTTTATTTTACAAAAAAAACGATGAAAAAAATAATTTTAACCCTCGTAGGCATAGTTTTAATTAATGCCATTAGTTTAGCCCAAACATTTACCCTAAAAAGTAACGATATAGGCGGACAAGCCACACAAGAGCAAGTTTTTAATAGCTTTGGCTGTACGGGCAATAATAAATCGCCTCAATTGCATTGGGTAAACGCCCCACAAGGCACCCAAAGTTTTGCCATCACCATGTACGACCCCGATGCCCCCACCGGAAGCGGATGGTGGCATTGGCTAGTTTTTGATATACCAGCCAACCAATACAGCTTACCACAAGAAGCAGGTAATATTAGCTTAAACCTTATACCCAAAGGCACAATACAAAGCATTACTGATTTTGGCGTACCCGGTTACGGTGGCCCATGCCCACCACAAGGCCATGGCTTTCATCAATATATAATTACTGTTTACGCATTAAAAGTAGCAAAGTTAGGTTTAAATAAAACTGCCAACCCAGCAATGGTAGGCTATTATATAGGTACTAACACCTTAGCCAAAGCATCGCTGGTGATGTATTTTAAACGTTAAGTTATAATAACTTTAAATAATAAATATTAATTTAAAATCCCCCACAAGGAAAACAAAAAAATGATACATTTAAAACAATACGAAATTTGGTTTATTACAGGTAGCCAGCACCTTTACGGCGAAGAAACTTTAAACAAAGTAGCCCAGCACTCGCAGCAAATAGCCTCCTATTTTAACCAACATGCCAGCATCCCTGTAAAGGTAATATACAAGCCAGTAGTAAAAACACCCGACGAAATTTTTGAAGTAATGCAAGCCGCCAACCAAGCCAAACAATGTATAGGTTTGGTAACGTGGATGCACACCTTTTCGCCTGCCAAAATGTGGATACGAGGGTTAAATATTTTACAAAAACCACTGCTGCATTTACACACCCAGTTTAACCGCGACATACCTTGGGATAGTATTGACATGGATTTTATGAACCTAAACCAAAGTGCCCACGGCGACCGAGAGTTTGGCTTTATGGTAAGCCGTATGCGTAAAAACCGAAAAGTGGTAGTAGGTTTTTGGCAAGATGAAGAAATAATAAACGATATAAATATATGGGCCAGAGCCGCCGCTGCTTGGGCCGATTGGCAAGGAGCAAAATTTGTACGCTTTGGCGATAATATGCGCTACGTAGCCGTTACCGATGGCGATAAAGTAGAGGCAGAATTAAAATTTGGCTACTCGGTAAACACCCATGGCGTAGGCGATTTAGCAGCTATCATCAACCAAATTACCGAAGCCCAAATAGATGCTTTAGTTGCCGAGTACGAAAATACCTACACCATAAGTGCCGAATTATTAAGCAATGCCACCTCAAAATTAGCTATCCGCGAAGCTACAAAAATAGAACTAGGCTTAAAAACTTTTTTAGAAAACGGAAATTATAAAGGCTTTACCGATACTTTTGAAGATTTACACGGCATGGTACAATTGCCTGGCATAGCAGCCCAACGCCTAATGGAGCAGGGCTACGGCTTTGCTGGCGAAGGCGATTGGAAAACCGCCGCCCTAGTACGGGCTTGCAAAGTAATGGGTGCCGGTTTACCCGGAGGAAATGCCTTTATGGAAGATTATACCTATCATTTCGACCCACATAATAGCCTAGTTTTGGGCTCGCACATGCTCGAAGTAGATGCCAGCCTTGCCAGCGGAAAACCCTCCTTAGAAATTCACCCTTTGGGTATTGGCGGCAAGGCCGACCCTGTTCGTTTGGTATTTAATGTGCCTGGTGGCGATGCTTTAAACGCATCGATAGTAGATATGGGAAACCGCTTTCGCTTAATTGTAAACGAAGTACAAGCTATTGAGCCTATACACGATTTACCTAAACTGCCCGTTGCCCGCGTATTATGGAAACCCCTACCCAACATGAAAACTGCTTGTGCCGCTTGGATTTACGCTGGCGGAGCACACCACACCGCATACAGCCAAAACCTAAGCAATGCACACTTGCAAGATTTTGCCGATATAGCAGGTATCGAATTAATTACCATAGGAAAAAACACCAACATTAACGATTTAAAAAACCAATTACAATGGAACGAAGTTTTTTATGCTTTAAAACAGGGGAGGTAAGCTAAGCAAAAAAATCTAAGCATAAATAAGGATTAAAATTTTATAATAGCCTACCCACAACCAATAAATTAAAACAACACCTTTGTTATGTACAAGTAAACTAAAAATTAACTCACAATTAAATAGCTATTTACAATTATAAACCCTACCTTTGCACCCGATTTAGCAATACAGCTACATCAAATATATTATCATGAACCCATTCAATGAATTGGGGATACGACATGATATTGTTAATGCGATAACTGAATTAGGTTTCGAAAAACCTACTCCCATACAAGAAAGCGCTATACCGCTTTTGTTATCAGGCAGCAACGATTTTGTCGGATTAGCCCAAACCGGAACAGGAAAAACAGCCGCATTCGGCCTTCCTTTATTAGAACTTATCGATTACAGCAAAAACCACCCACAGGCATTAGTGCTTTGCCCCACGCGTGAGCTATGTTTGCAAATTAGTAACGATATTAAAAATTATGCCAAAAATCTTCCTAATGTTAATGTAGTTGCCGTTTACGGAGGTGCAGCTATTGTTAACCAATTAAAAGACATTAAAAGAGGCGTACAAATTGTGGTGGCCACACCTGGCCGAATGCTTGATATACTAAACCGCAAAGCCATTGATTTTACACAGGTACGTTATGTAGTGTTAGATGAAGCCGATGAAATGCTTAATATGGGTTTTCAGGACGATATAAACGACATATTATCTACCACGCCCGACGAGAAAAAAACTTGGTTGTTTAGTGCCACCATGCCTCGCGAAGTACGCGAAATTGCCAAAAAATACATGACCGACCCCAAGGAATTAACCATGGGTAAACAAAATACAGGTAACGTAAATATCGAACACGAGTTTTATATCGTTAAAGCTCGCGATAAATACGCCGCCTTTAAACGCATTGTAGATTTTAACCCCGAAATATTTGGTATTGTATTTTGCCGTACCAAAATAGAAACCCAAGAAATTGCCGAATCACTAGTAAAAGATGGTTACAATGCCGACTCCCTTCATGGAGATTTATCGCAACAGCAGCGAGATAAAGTGATGAAGCGTTACCGCGATAAAAACCTTCAATTATTAATTGCAACCGATGTGGCAGCCCGAGGTATTGATGTAAATAATGTTACACATGTAATCAACTACGCCTTACCCGATGAGATAGAAAACTATACCCACCGCAGTGGCCGTACGGGTCGAGCGGGCAAAACAGGCATTTCTATTTGCATTATTAATGCTAAAGAAACACATAAAATACGCCAAATAGAAAAAGTAATTGGCAAACAATTTACCAAAGCCGAAATACCTAGTGGTTTTGATGTTGTTGAAAAACAATTATTTGGACTGGTACACAAAGTACACAATGTAGAAGTTAACGATAAGCAAATAGACCAATACATACCCCGTATTATGGATGAATTTGCCGATATGAGCAAAGAAGATATCATCAAAAGATTTGCTTCGTTAGAGTTTAACCGCTTTTTAGACTACTATAAAAACGCTCCAGATTTAAACGCAACTGCCGATGACCGTGGCCGGGATACCGAACGAGGTTCTCGCCAAACGGGCAACAGTGCTTATACCCGACTGTTTATAAATTTAGGCTCGGTAGATGATTTTACGCGTGGCGATTTACTAGGTTATATTTGTAACAACAGCGGTATAAGTGGCCGCAATGTTGGTAAAATAGATATGAAAGGTGTTTTCTCGTTTTTTGAGGTAGAAAACGAACAAGTAGATAAAATAATTTCAGGATTTAAATCCGTTGATTTTCATGGTCGAGCAGTTAAAATCGAAGTTTCGGGCGAAGCAGCCAGCAGCGGCGAACGCCGAGGTGGAGGAAACCGCGGCGAACGTAGCGGAGGTGGCTACCAAGGAGGTAGTCGTAGCGGCAGCGGCAGCGGTTACGGTGGCTACAAAGGAGGCGGAAACCGCGAACGCAGTGGCGGTGGAGGGTTTAGAGATTTTTCGGGCAAAAGCCGCGAGGAACGTAGCAGCGGCAGTGGTGGCTCGTCGCGTGGTGGCGAACGTCGCCGACGTTCCAATTAATTACCGCATAACAAGTATACCAAACCTTCGAAGTAAATTAACTTCGGAGGTTTTTTTTGCACACTTATTTTTTTTTAAAGTAATAACCAGAGTTGGAGTGTTAATTTTATAACCAGATCTCGATAATTATTTACTATAAATTATATAATCAACGTTTTATTTTAAATATTTAAGTATTCGAAATTAAAATGTTTATTTAGATAACCACCTGCTTAAAAAGTAAATATATTTTTTGCTCAGTTGATTACTTTTGCAAGCGTTTTGAAAATACTACCAAAAACTTCATTATTAGTAAGAGTGCCGTAAGGCCTCCTAAAATAATTAATAGCATGTTAATCGCTATTCTTTAAAAACATACGAATTAAAGCAAATAAGGTATTTAAAGGCACAGCTACTATAGGTTGGTTTTATGATTTTAAACTTTACATCGTAATAACTTTGTGATTTTTAAAAAAATTATTGGTAAACCTTTTGGTGATAAAGGTTAAATTGCTGAAAAACTTGTTGAAATAATTTTAACAATGGCATACACCTTGTTACAGCAATACGTAACAAAATGAAAACAGCTAATGGCTTTGTACAATAAAATTATGCTAAGAAATACGATTTGTAATAAAACCGTGAATGATGAACGTAAAAAACGGGTACAAAATTGAACTTTAATGAAAAAAAACATTCATCAATTTTATGGTAAACATTTTATCTAGCTTGGCTGCCTACCGCTTTTTTCCTAAAAAACCATCAATAAAACACCAAACTCTTAAATCTAACCAATGCTTTGCTTTTTAATTATCGAACTCAGGTTTTTAAAATTAATGCAAAAATTAGCTACCCTCTTACTTGTCCTGTACCAGTAATAAACCATTTTTCGGTAACCAGTTTTTCGAGCGCAAAGGGGCCACGGGCGTGTAGTTTTTGGGTACTTATGCCAATTTCGGCTCCTAGGCCAAATTCTCCCCCGTCGGTAAATCGGGTTGAAGCATTAGCGTATACGGCAGCAGCATCTACCTCGTTTAAAAAACGGTTTATTTTTTCTTCGCTTGCTGATACTATGGCTTCGGAGTGTTTAGATGAGTAGTTACTGATGTGTGCCAAAGCTTCATCAAGCCCATTTACTGCTTTAATTGAGCATTTTAGGGCTAAAAATTCGCGACCAAAATCATCGGCAACAGCCATTTGTAAAAAAGGGTAATTTGCAGCCTGTAAAATAGCATAGCTAGGTTCGTCGGCAAAAATCTCAACCTCGTAAGGCAATAAAAGGGGTATTAATTGTAGCAAAAATTGTTGTAAAACCTGCTTATCAACCACCACAGTATCTAACGAATTACAAACCGATGGGCGAGTTACCTTGGCATTGCATACAATATTGGCCGCAATGGCTAGGTTAGCAGTAGCTTCTACGTAAGTATGGCACACCCCAGCTCCAGTTTCTATTACTGGCACTTTGGCATTTTGTCGTACAAAATCAATCAAGGTTTGCGAACCACGAGGTATAATTATATCAACGTATTTATAGGCAGTAAGCAGCTCAAATACATGTTTTCTGTCTATAGGTAAAAGTTGTACTATATTTTCATCGAGGTTATAGTTTTTTAAAACGCCACGAATTAAATTTACCAGCACAATATTGGTGTAATACGCATCGGACCCGCCACGTAATAT
The DNA here is from genome assembly GCA_004293485.1 of Sphingobacteriales bacterium. Lineage (GTDB taxonomy): Bacteria > Bacteroidota > Bacteroidia > Sphingobacteriales > Sphingobacteriaceae > Pseudopedobacter. The sequence continues at coordinate 5,373 of RDYW01000012.1, read as the reverse complement.
ACATACGTTACCGCTGCGTATGCACAAAGCTGCTACATCAACAGTTACATTGGGCCTAGCCTCATATATTACACCTACTACACCCAAAGGCACCGTTTTTTTTTGCACCAATAAACCGTTGGCTAGGGTTTTTGATGATAGTAGCTTATGGGAGGGGTCTTGTAATACTGCAATTTCACGCAAACTGCTGGCCAATTGTTTTATGCGTTGGTGGTTTAATAAAAGCCTATCTTTTTTGCTATCAGTGTCGGGCATTTTATCTACATCTAACTTATTTTGCGCTATAATATCCTCTGCGTTAAGCGTTAAAGCTTGGGCAATTTGTTCTAAAACGGCTTGTTTATCCTCCGCTTTAAGCGTTTTAATTATAGCCGATGCCTTGGTGGCTTGATGTAAAATTTCGTTAATATTATCCATGGTTTTATATCAATACTATATCGTTGGTATGGGCAATTTCGAGGTTTTGAAGTTTGTTATTGCCATTAATTTCATTTGAATTGATGCGTGATTTTGCCACCGCAATAGGCTGATTTTGGACATCTAAAATTTCAAATACTTCGCCTTCTTCAAAGTGCTGTACTATTTTTAATATGCCTACGGCTAATAAACTATGCCTATTAATAATTGCCTTTGCTGCACCGGCATCTATTTGTACTTTACCGCTTATTAAACTACCGCTAACTAACCATTTATTACGGGCCGAAATATTGCAAGCTTGTGGCTGGCATACGGTGCCTGTTTTTTCGGCAACAGCTTGTAATATAGCGTTTTGGTTTTTCATTCCAAAAATTATGGTTTTTATGCCCATTTGTGTGGCTAGTCGGGCAAAGGTAAGTTTTGATGTCATACCACCTAGTCCTGCGCTTGATTTTTCTTTGGTGGCTAATTGTAAAGTGATGGCATTTATAATTTTAATTTCGTTTATTAACTTTCCCTCGGCATCCAAAACCCCAGGCACCGATGTACAAAGTAATAATAACCGAGCACCAAAACCTACGGCAATTAAAGTGGCAAGTTCGTCGTTATCCGAAAACTTTAACTCGAGGTTACTTACCACATCGTTTTCGTTGGCTATGGGTATAATGCCATTGGCCCAAAGCTCTTGATAGGTGCGTTGCAGTTGTAAAAACTGGTGGCGATTACTAAAATGGTGACGTTCGCACAGGCTTTGAGCAATGCTAATGCCATGTGGCGCAAAGTATTGTGCATATTTATTAAGTAATAAAGGGTTGCCTATGGCTGCAGCGGCTTTGCGTTCGGTAAGTTGCCCAGTAAAGTTTTTTAACCGCTTTTTTCCTGCAGCAACCGCCCCCGATGATACCAAAACTAGGTTATAGCTGGCGTGTAAATGCGCTACTTGCTGGCTTATGTTTTTAATGATTTCTTCATTTAAATCTCCGTTAGCCGTAGTAATAGATGCGGTACCAAATTTTAAAACCAGTATGGGCTTGCGAGTCATTTTTTTGTAGTGATGCTTATTGTTTCAAGTTTAGTATTTTATTTTTAAATAGCATGCCTTCGTGTAAATAATTTAGTGTAGATTTAACTAAGTAAGCTACAATATTTTAAATTATTTTTGTTCTAAACTCTCAAAATTAACTAATTAGCGTGATTAAAAAATATTGTATATGACTAAATTAAAACAATTAGTAAGACAATTTTACCAAACACTACTAAACAATCAAAATTTAAAATTTATCGCATAAACAAACTATATTTACAATCAGACAGCTTTAAGTACGTGTTGTTATAAGCCAAAAGGGTTTACATTAAAATGTAAAAAAAGTACTCTCATAAATTACATATTACTTAAAAGTAAATTACGCATTATTTATTATAAAACCTTAAAATACATGCTGGCCAATAAAAATAAAAATGCATAAACTATGTAATGTAGCCACAATTTCCAACACGTATTCATAACTAAAATATCCACATTAGGGCGTAAACTGCATCTTTTTTATATCTTTGCCCAAATCAAACGTACATGCAATCTTTACTTGATCCTGTAATTTTATTTTTTATTTTAGGTGCTTTTGGAGGCTTGGTAAAATCCGATTTACGCATACCCGAAGCTTTTTACCACACCCTAAGTATTTATTTATTACTATCTATAGGCATTAAGGGAGGCATCGAATTATACCACAACCAATTTCATACCATTATTTTACCTGCTATTTCAACAGTATTTTTGGGAGGCTTAATTACTGTTTTGGCTTATTTAATACTAAGCAAAGTAGGCAAGTTTGATAAAACCAACGCAGTAGCCATTGCCACCCATTATGGTTCGGTAAGTGCGGTAACGTTTGCTGTAGTATTAAATTACTTAGCCGATAGGCAAATAAAATACGAACAGTATGTAACCGTTTTACTGGTGATGCTTGAAATACCCTCTATAGCTGTAGGTATTTTTTTAGCGAAATGGAACACAAGTGAAAAAAAAATGAACTATAAAGCCCTTGTTCACGAAATTTTTTTAGGAAAAACCATATTGTTGTTGGTAGGAGGCTTGTTAATTGGCGTTGCAACGGCTTACACAGGAAACAAACAAATTAATTTTTTCTTTTTCGATTTATTTAAAGGTTTTTTGGCTATTTTTATGCTCGAAATGGGGGTTGTAGCATCACAACGCTTTGGCGATTTAAAAAAAGTAGGCCCTTTTTTGTTATGTTTTGGTGTTTTGATGCCATTTATTTCAGCTACTTTAGGTATTTTTATTGCTATGATGATACATTTATCGGTAGGCGGAGCCATAGTTTTGGCAACCATGGCCGCAAGTGCTTCATATATTGCTGCACCCGCAGCTATGAAAATAGCGTTACCAAAAGCAAATCCAACTTTTTATTTAACCGCTTCATTAGGTATAAGTTTCCCGTTTAACATTATATTTGGCATACCTATTTACTATTATGTTGCCCACCATTTATATCAAATTTTTAATTTAATTTAACACACCACAAATATGATTAATACTATTGCAGTAGCAAAAGGAGATGGCATAGGCCCCGAAATTATGGACGCAGTTATTAATATTTTTAATGCTGCAGCAGTCCCACTTGATTATACATTTGTAGCAATGGGCAAGCATGTTTTTGAACAAGGAAACTCTACCGGGATGACTCCAGAAGCTAAAAACACCATCGAAAAGCTTGGTATTTTATTTAAAGGCCCCATGGAAACACCCAAAGGCAAAGGTATGAAAAGCCTTAACGTAACCGCCCGTAAAGTATGGAATACGTATGCCAATAAACGTACTTTTGTTAGTTTAAATGGCGTTGATACTGTGTTTTCGAAATCTGGTATCCCTATTGATATTACCATAATACGTGAAAACATAGAAGATACTTATGGCGGAATAGAGCATATGCTAACCCCTGATGTAGCACTTTGTCGACGATTTATTACCCGCCCGGGCTCGCTACAAGTGCATAAATACGCCTTTGATATGGCCCGCAAAAAAGGTGCCCGTAAAGTTACTTGCGGCCATAAAGCAAACATTATGAAACTTACCGACGGTTTGTTTTTAGAATGTTTTTACGAAGTAGCCAAAGATTATCCTGAAATTGAAGTTAACGATATTATTGTAGATGACCTTGCTATGAAACTGGTAGTACGCCCAACCGATTTTGATGTGGTAGTACTTACCAACTTGCAAGGAGATATTATTTCAGATTTATGCGCTGGCCTTGTAGGTGGCTTGGGTTTTGCCCCATCAGCCAACATTGGCGATAATATTTCGATATTTGAAGCCGTACACGGTACAGCACCCGATATTACAGGCATGAATATTGCTAACCCTACATCTCTTTTGCTTAGCGGTATTATGCTATTAAGGCATTTAGGGCATTTTAGCCATGCTAACCAAATAGAAAACGCCTTACTTTACACCTTAGAGCTTGGTGCCCATACGGGTGATTTTGGCAGCAAACTTACCCCATCATTAACTACCACCCAGTTTGCTCAAGAAATTATAAATAATTTAGGAAAAATCCCTGCCAAAGGTGCAAAAACAAACATTTTGCCTAACCAAGAGGTTTACACCAGCCCATCTATACCTACGCAAAATAAAATGACCGCCCTAAACCATGCTGCAACAAGCGAAATAATGGGAGCCGATTTTTTTATCGAAAGCGTAGAACAACCACAACAAATAGCCGAAAAAATAAGCCCTTTTTTAGGTACAGAATTTGCCCTTTCTACTATGAGCAATCGTGGCACACAAGTGTACCCCACGGGTTCAGTTTTTACCGAATGTATTAACCAGTTTAGGGTACGATTAGAAAAAACCACCACACAGCAACTTACACAAACAGATATTTTAAGTCTTTCGGCCAAAGTTGCCGAGCAATTTAAAATATGCTCGATAGAATGGTTAATGGCTTATGATGGTAAAAAAGCTTACTCGTTAGCACAAGGGCAATAATTTAATACGTTTAACCATACTTACACATTTTAAATTTGTAGTAAGTATGGTTAAACTCCCTAAGATGTAAAAGCAGTATTTACTTTACAATACTCCTATTTAGTGCCCAAAGGTTAAATAGCCTAAATTAGCCTAAAAATAAAAAGCTATAACTCAAAAAAATAACCATCCACTAAAATAACAGCTCTACAAATGGCCACATTCGATTTAAACTACCAAAAAGCTATTACCCATTTGCCCTAAAAGATTTTTACCTTTTTCATGTAGATTTAAACTACCTCTATTTCAAAAAAAAATATTTTCTACTATCAAGTTAAAAGATACTGGTGCGAAAATTATAATTCAAAATTTAGTATTATTGAGTATATAAAAACTAACCTTCGTTTAATAATTGTTTGCGATAAAATGTAGTAAGCATTGTTTTATTAAATGTTTTTTTTTTAATATTTAAGTTACAAAACAATGCTTTTATACTTTAAAATTAGCGCTATTTTTTTACAGTTAATTAATTTTGCTTAAAATTTCAAATATATAAAAACTTCACATCGTAATTAATAAGAAAGTAAAAAGTATAAACTTTTAAGATTAGCTAGGCAAATACGAGCCAAAAACGACTATAAAAATTAGGAATTTTTGAGCTATGCAGCAGCTAACCATTTAGTTTACAAGTGTTATGCTTTCGAAAAACTTGTTCAAGTAATTTTAATTAATCAGCTTTGCATTATTACAGTAATACCTAAAAAAATTAAAAAACAGCATCCTGTTTATACATGATAAAATTATATTAAAAGAAAAATTTTGTTAAGCTTTATAGCCTACTTTTTAAAATCAAATATTTATTATCTATAACACTTGCTGTGTTCAACTGATAAGTGCAACACTTACCTTAAGCTGTAAAAATACTTCATTAGGAGTTAGATAACCAAATTTTCTTACAGGTCTGTTATTTA
>RDYW01000031.1 GCA_004293485.1 Sphingobacteriales bacterium | reverse complement strand
TGGTTTCGATTGCTTTGCGCTTGGGCTTGATGGTTGGAGTGAGTTCTCCGCTTTCGATGGTAAATGGATTTTTTTTAATGATGAAGTTTTTGATACGTTTTATCGTAAGTATTATCTTGGCTAACTATAAATGTGACTTAGGCAGTTTTGGTTTAAATACTTTAACATATTGGAAAGTGGAATTTGTATAACTTGAGTTCGATTATTAATTTTATTTCAATTTGTATTTAGAGAAGTACTTAAACAGTTTATTTGCGTTAACGATTGCAGCGGTATCCTTTTTTTGCCAAAAATCCCCCTTTTGGGGGAAAATTAAAATAAAAAAAGATATAGCGTAAAGCGTGTTAAAACGCCCTAATCAATTTTAAAACAATGTTTAATTATCGAACTAAGGCTATAGCTTTTAATTCCTTAGGTTTTGGTTTGCAGGTTCGAATTTATTTTATTGTGTAGGAATGCATTACCCTTAATCAATTTCAAACTTGATCTTTATTTTTATGTAAATGGAATTACTAGTGAATAATCGGCTACAAAATCTTCTCGTTTTTTGCTATTGTTTGTACATGTTATTTACATTTTAACGTAAACCTTTTTTTTAGACTTTACAAAAGAAATAAGCACTTTTTTTTTATTTTCGTTCTTGAAATTTTTTGGAACGAAACATCGTTTTTTATGTCTACAAATTTCAATTTACTAAAATACAAATGTTTTATTTCGTTAAGTAAAAGCTTTAAAGCTGTGTGGTGTTTTAAAAACACTTACAACATACTTGCAACAACCTTCATATTAGCTATGTTAATGTCCATTATTCTGATTATTTTTAGTTGAGTGGAAACCATTTTTATTTTGTGCTGTATTTTATTGATGTATGTTTTAAATTTGAACGAATTAATAATTTGAAGTAAATGACTAAATTTTAAAAAACATATGCCAGATGTGTTTCAATTTTATATTTTTGTATCAATAAAAAAACAATAAAATGGTAAACGCAAACAATCCTGCACACATTCGCACAATAATTATAGGTCTTTTTGTAACTTTATTTGGGGTTTATATTAAACAAATTATATTACACAGCATGGTAGTTGATATAGCTGGCTGGGTAATTACATTTTTAGGCTCATTTATTTCTATTGCAGGAGTTTTTAAAATTTTAAAAGACTAAATATTTTTTTTGAAATAGTTAAATAAATTTCAAACAGTTTTTTTAAAGTTTTTTTAAAATCTATTATTTTAACTAAAAGCACTTAAAAAATTGCCTTTAACATATTTAATGTTTACAAAAAATTTATTATTAAACAATTTCATATAAAGTATTTACTAGACTTTGCCTAAAGGATAAATAAATTTATATTAATAGTTTATAAATTTGAAGTTTCATTTTGCCTAATAATTGTATATACTTTTCAAATTTTACTTTTCTTTTTTTAAAATATAAAACGAACAACCATCAATACAATTTTAAATTGTATGCCTTAGACAAACTTTAAATTTCGTTTACTTTTAGAGATAGAATATATGCTGAAAATTTTATTTTAGGAAATACTAGTAACTTGTATAGATAGTGAGTAGCAATAATAAGCATTAAACGCACTAAAACTATGCAGAACTTATCTATACAAAAATAACCTTAGGTAGATTTAGGAATTAAAACACGATGGGCAATATTGCTCATTATTTCTAAATATATTTGTGTTGAAATTAAACACTTTGGTTGATGAAAAAACTTTTTAATGTTGCCTTTTTGGCAATTATTGCTTTAAATGCCTGCACTGTACAAAAAAACAAATCAATCAAGTTACTGATAAATAGCAGCCTAAATAAGCCTGTTTTTTCAACACATCATATAGGTTTTTCGTTGTATGATTTGACCACCCAAAGTGCTGTTGCCGAAAAAAATTCAAATAAATTTTTTACCCCCGCTTCAAACATCAAACTACTTACATTTTATGCTGGTTTGTGCGCCTTGGGCGATTCGGTAAATAGCCTAAAATATATTTCAAGTCAAGATTCGTTACTAATTTATCCTCAAGGTGATCCTGCTTTTTTACATCCCAAATTTAAAAATCAGCCCGCTTTCGATTTTTTAAAAAACAACCATAAAAATATATTTTTGGTAAACGACACCTATAAAGGCAAAAAATTTGGATTCGGCTGGATGTGTTACGATTATAACGAAAGCTACGCCACCCAAATTACCGAAATACCTTTGTATGGAAACATGTTAACTTTAAATTATACAGGTGGAAAATTTAAAATTCAGCCTGATTTGCCTTCAATGTTTTTATGCGATACCCTATCAAAAGGTGGCTTAAAGTACGCTCAGAGAGAAGAAACGAACAATAATATTAGTTTGCCTACACAAGTAAAAAATAATTTTACTCAAAAAATACCTTTATACCTTGATGGTAAAACTGTAATGGCTTTATTGTCAGATACGCTGCTGGCAACAGGGCTTATTACCAACGAGGTAAAACCAATACCATATAGTAAAGGGTTTGAAAAAGCAAAAAAAATAGCTACCGCCGCCACAGATACGCTTTTTAAATACATGCTACAACCTAGCGATAATTTTATAGCCGAGCAAATGCTATTGTGTATTGCCTACAATAATAACTTGGTTACTAAGCAAGATAGTATCATAAAATATATTAAAACTAAATATTTGGGCTTTTTGCCCGATACCTTACAATGGGTAGATGGTTCGGGCTTATCGCGTTTGAACTTAAATACGCCTCGAAATTTTACAACACTATTAAAAGCAATATATATAAAAGCTGGTGAAAAACGATGTTTTGATTTGCTGGCTACAGGAGGTGTTAACGGTACTTTAAAAAACCAGTTTAAAGATACGAGCAAGCCTTATGTTTTTGCTAAAACGGGTACTTTATTAAACAATTATAATTTAAGTGGCTTTTTAGTGGGCAACAGCGGGCACCGATACGCTTTTTCGTTTATGAACAATAATTACCTGCTTGATGAACAAAAAGTAAAACTTGAGGTACAAAAATTTATAAAACTGTTGAGAGATAATTTATAACTAAAAAGTAGAGTTTGCCATTGGTTAGGCGAATGTTGGAAAGATGGTTTTAAGTTGAATAGAATTAACTATAAGGGTTTGAACATAAATTAAATAGTTAAATTTTAATTCAAAATAAGAAATATTACACCATAAAATTTACACCGTTAAAATATAAAATATCTCAAAAAAATCTTTTGTATATTATAAATTATCGTTTAGCTTTGGCACATAAATTAATACATTGAAAACTTTAACCACAACCACAACATTTACAACCATTATGCCTAAAGCGTAAGGGAAGCGATAGAGTGGTTACATAAATACACACAGCGCCTTCCCCTAAAATGGAAGGCGTTTTTTTTATAAAATTATGAAGATTTTAAAATTTGGTGGCACTTCGGTAGGCAGTATCGAGGCATTAAAAGCATTAGTTTCCATTGTTAAAAAAGATGTTGCCAAGCAACAACAAGTGGTTTTGGTAGTTTCGGCTATGGGTGGCCTTACCAACCAGCTAATAACCATGGCCGAAGGTGCCGTTACCGGGATTGATTACGCCGATGAATTGGCGCAAATAGAAAAACGCCATTTTACGGTGGTTAAAGAGTTAGTACCTTTGCAACAACAAAACCAAGTTTTAACCACTTTAAAACTGTATTTTCAGGCTTTGGAAGATTTAATGCAAGGCATAACCGCCCTGCAAGAACTAAGCCCCAAAACCCGTGATGCCGTTTTAAGCTATGGCGAAAAATGTTCGGCTTTTATGATTAGCCGTATTTTACGGGCCGATTTTGAAGCCGTTGAGTTTTTAAACACCTGCGATATTATTAAAACCGACAGTACTTTTGGTAACGCCAAAGTTGATTTTGAGCAAAGCAATTTTTTAATTAAAAACTATTTCGAGCATCATAAACACGCCATTGTAGTAGCTACTGGCTTTATTGCCAGCGATAACCAAAACCGCATTACCACCCTTGGCCGTGGCGGCAGCGATTATACTTCTGCTATTTTGGGGGCTGCCCTAAATTGCGAAAGCATAGAAATTTGGACGGATGTAGATGGGATGATGACCGCCGACCCTCGTAGGGTGCAAAAAGCTTTTTCGATGGACGAACTATCTTATACAGAAGCTATGGAGCTTTCGTTTTTTGGGGCTAAGGTAATTTACCCACCTACCATGACGCCCGCTTTCCTCAAAAAAATCCCCATCGTAATTAAAAATACGTTTAATACAGGCTTTGAGGGAACCGTTATTCGCCACAATATCAAACCCTCAAACCAAACCATTCGTGGCATATCCTCGGTTGATGATATCAGCATTATTAACATACAAGGCAGCGGAATGGTGGGTAAAGCGGGTTTTAGTGGCCGTTTATTTTCGTTGCTTTCGCGTGAGCAGGTAAACGTAATCCTCATCACACAATCCTCATCCGAGCATTCGATAACCTTTGCCGTTAACCCACAACACGCCCAAAAAGCCAAAGCGTTAATAGAGCAAGAGTTTGAGCTGGAGCTGGAAGCCGCAAAATTAAACCCCGTAATTATCGAAAATAATTTAGCCGTACTGGCCATTGTGGGCGAAAATATGAAGAAAACCACGGGCATTGCCGCCAAACTTTTTAACGCTTTAGGCCGTAATGGTGTAAATGTGGTGGCTATTGCACAGGGCTCGTCCGAGTATAATATTTCGGTAATTATTAACAATGCCGATTTATCAAAAGCCCTTAACACCGTTCACGATGCGTTTTTTGATACTTTACAAAAAACCTTACACGTATTTGTGGTAGGCGTGGGCAATATTGGTAAAGAGTTATTGAGCCAAATTAATGCGCACCACACCTATCTGCAAAAGCATAACCTCATTAATATTAAAGTGGTGGGATTAAGCAATACCAAAAAAATGATTTTTGATGCCGATGGTTTAGATTTGAATACTTGGCAAAATAATTTAGCCCTTTCGGAGGATGCGCACCTGCCCGATTTTGTGCAGCAAATGAAAGCCTTAAACTTACCCAACTGCGTTTTTATTGATAACACAGCCAGCGTATCGCCCTCAAAATATTATGTAGAGATTTTTAAAGCCAATATTTCGGTAGTTACCTGTAACAAAATTGCCAACTCGGCCGATTATAAACAATTTGCCGAACTGCGAGATACCGCCCAAAAACACGGCGTAGATTTCTTTTACGAAACCAATGTAGGTGCTGGCTTGCCCATTATTAAAACCTTAAACGATTTAATTATAAGTGGCGATGATGTGGTGAAAATTGAAGCCATTTTATCGGGCACCATCTCCTTTATATTCAACAACTTTAAAGGCGATGTTAGTTTCCACGATATTGTAAAACAAGCACAAGAAAAAGGCTATACCGAACCCGACCCAAGGGACGATTTGGGTGGCGTTGATTTTATGCGTAAAATGCTGATTTTAGCCCGCAACACGGGCTTACCTGTGGAAGCTGCTGATGTGGATTTGGGTGCAATTTTACCCGAAAGTTGCCTTACAGCACCCACAGTTGAAGCTTTTTATGAAGAATTAAAAAAAGCCGAAAGCTTTTTTGCCAAAATTAAAAACGATGCCGAAAGTAAAAACGAGGTGTTGCGTTATATAGGCAAATTAGAGGGCGGAAAAATTAGCATCAGCCTACAATCGGTTGGGGCAAACCATCCGTTTTATGCGCTATCGGGCAGCGATAATATTATTGCCTTTACCACCGAACGCTATAACGAAACCCAAATGGTAGTAAAAGGCCCAGGTGCTGGTGCAGCCGTTACCGCAGCCGGCGTATTTGCCGATTTAGTAAAAGTAGGAGCAAGCCGATGAGCCGTTCAATAAAAGTTTTTTCCCCAGCCACGGTAGCCAATGTGGTGTGTGGTTTCGATATTTTGGGCTTTGCCGTTAACCAACCTGGCGACGAATTGGTGATGAAAATTACCGATAAACCTGGTGTAGTAATCGATAACATTATTGGCGACGAAGGTAAACTTACCCGCGACCCGCTAAAAAATACCGTGAGTGCTTGCGTAATCAATCTGTTAAAACATTTAGGTAAAGAGGATGTAGGCTTTAGTATTATTTTAGAAAAAAAAATGCCCCTTGGCAGTGGTTTAGGCTCCAGCGCAGCCAGTGCCGTAGCAGGTTTATTTGCCGCTAATGAATTATTAGGCAATCCTTTAACCCGAATGCAATTGCTGCCTTTTGCTATGGAAGGCGAAGCCTTGGCTTGTGGCCATGGCCACGCCGATAATGTAGCGCCATCGCTTTTAGGTGGCTTTACGCTGATAAAAAGTTACGAACCGCTAGAAGTTATAGCCCTACCTGTACCCGATTTATATTGCGCATTACTGTACCCACACGTAGATGTACCCACCCGCGATGCAAGGCAAATTATACGCTCCAAAGTATTGTTAAAAGATGCCGTAATACAATGGGGCAATATTGCTGGCCTTGTAAGTGCCTTATACCAAAAAAATTACGACCTTTTAGGCCGCTGTATGAAAGATGTAATTGTAGAACCCATACGCAGTATGCTGATACCCGAATTTGATACCTTAAAAGAACTAGCCTTAGCAAATGGGGCATTAAGTTTTGGTATTTCGGGCTCGGGGCCTACGGTTTTTTCTTTATTTCGCTCGGGGGCAGATGCCCAAAAAGCGGTAAACATACAGCAACAATTTTTGCTTGCGCATCACATACAATCAAACGTGTATGTATCCGAGATAAATAAAACTGGCCCTGCGGTGTTGGGGTAAAGGGTTGATTAGATATATTTGATTTGATTAACCTGCCAAAACACTATACACCAACCAAGCCTCATTAAATACAGATTATCGTTACTTTTCATAAAAAACTAACGTCTTTTTAAAAACAATTAATTTTTTGTAATAATGTATATATTTTAATACCCTACAAAATATATAGAATTAATATAAATTAATTTGTATAATAAAATTTATTGTTTTATAATTGCCTACTAAATCGATAGACATTATATGAAATTAAATTTTACAACCATTTTATTCTCTCATATTACTTACCTTAACTATAAAATAATGCCTTGCTGTTGTTAAAAAAAAGCACTAACACTTCACAAATTATTTTATAAAATCTTAATCAACAATAAAAAAATGAAAACGCTAAACACAAAAAAACATAACTTACCCTATAGCATCGCTGCTAAGGCATTACTAATTATAACGCTACTAATTGCAACGCAAAAAAAAACCTTTTCGCAAGATAACCAGCTTGTAGAAATAACTGGACTAGTAATTGATAACGATACCAAAGAACCACTTTTGGCCGTAAGTGTAACTATAAAAGGTACAGTGGCGGGTACAGTAACCAACGATAAAGGAAAATTTAACCTTAAAACAAAACTAAAATTTCCATTTACCTTGGTGTTTAGCACCGTTGGTTTTAAAACCCAAGAATTTGAAGTTAAAGAAATAGGCCAGCAACTTAATATAGCTTTAAGCACCCAAACATTATTGGGTAACGAGGTAGTGGTAACGGCCAGTAGAGTCGAAGAAAATATTTTAAAATCGCCTGTAGCTATTCAAAAATTAGATGTGCGGGCACTTAAAGATTCGCCAGCACCCAGTTTTTACGATGCCTTAGAAAACGTAAAAGGGGTACAAATGACTACCTCGAGCCTTACCTTTAAAGTACCCAACACCCGTGGGTTTAACATACCTAACAATTTTAGGTTTATGCAACTGGTAGATGGTGTTGATATGCAAGCCGCTACACTTGGCGTACCGCTGGGCAATGCCATTGGCCCTACCGAATTGGATATAGCAAGCATAGAAATTACACCCGGTGCGGCATCGGCTTTGTACGGTATGAATGCCATAAACGGTATGGCCAACTTACTTACCAAAAGCCCATTTTACTACCAAGGCCTAAGCGTTTACCATAAAACTGGTCTTAACCACGTGGATGGTATTGATCATTCTCCATCCGTACTAACCGAATCGGCTTTTAGGTATGCCAAGGCTTTTAACAATAAATTTGCCTTTAAAATTAACGGCAGTTATATGCAAGGAACAGATTGGCGATCGAACACCCGTACCGACCAAAACACAAATAATCTTAAAAGTGCTAATCCCGCTTTTGCGGAGTTAAACGGAAATAACAATGTAGCTTTTGATGGCTGGAATAAATACGGCGACGATGCCCTTGCTGGCAGTAACGTGGTTTCTATTACTGGTTTAACCATCGGCAATAAGCCAAACCAAACCCTACGTGTGGCCCGTACAGGCTATTACGAAATTGATTTGGTAAACCCAAAAGTTGATAATTTAAAGTTTGATGCCGCCCTACACTACCGTATAAGCAACCAAGCCGAGTTAAGCTACCAATACCGTGTGGGTAAAATGGATGGTGTTTTTCAACGAGGAAACAAAATACAATTAGATAATGTGGTGGTGCAAAACCATAAACTGGAACTTAAAGGGAATGATTATGTGGTGCGGGCTTACCTATCTACCGAAAATACAGGTAATTCGTACAACGTAAAACCCCTTGCCGATAATTTAGATTTAGCCAGTGGAGGCAGCAATAGTGTTTGGGCGGCAAAATATAAAACATCGCTTACAGCACAATTGGCAAATGGTGTTGATTTAGCCACCGCTACAGCCAATGCCCGTATAGCTGCCGATGCTAGCCGCGTAGTGCCGGGTACGCCCGAGTTTAATAATTTAAAAAATACCATTATTGGAATAAATAATTGGGATATAAAATCGGCATTGATACCCGATGCGCCTGCAACTGGCGGAGCCGCATTGGTACAAAAAAGCCACATGTACCACACCGAAGCGCAATGGGATTTATCAAAAAAAGTAAAAATATTTGATTTATTAATTGGTGGCGATGCCCGATTATACCAAGTAACTCCCGATGGAAATAACTTTGTTGATTTTAGCCGCCCCATTGCTGATAGAAATAAACAACAAGCCGATGGTAGCTTTGGTAACGATATTTATTATAAAAAAGTAGGTGCATTTGGGCAGGTTACCAAAACATTTTTTGAGGAAAAACTAAAGCTATTTGGGTCGCTAAGGTTTGATTATAACCCCGAGTTTGACCCTAAACTTACCCCACGCCTTGCTGCTGTTTACACGGTTGATAAAAACCATAATTTTAGGTTTACCTACCAGCTGGGTTACCGGTTTCCGGCATTGTTTGAAGCATTATCGTACGTAAATAATGGTCGTGTTAAACGTGTAGGCAGTTTACCTATTATAAACGAAGGATTAGGCTATTTAGAAAATAGCTACACCCAAGCATCAGTAATAAACTTTAATGCCGCCGTAAGTGCCGCTGGCAATACCGATGCCGCCGCACTAGCCAACCGTGGATTGTTGCAAGTAGCTAACTTACCTAAGACCAATCCCGAGCGTATCAACTCGTTCGAAATTGGCTATAAAAGTGTGCTTTTAGAAAACAAATTAATTTTAGATATTGATGCTTACACCAATACATACAGCGGTTTTTTAGGTCAAGCGCAAGTATTTGTACCTAAAGGCCAAACTGTAAATAGCGATGCTGCCGTAATAGCCATGCTAGATAGAAACCGAGATGCACAACCCGCCGCAGGGGTAAATGCCGCAAGTAATGGGCAAGAGCGTTACCGTGTGTACACAAATGCCAAAAACGAATACCGCAACTTTGGTTCGGCCGTGGGTATTACCTACAGTTTTTTTAAAAAATACTCCATAGCGGGCAATGCCAGTTTTAATAAAATTAGAACCAACCAAAGCAACGATATTTTTGTTACTGGTTTTAATACCCCCGAGTGGAGCACCAACCTATCGATTGGTAACCGCGAAGTGGTTAAAAACGTAGGCTTTAGCGTGGTGTATAAATGGCAACAAGCCTTTTTGTGGGAAAGCCCATTGGTTACCGGTACAATACCTAGCTTTAACACCTTTGATGCTCAAGTAACCCTGCGTGTACCTAAACAAAAAGCAAGTATAAAAATAGGAGCATCCAATATTTTTAACCGCCGCTACATACAATATGCTGGTGGCCCAACGCTTGGGGGCTTGTATTATGCGGCTATAACATTTGATGGGTTGCTGGGGAAATAATGGTTTGTTTTTGAGCATATTAAATACACCTAGCTAGCGGGTAATTGTTAGCTAGGTGTATTTTGTTTAGGATTAATGTTGTTTAATAATTTGTTTTTTAATGGTTTCGTTGCCTTCTTTAATGTGTAGAAAGTAAGTGCCATTGGGTAGGTGTTGGGTGTTTAGGGTAATATCTTTATTTCCCGCCCGGTTTTTATGTTGTGTTACGACTTTACCTTTATCGTTGTAGAGGGATATTTCGAATTGTTTGTTTATATACGCAGACCTCTTATGCGTACAAGCTAAAATTTTTGTATATTTAGAATTTTAATTTTGGGTCAAAAAAAACAAATTGGTTAAAAATCATACCCAAAATATAAAAAAGTGTATTTATTTTTTTCGTTGATTTTTTTAAGGCCAAAAACAACTATTTAAGCACCACCTCCCTTTCGATAGCCGTATTATCGCCCTGTATTTTATTACCCTCGGCATCCAAAAGTTCGAGTTTAAATATAATGTTACCTAGGGGTAAATTTTTTATAAAGTAAGGTTTCCACTGGCTTAAAATAAATTGCCTATCGTTTACACTTAACCTTACTTTATGCCCATTGGCGGCCAAAATGGTATTTTTTACGTAAAAATCTAACAAAACATTTTGTACATCTTTACCCACGTATTCGCCTTTAGGGCGGCTATAAAACAACATCGGAGCTTTAACATCGGGCAGCAATTTAAAATTGCCCTGCCCATCTATTTTAAAATGAAGCAATATAGCTGCCGTAGGCGTTTTTATAGCTTCGTGGTACGACCGTGATAAAAACGATAGCAAATAATGCTCACTATTTATAGCCAAATTTACTGTATTTTCGGGCTTGTACAAAGCCACGTAGGGCTTATTATCCAATATATAATGTATGTGTTGGCCTTTTGCCGAATTGGCACATTCGCCCATCGTCATATCCATCGTCATTTTTGTAAGCTCATAGTTTTTAACCACATAAGCTACTTTAAACTTTACCGAATCGGGGCCAAATACTTCGGTTTGGGTTTGGCTAATAGTCAAACCAGCATCAGGGAAAGCCTGCGATTGCCTTACAGGTTCAATAGTAATTTTATTAAATAACTCCTGCTTTGATAGCCAAAGCGATTGAATAGTTTTACGGCTACAAGCACCAAGGGCAAGTACCATAGTGGCTAATAAATAAGGCAACAATAGTAAAGTTTTCATAAAATTTATCGTTAAAAATGTAAGTTTAATTTGGGGCGTGTCCCTAAGCCCAAGCACCAAAAGGCCTAACTAGGGTCGGGCTATACGTTACAATCTTTTTGTTCGTACCTCACAAAAAGTATTTTCACTGCTATCCCTCACGCAAAACAACAGCACAAATAACATCCCATCAAAAGTACAAAATTAAGGCTTTAATACATCACCATAAATTTTGAATACACACACCTTCACGTACACAAAAAAAGCTCCTCGTTTTTAATTTCAATTATTAAGCCCATAAAAATATATATGCATTAATACTTGCATAGGTAAGCAAGTTTAAACACTTCAAAAAAAACCATACTCGAGGCGTCAAAATACCACAAAAAACTTTTAAAAGCTGTCAAACTGGCATTTTTAGCTTTTTGGAACAACCCTTGTATATAAAGTTTTATTAAATTTATTATTCAAATCAAATTAAAAATATGATACAAGAAAAAGGTTCGATATCAATCCACACCGAAAACATTTTCCCCATTATTAAAAAGTTTTTATACTCGGATAACGAGATATTTTTGCGTGAACTGGTTTCTAATGCTGTTGATGCTACCCAAAAACTAAAACGTTTATCATCATTAGGCCAATACGGCGGCGAAGTAAGCAATTTACAAGTAAATGTTGCTTTTGATGCCGATAAAAAAACCATTACCATTAGCGATAACGGTTTAGGGATGACGGCCGAAGAAATCAAGAAATACATTAACCAAATTGCTTTTTCGGGTGCTACCGAGTTTGTAGAAAAATTTAAAGACGCAAAAGATGCCAACGAAATTATTGGCAAGTTTGGTTTAGGTTTTTACTCGGCCTTTATGGTATCGGATAATGTAGAAATCAACACCTTATCGTACCAAGACGGTGCCGAACCAGCCCACTGGATATGCGATGGCAGCACCACGTTTGAAATTAGCGAAGGCACACGCACCACCCGTGGTACCGAAATTACATTACATATTAATGCCGAATCGGAAGAGTTTTTAGATAAACACAAGCTAGAAACCATACTCGAAAAATACTTTAAATTTATACCTGTACCCGTAAAATTTGGCACCAAAACCGATAGCGTTGAAGATGGCGTAGATGAAGAAGGTAAAACCAAATACGCATCTATCGAAGTTGATAATATTATTAATGCGGGTACGCCAATTTGGACCAAAGCACCTGCCGATTTAAGCGACGAAGATTACCTGAATTTTTACAAAGAGCTTTACCCTTACTCGGAAGACCCTTTATTTTGGATTCACTTAAACGTGGATTATCCGTTTAACCTTACTGGCGTTTTATATTTCCCTAAACTTAAAAAGGATTTTGAAATACAGCGTAATAAAATTAAGCTGTATAGCCGCCAAGTATTTATTACCGATGAGGTTAAAGATATAGTTCCCGAGTTTTTAATGATGCTACACGGAGTGATAGATTCGCCTGATATTCCGCTTAACGTATCTCGTAGTTTTTTACAAGCCGATGGAAACGTTAAAAAAATAAACAGCTACATCACCAAAAAAGTAGGCGAAAAACTAGCCGAGCTATTTAAAAAAGACCGCAAAGCCTACGAAACCAAATGGGAAGATATTGGCCTATTTGTAAAATACGGTATGGTAAGCGAGGAGAAATTTTACGAAAAAGCAAAAGATTTTGCTTTGCTATCCAACACCCAAAAAGAGTATTTTACACTTGACGAATACCGCACAAAAGTAGAAAACCAACAAACTGATAAAGATGGTAACGTGGTGTATATTTACACCGTTGACCCAGCAAAGCAAGATGCTTTTATACAATCGGCACATAAAAAAGATTACGATGTTTTGTGGATGGATTCGCCCATTGATAACCATTTTGTAAGCCAATTAGAGCAAAAGCTAGAAAAAACCCAATTAAAACGGGTAGATAGTGCTGTGGCCGATAAGCTGATAGATAAAGGCGAAAAAATGGAACACGTTTTAAGCGAAGACCAAACTAAAAAAGTTAAAGAAGTTTTCGAAAAAGCCATAAACAAGCCTGTTTACCAAGTAGAAATAGAAGCACTAAGCCCTGATGAAATGCCTGTTACCGTAACTATGGATGAGTTTATGCGCCGTATGAAAGATATGGCAGCAATGGGTGGCGGTATGAGTTTTTACGGTAACATGCCCGATAGCTACAAAGTAGCCATAAACGGTAACCACAAATTAGTTACCCGCATTGCCCACAGTACCGACGAAGGCGAACAAACCCAACTAGCCAAACAAGCTTTTGATTTAGCCTTGCTATCGCAAGGATTGTTATCGGGTGCAAGCTTAACCGAGTTTGTAAACCGAAGCGTAAGTTTGATTTAAAAATTTTGTTATCCTTAAAAAAAGCCACCTTATGATACATAAGGTGGCTTTTTTTTTGTTATAAAGTTATAAAATAGGTGTCTGTATTAATAACACGCTTTGTTAACAAGCAAAAATGAGGGCACATGATATTGCATGGCAATTAATTAAAAAAGCCTAATCAATTTTGAATAAACAAAATTGATTAGGCGATATAAAAAATGCTTTTAAAACGTACTATTATACAGCAGTTTCGGTTGCGTTTTCGGTAGTTTCGCTTACAGCTTCGGTTTCAGTAACCTCATCTGCTACCTCTTCAACAGCTGGGGTATTTTTTACAATAATTGCTGCTGCCATTGCTTCTTTCTTTTTGGTTTCTTCTATCAAGGCTGCATTTTTAGCCTCTTGTTTTGCTGTTAGTAAACCTGCTTTATGTGATTGTGTTTTGCCTTCTTTACTTTGAAGCCAAGCAGCAAATTTTTCGTCGGCTTGTTCTTGTGTTAAAGCACCTTTTGCAATACCGCCATTTAAGTGGTGTTTGTACATTACACCTTTGTGTGATAATAATGTGCGGGTGGTATCGGTAGGTTGTGCACCGTTTGCTACCCATTGTACAGCCTTATCAAAGTTAAGTTCAACCGTTGCAGGGTTGGTATTAGGGTTATACGAGCCTAATCTTTCGATAAATTTACCATCGCGTGGTGCTCTAGCATCGGCTACTACGATGTAGTAAAACGGTCTGTTTTTTTTACCGTGTCTTTGTAATCTAATTTTTGTTGCCATTTTTTAAATACATTTAAAGTTGCAATTTCCTCTTTATTAAGGGTTGCAAAGCTAAAAAAATATATCTTATTTTATATAGCTATGTTAAAAATAATTTATGCCGTAGTAAGTGTTGGTTTATGCTATTAGTATCGCTATGCCTTAATTGGCAGTTATATCATCTTTAAATGTTAAAGGCCCGGCTCCTTGTTTAATTTCGTAATAGCTAAAATCTTCTTTTGCCCAAAATTTAGTGCCCGAAATTTCGGCCGATTTTGTTGCAATATGTACTACTTTGTTTGAAAAAAAAATTCTTTTGTTTTGGTCCCAAGTAAGTTCTTCGGATTTAAAAGTTTCGCCTTTATTGTTTGCAGCTACAACGTTATTGCGTAGTTCCAGTCTCTTTTGGTTATCCCTTGTGATAGCATAATTGGAAGTTACTTTGCTCGATTGTTTTAGGCTATCATCATAAAAAATAACTTGCATACCTTTTGGCATTTCATAATACGGCGTATCGGTTTTGTTGTTAAGCAAAATGGGGGCATTTAGTTTTGCTTTTACTTTGGCCGAGTCGCTGTATATCATTTCGGCTTCGAGGGTAGTTTCTGTAGTAATTTTTCGTTTTAATTTTACAGCTTTTAGGTGGCTAATATCGTTTTTACAGCTTTGTAAAATAAACGAAAGCACAGCAACATAAAACAATAAACGGGCGTACATATTTTATTAATCAAATTTATATTTCTGAAACCATCTATCGTTAATAGTAAAACCTATGTGTATGTTTATAAACTTTTCTTTTACTAAATTATTATCGGTAGTGCCACGTTTACCTATTTCGGTGGCAATATTTATTTTATAAAAAGTAGTACGGGCCGATAATAGCGGCAAACCTAAACCTACATTTAAACTGCTCGATTTTATATCCGTTTGGCTTACATGCATAAAAGTTTTATCGAAATTAAACCCCACCCTATAATCAATTAAGGCTAAATAATTAGATACCGCATTTATATCGGGCGTAATTTGCCCTCCTACCGAAACACCCCAGCTATTGTTTAAATTTTGGTTAACATCATTTCGAACCAGTTCCGACCAGCGTGTGGTTCTTAAATCGGCACCTATAAGCCAATGGTTAACTCTTTCGATGCTAAAACCAAAATTATTGCTGCTTGGCAAAACCATTTTTCCTGAAATATTATTCTGAAACTTGGTAGTATCGGAAGCTAATTCTCGGTCGGTAGAAATATTTTTTTGGTACCGGGTATATAAAATTTTATTGGTTGTTTGCAGGTTGCTTTTTAAATTACCGGCATAGCCAATGGTTAGCTTGGTTTTTTTATTTAAAGCGGTAACGTATTGTAGCCCATACTCGGCCACTATACCTCCAACGCTATTTTCTATTTGCTTTCGTGAGTTTAAAAAACCTACATATTTAGAAAATTCGGTAGAGGTACTTTGTTTTAAATTGCCAAACAAATAGGTAACATTGGCGCCCACACTAAAATGCTTGCCTAGCTTTATACCATAACCTAGGTAGGCTTTTGCTAAGCCTCCTTCGCCACGGTAAATATGCTCTACACTAAAAGTATCAACCATTGATGCATTGGTAAAATTATAGCCCAAGTTACTGTATGGCAATAAACCGAAACTTAAAGCCGATTTTTTGGTAACAGGTATAGCAAAAACAAAATGACTTAACGAGCCATTAAAACCTTTTTCGGAAACACTGCCTTTGGTTAAATTTTGTATTTCGGCCCTTGCGCCTATATCAAAGGTGGTTAGACGTATATTTGAATATGATGCGGGGTTGGCCACATTTATATTTTGATACCCGCCATAACTGCTTATACCAAAGGCTAAATTTCCCATTCCTTTATTTTGTGCTAAGTAAGCACCTTTTATAGTGCCTAGCCCAAATTTAGAATAGGGCGAGTTGGTGGTTGATTGCGCCACAGCACTTAGGAAGGTAAAAAGTAAAGCTAGGGTAAAATAATATTTTTGTAGTTTAATCATGCTGATAATTTAATAGTTTATTTAACCCGATAAGCACCAAATGTGGCTCGCAAATAATTTGGTGGGCAAAGATGCTATTTTTTAATCGGGTATCAAAAAACGCTGCATCGCCACCACAAAGTATAATTTTTACATCGGCGTAAAGCCTAAAGTAATGGTTTATAAACTGGGTAACTTCGGCAATAGTGCCATTTATAACGCCCGATAAAATAGATTGTGTGGTATTTGCCCCGTACATTGCATCAAAATTATTATCGAAAGTTACCAAAGGCAATTTTTTGGTTTGCTTGTGCAAAGCAATTAAACGCATATTTAGCCCTAACGATATACTGCCACCGTAATAATTACTTTGGGCATCGGCATAGTCGTAAGTAATGCAAGTGCCGGCATCTATAACCAAAACAGGGTTTTCGGGGAATAATTTTTTGGCACCTACAACGGCAGCCATCCTATCGTTGCCCAGTGTTTTTGGGCTTTGGTAATGGTTATGTATAGGGCTAGTAGTAAGCGAATTAAAAAACAATATTTCTTTTTTTTTGGCTAAGGCCGATAACTTTTGTGTTGTTTTATCTGTTACTGATGAAACGATAATTTTATCAATGTTGTACTTTTGGCAAATGGCATTATAATCGGGCGCATTTATATCCTCCGCCTTAGCGAAATTAATCATACTATCGCCATTAAAAACGGCTATTTTGGTAAAAGTGTTGCCAATATCAATAACCAAATTATTCATTTAAGCATTTACCATCGCTAGTATCGATTCGAAAATTGCCATCCCATCTTGGTTACCCAAAACAGGGTTGGCCGCTCGTTCGGGGTGAGGCATCATACCAAATACATTTCGGTTTATGTTACACACGCCTGCAATGTTTTGTAACGACCCATTGGGGTTGGCTTCGGCTGTTATGTTGCCTGCTTGGTCGCAATACCTAAAAAGTACTTGGTTATTTTCGTTTATAGCTTTTAAATCATCGGCAGAAGCATAAAATTTACCTTCGCCATGGGCAATGGGTATTTTTAAGGCATCGGTTAAACTTAATTTTGCCGTTATTAGGCTGTGGTTGGTTTGGGCTTTAATGTAAGTGTTTTTACAGATAAATTTCCTTGTATCGTTGTGCAATAGTGCCCCTGGAAGTAGGCCTGCTTCGGTTAATATTTGAAACCCATTACATATACCCATAACATAACCACCTTTGTGGGCAAACGATATAACTTGTTGCATAATAGGCGAAAAACGGGCTATAGCACCAGAGCGTAGATAATCGCCAAAAGAAAAACCGCCAGGCAGTGCTACAAAATCTACCTCTTGCAAATCGTGGCTTTTATGCCAAAGTTTTACTGCTTGCTGTCCGGGTATGCTTGTTATTACATCTACCAAATCTTGGTCGCAATTAGACCCAGGAAATACTACAACACCAAATTTCATTTTTTTTATTCGTTTTTTTGTGTAAACAAAATTATTAAAATTTAGCGTTTTTTTGTGTTATTTATCGTTAATTTTAATTACCCAGTCCATTGAAAATATATTACAAAAATTAATATTAAATAAAACAGGATTTCGTATATCCATTTAAGCCTAGCATTTAAAAAATAATAGGCGCATAAAGTAGCCACTGGAATAGCCAGCAATGTAAAATGCGAAAGGCTAAAAGCAGGATTTATGTAAAATGAAAATATTATAAGTATGGCCAGTAACAACAATACTATAAACGTTTTACGTACCAATACAAAGGTTTTAAAAAAGTTTAAACGTAGCTGTACAAAGCCTAACACAAGCACAATAAACAAAGGTAACAATGGCCAATAAGTACTTACTTGTACGTTGATAAATATTTTTAAGGGGCTGTATAAGGGTTGCCAAAACCGAAGCATTAGATTTAACCTTTCGTTGTAATAATAAAATACTAACAAAAAAAAGGGGGTTAGTAAAAAAGCGATTACCGGGCTTAACCACTCTCGCCAGTAAAACGGGCGCAAAACTATTAAACAAAGCCATACCCACAGTAATAATAAAAGTAGCGGAAAATATACTATAGTTGATAGCCCAATGGCTAGGCCAATATCAAAAAATATAGTTATGGCGTTGGCTTGTTTATAGCTTGATAGTATCTTGTTAAAAATATATAATAAAATAAAGTTGGCTAATAAAGGCAACGAAAGTGTTAAAAAGGGGCTTAAAACACTACAGCAGATTATAAAAAACATGGCGGGCAGATAAGTTTGCTTACCCAAAATATTGTATTTATTGATAATAATATTGAACAATAAGGCTTGTACAAAAACAATAATACCTGCCGCTATAACACTATTAAAGGGGTTAACATAAATTTGGTAGGCATTGGTTACTAGCAATTGTTGAAGCAAAGCGGTTAAAGGCTGTGGCACAATAGCGGGTAAATGTGCCATGTAGGCAAAGCGTAAAATAACGGTTATACCTAGCAGTAACAAAACATGAAAGGGGTGTGCGTTTCTAAATAGCTTTATCATAGCGAATGGTTGTTTACTACCTTGCAATTATAGCTATAAATATGTTATAAGGCATATTTACGCACCATATTAGCTACTATAGTTTCGGTTTCGTTGCTAAAATTAATATCAATTTTATAGCTTTCGTTTATCCATATTTTTAGTTGTTGGGCAAAAGTAGCATCAATTTTTTTAATTACTTTTACGCCTAATAAACGGGCTGCTTCGGCATTACACTCTTGCTCGTACTGGTTGCTCATGGGTACCATTAACAGTTTTTTACCTAGGTAAAGTGCTTCGGCGGGCCCTTCAAAACCGCCTCCAGTAAGTAGTCCTTCGCAAGTGGCTAGGCTAGTATTAAAGGCTTCGTTTGCTATGGCACTTACTTTTACATTGGCGTAAGTATAAGGCGTTTTTTGGTGTTTGCTAAATACTTGCCATTGGGTGTTAGGTAATGCTAGTAAATGTTTAACCAGTTTTTTATCGTCTACAGCGGGCAAGTAAACGGTGTAGTGGCCTAAGTTTTGTGTTTGTAACTCGCGTATTTGCGAGCGTATTACTGGGGTATGTATAAAGCTATCGTAAGGTTTAAAGTGAAAGCCAATGTGGTGGCTGGTAGGGGCGTAATAATTTAAAATCCATTCGGCGTATTTAGGGCCACCTTTTGGTGGGCGTGGCGTTTTATTTGATACAAAAGAGGCTTGGTGACTTAACGAAACACTTTTTACTTTTTTTAATTTGCATGCCCACGCGGTTAATGGTTCAAAGTCGTTTACTATCAAATTATAATCGTGTATAGGTATGCTGTGCATATCTTTCCAAAACTGCCTTAAATTTATAATTTTAAATGTTTGCCAATGGTTTACTCCTCCATTTTTGCCAAATACAAAACTAAAACCATGAAACTTGTATTTAATAGGGTGCGATAAAACTACGTCGGCCTGTGTACCGCTTATTAAAATATCTACCTCGCCATGTTGCTGTAAGTAAGGAATAATTTCTCTGGCTCGGCTAATGTGGCCATTACCCGTACCTTGTATAGCAAATAATATTTTCATGGTGTTTGTTTTTTTTTTAAACTGTAAATTTATGTTAAAATCAATTGATTTTGTAGTAGTAAGTGCACTTATAATTATATACTACACCAAATTAAGTTGTTGGCTAAAGCTGGCGGTGGCTTAGCATTATTATTTGAGACATAATTAATGTTGCATACAGCTAGTGAGGTACCTTTTATCAAAAGTATATTTAGCTGGCATTTTCTTAAAAAAAATAAAGCGCTTTGAGTTTTGGCTGGCTAAAGCTGATTAAGCTATTGAAATAAAAGGATTGCTATAGTTTAGGTTTTTTAATAATAAAATATGTAGTTATTTTTTACATTTTACCTAAAACCACATAATAGTTATCACTTAATTGTATTGAAGTAACTTTTTTATTTACAGGTATTTTTTTAATTTTTAGAGTAGGATAAAGTTTTTTATGTATTCCGTTAAAAACAATTTCAATAGGCATGTTAAAGCTTTTTACATCGGCTTTGTAGCGGTAAAACAATAAGCCATTATGTATTTTATATTGTAATACAGGTATGTTATTATGCATTAGGTATTGGTTGAAAACGGGGGTAAAATCGTATTTGGCAAGTGTATTTATATAGTGTATAATTTGCTGGGTAGTTACCGTTTGCTTTGCAAATTGTGTATTAAGGCCTTTTAAAATAGTTTTCCAAGTGTTATCATTATTAATTATAGTGCGTATGGTGTGCAGCATATTGGCTCCTTTATAATACATATCGGCCGAGCCTTGGTTATTTACGCCATAGGTACCAATAATAGGTTTATCGTTTCGTATATTTTTGCGCAAACCCAATATGTATGCTTTGCCAGCGGGTTTTCCGTACCAGTATTCGGTAAATAACCCTTCGCTATAATTGGTAAAACTTTCGTGTATCCACATATCGGCAATATCTTTGGCAGTAATATTGTTGCCCCACCACTCGTGGCCGCTTTCGTGTACTGCTATAAAATCCCATTTAAGCCCCCAGCCGCTATGCGAAAGGTCGGTGCTAGCATAGCCGTTTAGGTAATTGTTACCATAGGCAACGCAACTTTGGTGTTCCATACCCAAAAAAGGCGTTTCAACCATTTTATACCCATCTGTGTAAAATGGATATGGCCCAAACCAATATTCAAAGGCTTCGAGCATTTGTTTTACATTTTTGGTAAGATGCGTTTTTGCTTTTTCAACGTTTTGGGGTAGTACGTAAAAATCCACGCCAAGTGCACCATTTATTCCATGGTAGCTTTCGCTGATTTTGGCGTAATTGGCTATGTTTAGGGCTACGCCATAGTTATTTATGGGGTTGGCTACAAACCAATTGTACTGGGTATGGTTATCGTTTAAAATAGTGGTGTTGCGTAATTTACCGTTGGATACGGCCATTAAATTGTTGGCTACGCTTAGGCTTATGAGCATGCTATCTACCTCGTCGGCTTGTTGGTCTTTATTGGGCCACCAAAGGCTTGCCCCAATACCTTGGCAAGCTGTAGCTACCCATGGGTTACCATTATTGTGCGATGAAAACACAAAACCACCCTCCCAAGGAGCATTTTTTGCCAAAGTAGGATTACCGGAATAGTAAACCGTAAATTGCTGCTTACTGTAGGCTTTTATACTATCGGGGAAAGTAATAAATACAGCATTATGCACTCGTGTAAACGGTATAATAGCATTGTTATACACTACTTTATTAATATGCATATTGGCAAATAAATCAAACTGTAAGGTTTTAAAACGGGTATTAGCTGTAAAATTAAATTGATTGCTTCCGCTAATAAATTTTTTATCTATTGCCACTTTTATATCCAAGTGGTAATAGTTTATATCGTAGCAGGTTCTAAAAGGGCTGGTTAAACTACCTCTTAAAGTGTCGGCTTGTGTAAAATTTTGGCCTTGTGAGGTTTGGGTTAAAATTAATAACCCACCAACGAAGGTATTTTTTATAATTAGGTTAAATAAATTTTTGTTCATTTAATAAAGCTATTTTAACGAAAGTACAAAATGGCATGTGATGGAAAGATAAGAAATAGCTATATCTTTTTAGGTAAAAAAATTAAAAGATGGTATTATAAATTTGCCAAACGAGCTTCAGCATCAAAATTTGAAACCATGTCACTTTTTTCGCCGATTTCGATTTCTTCACTAAGTTTTTTAATTCTTTTCTTCCAATTATAGTAACCTTAATGCAAAATGTACAACTTCATTTGCTGAACTAAATCGACTAAAAGAAATTTTATCATTAATAAAGTTCACAAAATAATTATCTATTGAAACAGATGGATTTTTTGCCATAATTTTTTTCTTACGTTCAAATATACTAAATTGATTTAAGTAAGCATCTTTAACTATATATTTTTTTAAACTTATACCGTTGTTATTCAATGCTTTGGTAGGTATGTACACACTAAATATTTTAGGCTTATTTGATATTTACTGTTTTAAAATTCATTTCTTAATTACACCTATAAAAAACTATCTTTAAAAAATCATAAAAACAACTAAACATTAAAACGCCTCCTTTTTTTATTGCTTACCCTGCCTTAAAGTATATTATTAAATGGGTTTTTATAAGTTCTGTTTTGGCGATACTGGTAGGTTTGGCTTCGGCTGTATTTTTATACAGTTTACATTGGGCAACCCAATACCGCCAACATCATTTATGGCTAGTAGGCTTGCTACCCATTGGTGGTTTTTTGGTAGGCTTGTTATACCATTACTACGGTAAAAATATCGGGGGTGGCAACAAGGTATGGTTAAATGCCTCACAGCAACCCGGGCAAACGGTACCATTTAAAATGGCCCCATTTGTGTATTTAGGAACTATGATAAGCCATTTTTTGGGTGCCAGTGCAGGCCGCGAAGGCACTGCATTACAAATGGCCACGGCTATAAGCTATCAGTTAGCTAAGCCACTAAAAATAAGCGCTAGCGAAAAAAAAATATTACTTACTGCGGCTATAGCAGCAGGTTTTGGGTCGGTGTTTGGTACTCCCTATGCAGGAGCTGTGTTTGCCTTAGAAATAGCTTTGGTGGGTAGGTTTAGGTACAAAGCTTTTTTTCCGGCTTTTTTATCTGGTATGTTTGCCCATATTATTTGCACACTTTTTGGAGTAGAGCATACCAATTACACTGTAGTTGTGCTGCCACCTATAACTTTTTTAACCCTTATGTATTGCGTTATAGCAGGCTTGGCTTTTGGTTTATGTGCCTGGTTATTTTGTAAAAATATGCTTTGGTTAAGCGGTATTTTTACTTCAACAATTAAATACGCTCCCTTGCGGCCATTTATAGGTGGAGTGCTTATAGCTTCGGCGGTTTTTTTAATGGATAGTACCACCTATATTGGGCTGGGTATACCTACTATTTCGGCTTCGTTTGGGCAACCTTTGCCTACCTACACTTTTGCTTTAAAAATGGTATTTACAATAGTAACGCTATCGGCAGGCTTTAAAGGGGGCGAAGTAACGCCTTTATTTTTTATAGGGGCCACATTGGGCAATGCACTGGTTTGCTTTATCCCATTGCCAATGGGTATATTGGCAGCAATGGGTTTTGTAGCCGTATTTGCTGGTGCAAGCAAAGCACCTTTGGCTTGTATAGTATTAGGTGTAGAGATGTTTGGGTTTTCTTCAGGATGTTTTATTGCTTTAGCATCTGTAATTTCTTATTTTGTATCGGGGAGTAGTGGTATTTACAAAGTAAATAACGCCTAGTAGATTGTTAAGGGGCTTAAGGGTTGAGGTGATAATGCCCGTTGCCCAAAAGCCCGTTGCCCGAAGCCCGCCGCCCGAGGCATTTTATTTAAAATATATAAACCTAAATCAATTTCAAAATTCAGACTAATGTTACCATACAGGCTTACAAAACATGTTGTGCCAATACTTTTTGTACATCGTAAATATTTACATTTCTATCAAACTTTTTAGAAATACTTGGTTCGGCCTCGCCCGAAATCCAAATTTTTAGTTCGGCATCTAACTCAAAATTACCAGCAGTTTCGATACTAAACCTAGATATTGCTTTGTAAGATACCGAAAGATATTCGACCTTGCGGCCAGTAATACCTTGTTTATCAATAACTATTAACCGCTTATTGGTAAATACAAAAACATCACGTATTAGCTTAAAGCCTATTTCAATAGTTTCGCTATCGGTTAATAAGTTGCCACATTCTTTTTGTAAATCGTCGGCGCTTGCCACGCCTGCATTGCCTAAAAGGCTCGAAAATAGTCCCATGTATTAGATTTTTTATTTTTGATGGTTGATTTTTTATTTATCCTACTGCCCGAAAGCCCGAAGCCCGAAAGCCCGTTGTCCGAAACCCGTTGCCTCTTACGCTTTCCTCAATCTAATTATCCTACAAAAATGTAACGTTTTTAATATCGGATAAACAGGGTCAATTTCGTACCATTTTTTTGCAAAGTTTGGGCTGTTAGGATACTTGTGGTGGTTGTTTTGAAACAATTCGCCTAGCATCAAAAAGCCTAAAGGTGTGGTATTTTTAGATTTATCGTTGTTATCAAAATTTGCGTAGCCGTATTTATGGCCACACCAGTTTACAATAGCTCCATGTAATGGCCCCATAATAAAATGTACGGGAAGCAGTAAAAACATCCACCAATGGGTAGCAAAAACAATATAAAAAGTAATATATCCTGCTGCAAAGGTTAATCTCGAAAAGTAAGAAGTGGCAAACGTATCCATACTTTTCCATATCGGGTAATTGCCTGCAAACTCTTTTTCGGGTTGTACAATGCCCCGCTCGAAACCCACGTACATACCACGTGTGTTCCACATCATTTGAAATACATCTTCAAAAAAATGGGGCGAATGTGGGTCTTTATCTGTATCGCTAAAGGCATGGTGCATACGGTGCATAATGGCATAGGCTTTGGGGTTTAAGTACGATGAGCCCTGCGAAACATAAGTAAGCGTATAAAAAAACTTTTCCCAAAACTTGCTTAGGCTAAACATTTTGTGCGATGCGTATCGATGTAAAAAAAATGTTTGAGAAAATAAAGAGAAAAACCAATGGGTAAAGAAAAATAATAAAATGTACATATAGTTTGTGAACAGTTTTTTTGTTAAACCGCCAAAGTTAATTTAAGTTTTAATATATTTTGATTTATAAATAAATTGTAAAGTTTAATAAGGTTGATTATTAGATTTAAGTGAGGGGGGCTTTAAGCCACCTCAGTTGTAATTAAATTACACCTATTAGCGATTTGGTAATTGCTACAATTCTATTTATTTTTGAAAAAAACAATTATGACAACCTTAGAAATAAAAGCAGATATTTTTAAAAGTATTGACACCTTAGGTTTAAATAAATTACATGAAATTAAAGGATATTTAAAAAACTTAAAGCAAAAAGAAATCGAGCTTGATGACTGGGCAACACTTTCTAACGAACAAAAAACTCGTTTAAAGGAAAGCATTATACAATTAGATTCAGGTAAATTTACTAGCCATAAAAACGTAATAAACGAATTGCGAAATAAGGCTAACCATGCTTAAACCAATTGTTTGGTCTAATAATTCTAAGCATGATATGCTAGAATTGGTGGATTATCTTATATCAAATTGGGGAAATAAAGTTGCGAATGACTATATTGATATTATTGAAAATTTGGTAAATCAAATTTCAATTTTTCCTAAGCTGTATCCAATAATACATACGAAATTTAAGATTAGAAAATGTGTAATTTCTAAACATAATACCATTTATTATCGTGAAAAAAAGGGATGTATTGAGATAATTAACGTGTTTGACACACAACAACATCCCGAAAAAACAAAAATTAAAAAGTAAAATTATTCTTATCTTAAATTAATGCCTTCGCTTTAAGCGAAAGTATTAATACACCCTAAATACTTGTAATACCTGCTGTGGTTGCCAGCCGAACGCTTTGCGGGCTTTGCTGTCATCAAAAGTGAGCGGGGCTTTAATTTTGGAAAGTTTGTAGGTGTTAAATGGGGCTTTTTTGCCGAGGGCATCACCAACTTTAGCTAAAAACATGGCTAACCAGTTAGGGATATTTGCAGGGATTTTTTTGCCAAGTTGTGTGGCTATGTGTGCGCTAAGTTGTTTAAAATTTGGGTGATAGCCATCTGTTAGGTTATAAATACCGCCAATGGGTGCAACTTTTTCTATTGCTTTTGCAACACAGCTAGCCATTACCATACTTTTTTGGGCTAAGCCGCCTGCAATATTAAAATAATAGCCCTTTTTTATTCCTTTTATCATCGCACCTAAATTGCCTGGCGGGTTTTCAGCTACCAAAAGTGGCAAACGTAAAATGGTGCATATTACATGATGCTTTTGGCACCATTGGGTTATAATTTCTTCGGCTTTTATTTTGCTAAGGCCGTAAGGGTCTTTAGCGTTTAGTGGTTTATTTTCGTTAATAAGTTGCCCTTCGTTTAAGCCATACACGGCAACGGAGCTTATAAATACAAATGCTTTGGGTGGATTATTTTCTAAGCCTGCCAATAGGTTTTGTGTACCTGTTACGTTTACATCAAAAAAGTCTTGTTTTTCTGCCTCGGTTTTGGGGACAATGTGGGCTTTGCCTGCTGCGTGTATTACTAAATCGGTTTGTGGTAGTAGGGGTATTTGTGCAGCTAAATTGGCTATTATGGTTGCGTTTTTACGGCCAAGGGTGGTAATGGTATAGCTGGGTAGGTTTTTTAAGAGGGTTTGGCCTAGGAAACCTGTGGAGCCGGTGAGGAGGAGGGTCATAGGTTATCCTATTAAGATTTGGATTTTATTAAATCCAAATAAATTTTAAAAGTTTTTTGGTACATCTTTTCTTCAGTAAAGTTATTTAATAGCTTCGCTTTGCCTAATATGCCCATGTTTAATCTAAGCTCTCTGTTTTCTATCAATAATTTGATCTTATTTGTAATTTGATTGATGTTTTTTTTCTCAACTAAGTATCCAGTTTTGTTGTTATCAACCGCCTCACTTGAACCACCCACATCTGAAATAATAACAGGTAAAGAATAATTCATTGCTTCTAATGTAGAAATTGGGAAGCCTTCCCAATTAGATATAAGTAGAAATATATCCGCTTCTTTTAAAATACTATCAACTTGGTTACTATATCCATAAAAAACTACTTTGCTTTCTATTTTAAGATCATGGACTAATTTTTCTATACGTCCTAGATTAGGCCCACCACCTAAAAGATGCAGTTTAATTTTTTCAATATTTTTACATGCTAGGATTAAAGACTCGTGATCTTTTTGTTCATCGAAGCGAGCCACCATAATTAAATTTAAATTCTCTTTTAAAGTGTCGTCTCTATGTAAATCATTAGTTTTTATACCATTGTGAACCACTTCAATTTTATCTGAACACATTATATGATGTTTTAATGCTAAAGATTTATCGTACTCTGAAACTACAATAATTTTATTAGTGATATACGCTAAAAGCTTTTCAAGTTTGTTGTAAAATTTTGCTTTGTTTTTTGCAATTCCATCTGTAAAAGCCCAACCATGAACTGTGTATAAAACTGGGATATTTGTAAACAATAAACTAATTCTACCTAAAAAACCTGCTTTACTAGAGTGTAATGTTACAATATCTGGTTTGTAAACGCTAACGATATTTTTTAATTTAAAAATTGAGATTAAATCTTTGAAAAGAGAAATTTCTCTTTTCAAAACCCTTATAGAAATATGATCAATATCAGCTTGTGTGAGTAATTTACTAAACGGCCCACTACTATCACCACCGTAGGCCACTAAAACACTATTACCATTACGCTGCAATAATTTTACTAATGTTAAAACATGTATTTGCGCACCCCCAATCTCATCACCTCTTGTTATTACAAATAATACTTTCATTTTTTATTTTTATAATCACTATAAAACTTAAACTATTCTATTTTTAAAACTTCATAATATAAATTAACGTATATGTTAACCATTTTTTTTATATCAAAATCAGAAACTCTTTCTTCACAGTAAGTTTTCAATTCTGCATACAATGCTTTATCAAAAAGTATAGCCATTAACTTATTCGCAAGTGCTGTATCGTCGCCAACTTCAAAAAGGAGTCTTTTGTCGCCAATAACGCTCGAAAGGCCAGGGACATTAGACCCAATAACGGGAGTGCCTGCAGCCATGCTTTCGACAGCTACTAAACCAAAACCTTCCCAAAGAGAGCTTAAAACAGAAACATCAACACTTTTTAATAATGTAGGTACATCCTCTCTATTCCCCAAGAAACGAACTCGATTTTCTAAACCTAAACTAGCACTTAACTTTTGGCATATCATTTTCCTCTCACCATCACCCACAAATATTAGTTTAACATTTGGCGGGAGCTTTTTCATTGCATTAATAAGCGTTTCTTGATTTTTTTGAGGTCTGAATGATGATACTTGCAAAAGTAACCTGTCTGTTTTATTAAAAGTAGAGGAGATACTACATTTAGAAATTTTTACCGCTTCTTTGTACTTATTAATTCTTATACCATTTTGTATGATAACTAACCTTTCATTTAATGAGGGCAAATAGTTCTCAAATGATTCTTTTACATCATAAGTTATACAGCCAATTTTCGAATAACAGCTATAAGTGTATTTATCAAATACCTTAAAAAGGGAATTATTACGTCGCCTATTTGTAGTATTATGTTCAGTAAAAATTAATTTAACTTTTGATAAAGTAATAATTTTGGCAAAAGCTACCCAATATTGTGCGGGGAAAAGATGAACATGAATAATGTCGAATTTACTTAGATACGGTATTAACTTAAAAATATTTATGGGATTATATACTGAAGATGAGTTTAAAGTATTAACTTTTATTTTATCCTTTTTTAGGTCTTCAAATAAAAAATTATCATAATGCTTAAATGTGAGCAATTCTACTTCAAGTCCAAATTTTGAATAGTAAGTAAGCGATTCGCTAATAAGCTTTTCTGCACCCCCAATTATTAAAGAATTGATAACGTGTAAAACTTTCATTAATTCTGCTTTTTAAAATTTGCAATTTCATATAAATCTTTCGCTATTACGTCAATCATTATAATAACAAACCAAAACCAAGGATACCAATAGTTAGAAATAAATAAAAAATGTACAATTGCACAAAAAATTGAAAATAAGAATAATTTTCTATTCATACCCTCGAAGGCATAAAATACTTTTTGAAATAAAAAAAACGTAAATAATGTAAATATAAATAAACCTATATAACCAACCTCTAATAGATAAGTGAAATATAGTGAAACTATACTTTCAATTTTTAACTTATCATAAGCACCGGGGCCGTAGCCTATAAGTTTGTGAATGATGTTGCTATTATCAAAAAGTTGAAGCGCACCTACTATCCTATCTTGTCTATCATCGGCTGAGCCTTCGTTTAATTTTCCAAATACAATTTCATCAAAAATATCATAAACAATTATAATATTAGTAAAGAATACCTCAACCAAAAAAAGAAGGAAAAGTAATGTTAAAAAAAAATATAACCTTTTTACAGGGTTGAAGAATATGTTTTTGAGTATAACCCAAAATTTTTGAGGAAAAAAAATAATAAAATATGCTAAAATTACAATAGCAATACCAGCACTACTAAATGTTAATATAAAAGCTACAAGGCTTGTTAAAGCAAATAGGATACTAAATTTAAAACCCAGAATTGAGCTTGATAATTTATTCCTAATTATTAAAATACAAATTGGGTATAACAGTTCGAGATAAAAAGAAAAATGACCAGACTCTTCCATAAAAGACCTAATTCTTACTAGTTCACCCAAAGCCGTTGGGTTATATTTAATTACAGCCGCTCTTGGAATTAATTCATCTAATTTAATCTCATAAAATCCTTTGAGTACAAATTCTAAACAACCAAAACAACTAGCTGTAAAAACACCAAGCACAATTGAGGTGTAAATAACTTTTTTACTGTAATGTAAGTTTAAAAAAGCTAGTTTGAGAAGAAAGTAAGTGCCAACAATAACATAAAAATACGCTATTGTATGATTAATTGATTTACTACTGTACCATGTAAAATTATTGTATAAAGATGTGCAGAAAGAAAAAACTAAAAACAACAACAAAAACAAGTCAAGATAACTGAAAGATGTTTTTAGTGTTTTGAGATTTATTTGTATAACAAATAAAAATATTATTCCAATTGTTAAAATTAGTGGTAATGTAACTACAGTAGTAATTGCAAATGCACTTGTACATGAAATAACAAAACAAAATATGGCTATTAATAAAGTGTTTATATTTTTCACCTTTTAGTTAAGATTTTTAAGTTTATACAAAATCCATTCTTTGTAATAACTATATTTTCTGATGATAAAGTTAATGTCGTATAAATTATACTTGGTCAAAATTGCTTTACGTTCTAAATCAATTTTGCCTGATGAAGTTATACTTTCAGGGTGTTCTCTAAATACAGTAATAAATAACGATAAGTGCTTTACCTTGTAGTTTTTGATAATTCTAAGGATAAACTCAAAATCACTAGCATATTTATATTCTAAATTATAAAAACCTATAGTTTGCAATATGTCTTTTGAAATTAATAAAGATGAGTGAGGAATAAAAGTAGAATGCTCTGATAACAATAGTTTTTTGTATGACACATCCTTTAACAAAATCTTTCTAGAATAATTTTTACTTTCATAATACCGTATAATATTACCAAAAAAAGCTTTGTATTTGTGGTTACATTTAATTCCTTCAACAACTTTTTCAATCACTTTATTATCTAATAACCAATCATCAGAATTTAAATTAAGAATATAATCGCCTGTGGACTTTAGCATACCCTTATTAATGGCGTGATACATACTTGTATCTTCTTCAGATACCCAATAAAAAATGTTCTCTTTATATTTTTCTATTATTTCAATAGTTCCATCATTAGAGCCACCGTCTATAATGATATACTCTATATTTTTATATGACTGTTTTAAAACACTTAAAATGGTGTTTTCAATATATTTTTTTCTGTTGTAAACAACTGTAATAATTGAAATTTTCATGCTAACCCATACAATATTTATAGTTTAAAAATCAGTTAGGATTAAATTATTCTAACAACACTAAAACTACCCAATTTTAAAACATTCGATTTTTAAAATATTAAGAATTAAAAAAAAAATCGAATCGCTTAACAATTAAGAAATTCACAAACCGTTTATTAATATCCTTTAATAAAGTAAAATCGGTTGAATAGCTTACAAATATTAGAATTCTGTCAGACAATTTTTCTAATAAATTTAGCTGGATTTCCAGCCCAAAGTTCTTTATCTGGAATTGATTTAGTTACCACACTACCAGCTCCAATGACAGACATATTACCAATACTAACGCCTTTCAAAATTATAGAATTTGCTCCTATGAAAACATCATCTCCTATAACTACTGGCAGAGAGTTGATTTTACTTTCGATATGTTCTCTCCTTTTAATATAATCTATTGGATGAAAATCACTATCCCATATAAAACAGTTTCCACCGATATTGCAATATTTACCGATTTTTATCGCTTTAATAGCATGTAATGAAACATTACTAAAGCCAGAATTGTCACCAATTTCTAATTTTGCATTATTCCCAACAAAAATCGTTGATTTTTTATTTAGTCCAATGAAATTACTTCTAGTGGTATTATTAAAAACTACTTTTTGTCCAAATAAAATAGTTGAATTCCTATGTAAGTTTAAACTCATCAATCCGTTTGATGTAAACCCCTTTCCTATGGTGGCTTCCTTATTTAAAATTTTGATAATAAGTATCATTAACATACTAGTTAACTTAAATCGCATTTCAATTAAGGTAGAAATAATTTTCTTTAATTTGATTATAATCATTTTAATTTTTCATACTTTTAAACTTTATCTCGAATCTTAATAAATGTTTTCTGTAAAGAAGTATCTTTATTGTAAGCAATATAAATAAATAAAAAACTAACTACAAAACTCATTAAAATATAAAAAGCTTGCGGCATTAGATTACTAAATGTAATTAGTGAAATGCTTAAACCAATATATATTAGAAAATTTAATATAATCCATCTTCTTTCGCCGTTACTATTAAATAACCTTAAGATTTTTATATTATATATTTTGTGATAATAAAATATTGTTACAAATGAGCACACTAGATATGATAAGGAGTAGCTTACAATTACACCCCAACCTCCAAAATTAATTCCCAAAAAATAACCTAAAATAATATTTAACACTAAAAATATCGCATGAGAATACAAAATCCCATTTAATTTGCCCAAACCCATACTCGAAAAATAAGCTGGCGTACTAATCAAGTTTATTGTTGTTGCAGCACTAAGTATTATTAAGGTTTTAACAAAAACTTCGTTGTACGTACCAATCCATAATACCGATATTACGGGTGATAAAAGTATAATAAAAACCATTAAACATACCGTTAAATAATATACCAATTTTAAAATTATTGGATAGGTAAAATCATTTTTGCTATTTTGCGAAGCTGAAATTTTAGATATATAAGGCACCATAACTTGATTTGCCGAAATAATTAATGCCCTTATTTGGCTAACAAGCCTACTCCCCATTTCGTAAAACCCAACGAAAGATAAGCCACCAAAACGTGATATCATGAATTTTACAACTGGTTCGATTAATATAGTACAAACTCCTATAAACTGGAAACTCGCACTATAACCAAATATTTCCTTAAAAATTATTTTATCAAAAACTATCGGAAAAAGAGATACCTTTCTAAAAAGTAACTTTAAAAAAAACACACCCAGCAATATAAGCATAATCGCTTGTATAACTTGGGCAATAGCTATTCCCATAAGGCCATATTGGTCAATTAATAAAAAAGCTACTATTGTAAAAAGTATTGAAGATACTATATAAGATATGCTTCTAAAAGCACTGTGATGAAGCCCCTCTAAAGTGGAAAGAAATACCCCTCCAATCGCATTAAGAAATAGCGACATTAAAGATAAGGGTAAAAGGCTAATTGCTTCTTGTACATTATTTAAAGGCATCACTTTTGGCAAAAAAAACTTTCCCAAAATATACACTATAATTATAATTACGCCTGTTAATAGGCTAATTATAAACAAACCAGTTTTTATGTATTTATTGATTTTGATATGGTCTATATCGGCATTATACATGGCAATATACTTTACTAAACTTAAAGCTAAACCTGTGGTTGCAACATTAGCTACCGAGGTAGTTGAAAGAATTAGCGACCAAATGCCAAGTTTTTCAGACCCTAATTTATGTAACAGCAGCGTGTATATAATAAAATATGTAAGCCCTACAAAAACTATTTGAGCAACAGAAAAAAGGGCGTTGCAAACCAAGCGATGGTTTTTGTAATACGCATTTATTTTTTGTAACATTATTCAGCTTTTAAACCCTTTTTTATTGATAACCAACCCACTACTATCACCCAGCCTAACAAGCCTCCTACCACCAAGCCTATCAATTTACCTACCCTATCACTCTCCAAGGGTAATACTGGCTCATCTATTATCTGTATTAAAGGTTTATCTTTTCTAAACGTAATTTTGGCTAGTTCAAGGTTTTTAATAATTTCTTGGTAAACGGCTCCGCTTGCTTGTACATCTACTTGGCGGCGTTGCGAGGGTACACGTAAAGTTTGGTAAGCAGGGTTCATGTTTGGGTTAGCATCAATGGCGGCGGCTACGCCACCTAGGCTATTATTTAAAACAGCTTTTACGCTATCGGCTTGTTTTTGTAAAATAGCAAGGTTTTCGGCCGATTTTTTAGTTTTGGTATCTACATAAAACTGGTTTACTTTTCGTACAATATTATCGCTAAACGATTTTGCAAATTGCTCATCTTTACTACTTACCGATACTTTTATAATAGATAGCTTTTTATCAATTTTTGCTACACTTAAATATTGTTTATTAATGATGATAACTAATTGATTAATTACCGAGTCTTGCGCTCTGGTAAATTGGCTTTTAGGAACACTAAAGTTTAGCTTCGATAAATCTACCCTTCTTTTCCATTTAGCTTGCAGTTCGTTAAAATCTATAAAACGGTTAATAAGTAACTGGGTTTTATTATCAAATGTATCTTTTGTAAGTAACGTTTCTTCAATCATTTTTCGTGATTGGTACAGTTGTAGTATATTATCTCCTTTAAATATGCCGCCACCGCCACCACCTAAATCAATACCTACCATAGATGCTAGGCCAGCATACTCGCCCAAGCCACCACCGCCATCGCCTTCTTCAAGCACAAACGTACAGTTGGCGGTGTAATTAAGTTTTTTAAAATAGGCATAACTAAAACCTAAAATGCCTCCAATAACACCAGCCAGTACAATAATAAACCATTTGGTTAAAAGGTATTTGTACCAGCTTTTTAGTTTTAAAACTAGGTCGTGTAACGAAATTTCGTCGGGCTTTTGCTGTTGTTCGGGCATTGGTTGGCCTGTTTAATATGTTTAAAATTGATGGATACAATAGTAGGTATTTATTGGCTTTTTTAATAGGTTTTTTTTAGGCTCTTTAATTTGTTGTTGTTTTAAACCTTTTTTTACTACCTACGCAAAAGCCATGGTATGTGTATTTAGGTACCAAAGCAAGGCAATATATTGCGCTTGATATATGAAATTACCGTTGTTTTATTCATCACAATCGTTTTACAAAGCATTAAAATAAATGCAATTAATTTCAAATGCGGTATATAAAGGTTATTATCTTTTTAAAGTTTATACCAGCATTATATTTTTATTTATTTTTGAAAAAAATTGTATTTTAATAAATCGCCTTTTGCACACCATTGTTTACTTTACATTATTCGGCATCTTTATATTGTGTTTTTGCTTGCAAGCCTATTATTTGTTGGGCTTACAGGCTAAATTTTGTTTGCATAAAATAGGCGAAAGCAGCCAAACCAATATCCAAAGCGTATCGGTAATTATTTGTGCCCGCAACGAAGCTAAAAATTTAGAAAAAAATTTAAGCTACATTTTAGCCCAGCAATATCCAAGTTTTGAAGTTATTGTGGTAAACGATTGCTCGTACGATACCACAGAAGATGTGCTTAAAACTTTTGTAGAACAATATCCTAACTTATTAAAAGTAGTACATATTAGCGAACATCCGCGGCACAAAACATCCAAAAAATTTGCAGCCACCTTAGGCATAAAAGCATCGGCACACGAAATATTGGTGTTTACCGATGCCGATTGTAGGCCGCAATCGCCACAATGGCTAGGCAAAATGGTGGCGCATTACCACAACCCCAATATCGAAATTGTTTTAGGATTTTCGCCTTACGAAGCCAAAAACGGGTTTTTAAATAAATTAATACGGTACGAAACCTGTATTACGGCTATCAATTATTTGGCTTGCGCCATTATAGGTAAAGCATATATGGGTATAGGCCGAAATTTATCGTACAAAAAATCGGTTTTTTTTAAAGGCAAAGGTTTTGCATCGCACATGCACATACCATCGGGCGATGATGATTTATTTGTAAACCAACATGCCAAAAGGCATAATGTAGCTATTGAATATAGTGCCGATGCGCAGGTATTAAGCCAGCCTAAAACTAGCTTTACAAGCTTATGGAAACAAAAAATACGCCACTTAGGGGCCGGCCAAAACTATAAACGTGTAGATAAGCAACGCCTAACCTTACAGTTTTTAAGTGGCTGCTTATTTTATGTATTAGCGGTGTTGTTGCTTGTGTTAAAATTTATGTTCCTATGGGTAATTGCCATATTGATGTTAAGATATTTTTTACAATTAATTATTTACCAAAAGGGATTGGTTAAATTACAATCTAAAAATTTACTAGGCTGGATAATTTTTACCGACCCACTGTATTACGCCACAATTTTTTTATGGAGCGTGGCCAGCCTTTTTACTAAAAAAACTACATGGAAGTAAATCATATCCTATTAAAATACTTCCCCAATTTAAGCAAGCAACAGCAAGCACAATTTGATAATTTGTTTGAGGTGTATGTATTTTGGAACGCCCAAATAAACGTTATTAGTCGCAAAGACATTGATTTACTTTACGAAAGGCATATTTTACACTCGCTGGCTATTGCCAAAGTGTGCACCTTTAACCCCCAAGCGCAGGTGCTTGATGTAGGTACTGGTGGCGGTTTTCCGGGCATCCCCTTGGCTATACTTTTCCCCGAAACACATTTTACACTGGTAGATGCCATAGGCAAAAAAATAAAAGTGGTAAGCCATGTAGCCGAAGCATTGAGCTTAAAAAATGTAACCGCCCTACACAGCCGAGCCGATAAAATAAATAAAAAATTTGATTTTGTGGTTTCGCGAGCCGTTACCAGCTTAAAAGAATTTTACCCTTGGATACACAATAAATTTACTCCGCAAAAAAAGGATAATAAATTTAAAAACGGCGTATTGTATCTAAAAGGTGGCGATTTAAGTGATGAGATAACCCAGTCGGGTTTAAAAAATATACAGCTTTTTCCTATTAAAAATTTTTTTGATGAAGATTTTTTTGAAACTAAATATGTGCTATACTTTCCTGCAAAACAATAACTTATGTTATACAATATAGCCTTAACCTTGGTAAAAGGCGTAGGCGATTATAACTTGCGTAGCCTTATTAGCCATTGTGGCGATGCCCAAAATGTGTTTAAAGCCCAAGCCGAAACACTTAAAAAAATACCAGGCATAGGCCCCAAAACAGCCCAAGCCATCTTATCAAAACAAACATTTGCCCGGGCCGAAAAAGAGCTTGCTTTTATAGAAAAATATAAAATTAAGCCTCTGTTTTTTACCGACACCGATTTCCCAAAACGATTACACAATTGCGAAGATGCGCCAGCAATGCTATATTTTAAAGGCAATGCCAATATCAACAATCAAAAAATAATAGCTGTTGTAGGTACGCGTAACGCTACACCTTATGGCAAAATTTTTTGCGAAAAATTAATTAGCGGGCTTAAAAAATATAATTTACTAGTAGTAAGCGGTTTGGCTTATGGTATTGATATTGCCGCACACAAAGCCGCGTTAGGCCATCAGGTACAAACGCTAGGTGTGCTAGGCCATGGTTTAGATAGGATTTACCCTGCTTTACACCGTAGTACTGCCGAAAAAATGTTGGACTGCGGCGGATTGATTACCGAATTTCCATCCGAAACCAATCCCGATAGGCAAAATTTTCCGAAACGTAACCGCATTATTGCTGGCATGGCCGATGCT
The DNA here is from genome assembly GCA_004293485.1 of Sphingobacteriales bacterium. GTDB lineage: Bacteria > Bacteroidota > Bacteroidia > Sphingobacteriales > Sphingobacteriaceae > Pseudopedobacter. Next base: position 108,020 of record RDYW01000031.1, on the reverse strand, counting down.
ACCATAGTGGTTGAAGCCGCCGTAACTGGCGGTGCGTTAATTACCGCCCAAATTGCCAACAGCTATAACCGCGATGTGTTTGCCCTGCCAGGCCGAGTAGATGAAGAATTTTCGGAGGGCTGCAATTACCTTATTAAAACCAATCGAGCACAATTAATTACCAAAGTTGAAGATATTGAGTACATACTTGGCTGGGTACAGGCAAAACTAACGCCAAAGCCACAGCAACTTAGCATTTACCCTAACCTTAGCAGCGATGAGCAAAAAATAGTAAAGCTTATAGCTGAAAAAAATAGCGTTAGCTTTGATGATTTACAAAATAACCTAGATATGCCACAAAGTAAAATGGCTATGGCCATTTTAAACCTCGAAATGCAAACAATAATTATTGCTTTACCTGGCAAGGTGTATAAATTAAATTAAATTATTGGTGCCAGCTATAATCTCATGTTCTGTATTTATCTATGTTTAGTATTTTTTAAATACTGTTTTAAGTGTTCTTAAAAAGTATCCCCCACCCTTTTAAATACTTATAAAAGTTAAAATAAACAGTTAGCAACTTTAATTTGTTCGGCTAAAAGTTACCCAACTAGTTTAATGGTTTTCTACAAAACGATATACATAAAGATAGTTCATTAGTTGTCTGCTAACCTTAATTCGATAATTAAATATTTTATAATGATTAATAAGGGCGTTTCCTACTTGCCGTTTTGCCTTCCAAAAGGCATGGCAGGCAAAGTAACACGCTTTCCGCTACATGCTTGCCGGTAGGCAAGTATCTTTTTTTTTGCTTTTATTGTCCCCCAACCCCCAAAGGGGGAGTTATAGCAAACAATGAAAATAAATACAAAGCCCTTAATATTTAAAATATTGCCTTATTATTGCGTACCAATTTTAAGATAAAAATGAAACGATTTTTTTTAACCACCCTATTATTTGCCAGTATTGGCTTACATGCGCAAATACAACACAGCATAATAAAAGCAGAAACCCTTACCAGCAAGCAATTAGCTATGCCATGGCGTAATATTATTGCCGTAGGAAGAGCTAATAATTTATTACGGGCCGATATTTTAGCACATTTGGCGTACGCCCAAAAAATAATGGGCTACCGTTTTTGTCGTTTCCACGCTATTTTTGATGATGAGATGAAGGTGGTACAACGCAACGAAAAAACTGGGAAACTTGTTTTTCAATGGCATGAGGTAGATCAAGTTTACGATGCCCTGCTAAAACTAGGTATTAAACCTTTTGTAGAACTTAACCCTATGCCCAAAGTAATGGCATCGGGTACGCAAACCATGTTTAATTATGGTATGAATGTTACGCCCCCAAAATCGAACCAAGAGTGGGGTTATTTAATAGAAACGTTTACCCGCCATTTGGTAGAACGTTATGGTATTGATGAGGTAAGAAGTTGGTATTTTGAGGTATGGAATGAGCCAAACTTAAGCGGTTTTTGGAGTGGCTCACAGGCCGATTATTGGGAACTTTACAAAGCATCGGCCTTAGCCGTAAAAAAAGTTGATGCACAAATACGTATTGGTGGCCCAGCATCATCAAAAGGAAACTGGGTAAAAGAAATTATTACTTATACTACTACACATAATTTACCTTTAGATTTTGTTTCTACGCACTTGTACCCGCAAGATGAGCAAGTACAATATCCCGACCGTGTAGGTAGTCCGCACCGAATAGGCGATTTTTTTAGCGCAACGGTTCGAGAGGTAGAAGAAGTAGTACGAAAATCGGAAAAACCAAACCTAGAAATACATTGGACCGAATGGAACACCCAAACCGCCGCCACAGCAAAGCAAATTACCTGGGGTGATAATATTTATGTTGATAACCTTTACGCCGCATCGTTTATTGCCCGAAATTGCCTTGAGTTAGACGACGCTGCTAAAAGCCTAGCCTACTGGGTAATAAGCGATATTTTTGATGAGGGAGGCATACCACATAGTCCGTTTTCGAGCACTTATGGATTAATAAGCATACACGGATTACCCAAAGCATCTTTTAACGCCTTTAAAATTTTACGCAAATTAACAGGCAATGTAATGACCGTAAAACCTAATGATGCTTTACCTTTAGGTACGGGCTGCTTTATAGTTAAAGAACAAAGCGTAACCAAAGTATTGCTTTGGAACCAAAATTTTCCAGAGATAAAAAAACATAAAAGTTGGAGTGGCACTGTACAATTACCCAGCGGTGCAGATACTGCTTTAAATGTAATACAAACAACCATTGGTATAGGCCACGGTAGCCCCTGGGAAACGTGGCAAGTAATGGGCAGGCCGCAAAACCTTAGCCCAACCCAGTTCGATTTACTAAAAGCACATTCCGAACCTTTGTTTTTGTTTAACACCTTAACTCCTAAAAATAAAATTACCACACTAAATTTTACCTTAAAACCAGGCGAAGTACAGTATTTTGAATTATCGCCACCAGCCGAAACCAGTATAAAACGAAACGTAGATCCCGAGGAATTAAAACGATGGGAATTATTGCAAGGCGAAAAATCGAAAAGTAATTAAGCTACGCACACGTTAAAAGTGTGATAATTTAGGGTTTAAAATCTTAAATTCAGGTATTTATTACATCACAAAAATATATTTAAGCAAGCAGCTATAAAATTTGTAATTAAAAGCCAAATTTTATAGCTGCTTTAAGTAAAAAAAAGTATACCGTTGGTTAAATTATAAAACAATTTAAATTAATGCTATTACACCAGCTTTTATAATATAAGTTACCAATGTTTAAGGTTGCTAACCTATATTTGATTTTTGTACCTAAAACTATAAATCATAAGTATTAGGTTTTATAGTTTAAGCTTAGCTTTTAAATTTTCGAGGTTATTAATTTTATTGCACAATTTAATACAATAAATTGGTATTAATTAAATTTACACTTTAAGTAATACATAATTGTAAAGCTGTAAAAAAATATAATTTTAGTTGCAACTTATAAAATTTAGAAAATAAAATCGCTTAAATCGTTTTAAATTAACTCTGAAATTATAGTTGGATATAACCCAAAAACTAAGGTTAAAATTGCACTCACCGCCAACACAAACCTAAACTGTATGGGTGTAGCTAAAATTAAGTTTTTGCCTTCTTTAAAATACATCGCCACTATAACTCTAAAATAATAGAATATGCCAATAATGGCGTTTATAATGGCTATTACCACCAGCCATATTTGGTATTGCGCTACGGCGGATGAAAACATAAAAAACTTGCCTATAAAGCCTGCGGTTAGCGGGATGCCTGCCAAGGATAGCATAGCAATAGTTAAGGTAAAAGCTACAAAAGGGTTCTTTTTGGCCAGGCCGTTAAAGCCTTCGTAATTATCGCTGCCGGTTTGTTTTTTTACTAAAATTAATACTGCAAAAGCAATAATGGAAGCTATGGTGTATGCCGTGGCGTAAACCAAAACAGCGTTGATGGCTGCATTGCCTAAACCTATAATGGCAAACAACATATAGCCAGCGTGTGAAATGCTAGAATAAGCCAACATACGTTTAAAGCTGCTTTGGTACAGTGCAGTAATGTTGCCAATAAATAAAGTTAGGGCGGTTATTACAATGATGGTGGGTACCCAAAAATCGGCAAGGGGGGCAAAACAAGTGATAAACAAACGTAAAAATGCGGCAAAGCCTGCGGTTTTTACTACGGTGCTCATAAAGGCTGTTATTAACGTTGGCGAACCTTCATACACATCGGGTGTCCAAAAATGGAAAGGTGCTGCACCAATTTTAAAGCACAAACCTATAAGTATAAGCGATAAACCTGTGTAAAACATTGGACTTATGCCGCCATTGGCATTGTTTAAAACATATTGTTTAATCACTTCTAAATCAAACGAATGTGCGCTACCATAAATTAGCGTAATGCCAAACAACAAAAATCCAGTAGAAAAAGCACCCATTAAAAAATATTTTAATGCCGCTTCGTTCGAGGCAAAATCTCGGCGTTTTATACCTGCCAATATGTATAAACTTACGCTCATAATTTCGACACCAATAAACAACATTGATAGGTTATGGTACGATACCATTACCATTATCCCTGCCAAGGCAAACAAAATAATGGTATAATATTCGGCTACGTGTTCGCTAATTTTTTCGAAATAGTTTTTTGATAATAATAAGATGAGTATGGTACCCAAAATGGTAATGGCCGAAAACGCAATGGCAAAATTATCGAACAACATCATCCCTTTGTAAATGGGTGCAGGGTTTACATTCCACTCGGCAACAGCCAAACCTAAGGCCAATAATAAACCCATTACCGATACCGGCAGCAAGCTTTTACCTGCTTTAAACAAGCCTAAATACAGCACCACAAGGGCTAAAACCGATATTACAATTAAGGTATTCATATTTTTGTATCTATTTATTACAAACCCTTGGGTCTATAATTTTGCGTTTACAGTTGCTATTAAATGAGTGATGGCCGCTTCGGAAATGTGTAAAATAGGTTGCGGATATACGCCTATTACAATAATTAAAAACGTGATGATAAACAAAGTAACAATTTCTGTTCCCGAAATATCTTTAAAGTTTACCGTTAAATCATTGGTATTGCCTTGCATAATTGCCTTGTACATGCGCAACATATACACCGAGCCAAAAATGATGGTTAATCCCGCCACAGCGGCATAATAAATGCAATATTGGTACACACCGTTTAGCAATAAAAACTCGCCAATAAAACCGTTGGTTAATGGCAAAGCTACCGTACCCAAAGTAATAATTAAAAAGGCAATGGCTAATTTTGGCGCAGGTTTGGCAACACCGCCTAGCAAAGCTAATTCTCGGGTTTGGGTACGATTGATGATGATATCGGCTATAAAAAACAAACCTACCACGTTTATACCGTGGCTAATCATTTGTACCATTGCGCCTTGCAAGCCTTGTGCATTCCATACAAAAATACCTGCGGCTATTAAACCTACGTGTGCTATAGACGAATAGGCGATTAAACGTTTCATATCTTTTTGCGTAAACGCGATGATAGATGCATACACAATCCCAATGACGGATAAAATTATGGCTAGATGCCCCCATTGTTGAAAGCCCAAAGGCACCACGGGTATTAACCACCTTATTACGCCATAAATACCCATTTTTAGCATAATGCCCGATAGCAACATGGTACCTGCCGTTGGCGCTTCGGTATAGGTATCGGGTTGCCAAGTATGAAACGGGAAGATGGGCATTTTAATAGCAAAGGCTAAAAAGAAACACCAAAACAACCACGATTGCGTTTGACTATCTAGCTGTAAAGCGTAAAAATCGGCAATATCGTAACTGTGGGTAGGCGTTTGTAAATGCAGGTAAATGATACCTAGCAACATAAAAAGCGAGCCAGCAATGGTGTAAATAAAAAATTTCATATTTACTTGTATGCGATTTTCGCCACCCCATAACGAGCAAATAAAATAAATAGGAATTAAGGCGGCTTCCCAACCTATGTAAAATAAAAAGCCATCTAAAGCGGTAAAAACTACTAGCAAGCCGCTTTGCATAAACAAAACCAAAGCGTAAAATGCACTCGAGTTTTCGTATTTGTGTTTAAAAGTTGATAAGATAATAATGGGGACTAAACCTGCCGTAAGCAATACCATTAGCATACTTATGCCATCAATACCGGCTTTAAAGTTGATGCCCATTTGCGGTATCCAAGGGTAGTTTACCAAGTATTGTGTGCTGGCATCGGGCGTAAAGCCGCATAATAAAAAACTTGCAACCGCTAAGGTTACTAACGATGATAGCAATGCCGTTTGCTTAGCATAGTTTTTGGCTACTAAGGCTAGCAGCGCACCCAATAGGGGCATAAAAATTAAAATCAATACGTTCATCTATTTTATTTATCGCTAACCTTAAAATTAAAATAAGCTATATAACAACACGCTAATTATACCTATAACCATTGCAAAAATGTAGAAACCTACATTGCCGCTTTGTAACAACCTAAATGTTTTGCTTGCCTCTTGCGAGCCTGTGCCTAAGCCGTTTACCAAGCCATCTATACCTGCTTTATCCACAATTTTATAAAAAAAGTTGGATAAAATATCCAATGGTTTTTGGATAATGGCGTTATAAAATTCATCAAAATAAAATTTATTGTAGCTAAGGTTGGCTAAGGCCGATTTTGGCTGGCTATCTAAAGCGGGTACGTGTGCTTTGCTTACATAACGGATGCTTGCATAAATTATGGCTATTGCAACTCCGCCTACCGAAACAGCCATTAAAGCATATTCGGTGCTGTGGCTTAATACGCCAGCTTCCATTTTGGCATTGCTGGCTTCAAATATTGGGGCTAAATAAGAAGCCAACCAATTATGTCCGTGTAATACTTCGGGTACGCCTATAAAACCACCCACTACCGATAATACTGCCAAAACAATTAAAGGGAAAGTCATCGAAAATGGCGATTCGTGTAAATGGTGTGCTTGTTCTTTTGTTCCTCTAAAACTCCCCCAAAAGGTTAAAAACAACATTCTAAACATATAAAATGCCGTAAGCATTGCGCCTAAAACACCTATTGCCCATAGCAGTTGGTTATGCTCGTACACGTGGGCCAAAATTTCGTCTTTAGAGAAAAATCCTGCAAAAGGAGGCAAACCAGCAATAGCCAATGTGCCTAAAAACATAGTAATAAAAGTAATGGGTAGTTTTTTACGTAAGCCGCCCATATTGCGCATATCTTGCTCGTTACTCATAGCGTGTATAACCGACCCTGCGCCTAAAAACAATAAGGCTTTAAAAAATGCGTGGGTTAATACGTGGAAAAATGCACCTGTATAAGCACCTACGCCTAATCCTAAAAACATATAGCCCAATTGCGATACGGTAGAATAAGCCAAAACTTTTTTAATATCGGTTTGCGTTAACGCGATGATGGCTGCTACAATGGCTGTTGACAAACCTACCACCGCAATAATACTTAGCGTTATTGGCGATAATGTGAACAAAATATTTGAACGGGCTATCATATAAATACCAGCCGTTACCATTGTGGCGGCGTGTATTAATGCCGAAACTGGGGTTGGCCCTGCCATTGCATCGGGTAGCCAAGTAAATAGTGGCAACTGTGCCGATTTACCCGTTGCACCAATAAACAATAAAATGGTAATTAAGGTTAAAGTAGCATCGCCCGAAACTATGTTTTGTGCTTGCGGAAAAATATCAGCAAAAGTAGCCGAACCAAAAGTGGTAACTATTAAAAATACGCCAATTAAAAAACCTAAATCGCCAATGCGGTTCATAATGAAGGCTTTTTTGGCAGCATCGGCGTAAGCGCCATTGGTGTACCAAAAACCAATTAATAGGTACGAACATAAACCTACGCCCTCCCAACCTATAAACATAATGATATAGTTTGAGCCCAAAACCAGCAATAACATAAAGAAAATAAACAGGTTGAGGTAGGCAAAAAACTTACCAAAGCCAGCATCGTGGCTCATATAACCCATTGAATATATATGTATTAACGAACCTATACCCGTTATAATCAACAACATTAAAATGCTTAACTGGTCTATTTGGAACGAAAAAGGGATGTTTAAGCTACCTACCTTTATCCAATCGAAAAGGGGAATAATTACGGCTTCGGGGCCAGTAAATTCAAAAAATATGCCCAAACTTATGGTAAAAGGTAACATTACGCCCAAAGTGGCCAATGCACCAATTACAAATTTTGGGAAAAGGTTTCTACCTAATCCGTTGATAACGAAACCAAGTAAAGGAAATATTGGAATTAACCACGCTAAATTTATCATTGTGCAACAAAAATTACCACTTCAATCTGTTTAAAATATTTATATCTACCGAACTGGTATTGCGGTAAACCATTACAATTATGGCCAAACCTACGGCTACTTCGGCGGCAGCCAAAGCCATAATAAAAAACACAAAAACCTGCCCAGCAGCATCGCCATAATAAGCCGAAAATGCCGTTAGTAACAGGTTTACAGCGTTTAACATCAACTCTACCGACATAAAAATGATAATCGCATTTCTGCGGATTAATACGCCAATAACACCAATCGTAAAAATTATACTACTTAAAATTAAGTAGTGGTTTAGCGGTACAGTTTGTATGCTGCTTACAAAATTATCCATTATCTGTTTTATCTTTTTTAGCTAATAATACTGCACCCACCATAGCCGATAACAGTAATATTGATGATACCTCGAAAGGCAATAAAAAATCGCTGAAAAGCACTTTGCCTAGGTTTTCTACCAAGCCAATTTCGGGTTTATTTATGGTGCTTATGCCCAGTGCGTCTAGTTGTTTAAACGAACCTATTAAAGTTACCAGCAAACTACCGCCAGCAATTACAGCAATAATTTTTATAAGGGTTGATTTCATTGGCTCGGTTTCTTTGTTTAAATTCATTAACATTAAAACAAAAAGAAACAGCACCATTATGGCTCCCATATACACAATAAAATTTACCACCGCCAAAAATTGGGCGTTTAATAAAACGTAGTGAATGGTAAACGTAAAAAATGTGGCTATTAAATACAATACGCTATAAATGGGGTTTTTGGTAAAAATTACCAACAACGAAAACGTGATTGTTAAAAGCGAAACGAGGTAAAATAAAATCATTTAATTATGATAAAAAATATTGCCTAAATTTTGATGGGCAAAGGTAAAATTTTTGTCTAAACATTTATACATCCAATTGCGATTATGCTAAAACACCTTTTTGGGCTTCTAGGTCGGTGATAGATAATTCCACCAGTTTATCTTTTCCGTAAATAAAATCTTTACGTAAAAACTCCGATGGTACAATTGGGCCATCTAAATAAATGGCTTCTTTAGGGCAAGCTTCTTCGCAAAGGCCGCAAAAAATGCAACGCAACATATTAATTTCGTAAACGGCGGCGTATTTTTCTTCACGATAAAGGTGTTCTTCGCCTTTTTGCCTTTCGGCTGATGTCATTGTAATAGCTTCGGCGGGGCAACTTAGCGCACATAAACCACAGGCGGTGCAGCGTTCTTTGCCGTTTTCATCCCGCTTTAGCGAGTGCATACCACGCCAGTTTTCCGAAAACTCACGTTCTTGTTCGGGGTAATAGGTAGTTTCTTTTTTCTTGAACATGTGCATAAAAGTTATGCCCATACCTTTAAAAATGGCAGGCAAATAAATGCGCTCCATAAAGGTCATTGGTTTTTGTTCTAAAACTTTTTTTCTTCCGCTTAACGATTCCATTTGTATGTTTTTAGCATCCCCCGAAAGGGAAAAAATATTTTAAAATTTATCAAAAAATGTAATTACACAAGCCGTTATTACAATGTTGGCTATGGCTAATGGGATGAGGATTTTCCATCCTAGGTTCATCAGCTGGTCGTACCGGAAACGTGGCACTGTCCAGCGCACCCACATAAAAAAGAAAATGAAGGCCAATATTTTACCTAACAAAACGGCTACGCCTACTAGCGGCCCCCAAGTTGTGCCTAAATGTTGGTTCACAAAATCCATACCTGGGTAATTGTAACCGCCAAAATATAGGGTGGCCATAACGGCCGACGATACAAACATATTGATGTATTCGGCAAACATATAAGCACCCATTTTAAAGCCCGAATATTCGGTATTGTAACCGCCAATTAGCTCGGTTTCGCACTCGGGTAAATCAAAGGGCACACGGTTAGTTTCGGCGAAAGCGCAGACTAAAAAAATCAAAAAACCTAAAGGCTGGTACCAAAAATTCCAGTTGATGCCGTGTTGTTGCTCGGCAATTACTTTAAAACTAAGCGAGTTGGTAACCAATAGTAAAGCTATGATAGATAAGCCCATAGCAATTTCGTAACTGATATTTTGCGATGCGCCACGTACCGCTCCCATTAGCGAATATTTGTTGTTTGATGCCCAGCCACCTATCATAATGCCGTAAACGCCTAACGATACTACGCCAAAAATATAAAGAATGCCTACATTAATATCGGTAACTTGAAGCGGAACTATCCTACCAAAAAAATTAATGGGCTGCCCCCACGGGATAACGGCACTCCCCAAAAACGAGGTGAGCAAAGCCAAAGATGGGCCGGCAATAAACAGCCATTTGTTGGCGCCATTGGGTGTAGTTTCTTCCTTAAAAAACATTTTACCACCATCGGCAAGGGGTTGGAAAACGCCAAAAGGTCCGGCCCTATCGGGGCCTACCCTATCTTGTAAAAAGGCGGCAACTTTACGTTCGGCCAGGGTGCTGTAAGCGGCTATGGTTAGCGTTAGTACAAACAATATTACCACTACGGCAACTTTTTCTATTAAAAATGCGAGTTCCATTACTATTTTACGGCTTTTTCAAATTCAACTTTATTGGCTGCCATAAGCACCAAATTCTTTTTAATTACAGGTAACGGTTGCAAAGTATCGTAATGGTTGCTGTTAATTACCGATGTACGGGCAACTTTTGTAGGGCCTTCTATCACCCAATCGCTTGTTGCTTTTTTATCGAAACGGCAAGTATTACAAATAAAATCGGCTACTTCGCCGTAGGTATCTTTACGGCCTGTTACCCTTAGCACCTCGTTTCCTTTATACCAAAGGGTTACTTTACCAGTACACGTAGGGCAATTGCGGTGTGCTTCAACAGGTTTGGTAAACCACACACGGTTTTTAAACCTAAAGGTTTTATCGGTTAATGCACCTACTGGGCACACATCAATTACGTTTCCCGAAAAATCGTTGTCCACCGCTTTAGATATGTAGGTTGAAATTTCGGAATGGTCGCCACGGTTTAAAATACCGTGTAGGCGGGTGTTGGTAATTTGGTCGGCCACAAAAACACAGCGGTAGCATAAAATACAGCGTGTCATGTGCAATTGAATTTTATCGCCAATATCTATTTTGTCAAACGTTCGTCGGTCGAACTCGTAACGGGTGGCTTGGCTGCCGTGGTCGAAAGCTAAATCTTGCAAATGGCATTCGCCGGCTTGGTCGCACACGGGGCAATCTAGCGGGTGGTTAATCAGTAACATTTCTACCACACCTTTGCGGGCTTCAACTACCTCGGGCGATGTAATGTTTTGCACCTCCATACCGTCCATTACCGTTGTACGGCAGCTGGCAATAAGTTTTGGCATAGGCCGAGGATCTTTATCGGAGCCTTTGCTCACTTTTACCAAACAAGTACGGCACTTGCCGCCACTACCTTCTAGTTTAGAATAATAGCACATTGCTGGCGGCACAATATCGCCACCTATTTGCCTTGCTGCATTTAGTATAGTTGTTCCGGGAGATACTTCTACCGGAATACCGTCTATGGTTACTTTAATTTTATCACTCATTATATTATTTCTTATCAGAAATTTTTATACCCTATTTGTTGCCTCGGCTTTTGTTTTTGTTCTAACAATTCATCAAAATATTTGAAAATAACTTCAATGTTTTTATCTTGATTATCTACTTTTTTCTTTATTTTTTCTATTTCTAAACGTAGTTGTGTGTTACTTAAAACCATTGTTCTAAGTTGCACAAACACATCTATAATTTTAATACTCACTTCAACCGCTCTTGTACTTTTTAAAACGTTTGACTTTGCAAAATACCGTGTTCGCTAAATGCAAATGGTAGGTATTTCGAATATTTTCCAGTTTCTAAGGTCGCAAATTGCGACCTTAGAACTTCATTTTCTTCTTTTGTTAACTCAAACATAAAATGCTCGGGAAAACGATTTATATTTCTTCTAACTTGCTCTTTAAGATGTTTAGTTTCAACACCAAATATTTCAGCTAAATCTACATCCATCATTACCTTAACTCCTCTAAACAGATAAATTTTATTAATAATTATCTCATTCGGGATTATAGATATATCTTAATCCATTGTTTAAAACATTTTTATTCTAAGGTTGCAATTTGTGACCTTAGAATTTTTTAATTTTTTTGTTCAAAAACAACAGCAATCATTTTTATTGCTAGTTTTTATTTATCGCTTTAAATGTTTTGATGGTGTCACAAATTGTGATACCATTATTTTAAAATTACAACTATTTTATTTGACTTTGAAACTCGGCACTTCTTTTTTTAAATACTTTTTTATTTGTTCAAAATCCATATCCTTAACATCATTGCTTATTTTATCACGCTCATACCTCATAAACTGTACGGCCTCAAAATCTTTAATTGCAGTTTCTGTATTTTTAATGTTCTCCATATTTTATAAAAACTTTAAATCGCAATTTTTTTATATTTTATTCTTCATAAAACTAACATAATCGCCACCCACAATCTTTTTTAAATTAGGTTCAATTTGTTTTTTATACACATAAACCCAACTTTTAATGTTTTTTCCCTCGTTTAGTGTTACTACCTTTTTTTTTCTCTTGTATTCGGCTTCAACATCATTAACACCCTCGTATTCATCTAAAATATTAAATACCTTTTCAGGATTATTAATTAAATATACTTCTCCCTTTACTTTTTCTAACGTGTCAGCATCCTCTACAACAGCTGGGTATTCGCCCAAATCGTATAGTTTACCTTTTAAGTATCCATTGCTTTTAAATTTTAAAAACTTTTCAATAGATAATAAAGTATCGTGTTTAAAATGATTTAATAAGGTGCCATAAACAAATAAATGCTCCATAATTAATTACTCCTTAAATTATTCATACTTCTAATCAAGTCTGGTAAATTTTGAAAGCCCGATTTTTTTATAAAATCCATTATTTCTTCGCTTTGGCTGATTGCGTTAATGTAATAACCAAACACTAAATTTATTTGCCTTAAGCTTAATTGCTTTTCTACATTTAGCGTTGAGATAAATTCGAAAAAATTTAGGTAATCAACTAATTTTTCTTGTAATTCGGGTTCGGTATCTGCCTTAATACTGTTTATTAAATTTTGGTATTGTGCTGTTTTATAATCTATTAAAAGTCGTACTTCTTTATACGTTTCTTTTTCATAAAACTTTTCGAACAACTCGCTTAACCATTTTGCTTGGGATAATTTAGTGTTTTTAAGATATGTAAAAACAGCTATAACAATACCTGCAATGGTTATTAATTTAACAAGAGTTTCGAGTATTGCAGGCATATACAAATTAAACTGTTTATCTTATATATTTTAACTTAACTAACCAACTCCGGCAACGCATCCGCATACTTCCCAATCCCAAAGTTTTGCGTTAATGCTAAAACAGGTTGTTGTACGTGATACTCAAACTCTTCTCTAAAATGACGTATGGCACTTGCTACTGGCCAAGCTGCGGCATCGCCCAATGGGCAAATGGTGTTTCCTTCTATTTTTTTAGAAACATCAACCAATAAATCCATATCGCTCATTTTGCCGTGGCCGTACTCTAAACGGTGTAAAACTTTTTCCATCCAGCCTGTACCCTCGCGGCAAGGCGAACATTGGCCACAACTTTCGTGGTGGTAAAAACGGGCAAAATTCCAAGTATTGCGCACCATACATTGGTCTTCATCGTACACCACAAAACCTCCCGAACCTAACATTGTACCACTTACAAAACCACCGTCGGCAAGGCTTTCGTAGCTCATTAAACGTTTTTCGCCGTTTACGGTATTTAAAATTAAGTTGGCGGGTAAAACCGGTACCGATGAACCACCAGCAACCACCGCTTTTAGTCTTTTTCCTTTGGCTATGCCGCCGCAATATTCATCACTATAAATAAAATCTTCTACGGTTATGCCTAACTCAATTTCGTAAACGCCTGGTTTATTGATATTACCCGATGCCGAAATTAGTTTTGTACCTGTGGAGCGACCAATGCCTGTTTTGGCATATTCGTCGCCACCGTTGTTAATAATGGGTACTACGGCAGCAATAGATTCTACATTATTTACCACCGTTGGGCAACCATACAATCCAGCAATAGCTGGAAAAGGAGGTTTAATACGTGGATTGCCACGTTTACCTTCTAGCGATTCTAACAAAGCGGTTTCTTCGCCACATATATAAGCACCGCCGCCGGGTTGTACGTACAGTTCTAAATCGTAACCTGTACCTAAAATATTTTTACCCAAATAGCCAGCTGCTTTTGCTTCGGCAATGGCTTTTTCTAAAATTCTAATTTGTGGCATCATTTCGCCACGTACATATATATAGCTTACGTTTGCGCCTAAGGCATAGCTGCCTACAATCATTCCCTCAATTAAGGCGTGAGGAATGTGCGTCATTAAATAACGGTCTTTAAAAGTACCAGGTTCGCTTTCATCTGCGTTGCAAACTAAGTAGCGGGCTACACCTTCGGGCTTGGCTAAAAAGCTCCACTTCATCCCGGTAGGGAAACCTGCACCACCACGGCCACGCAAACCCGATTTTTTTACTTCCTCCACAACATCATCGGTACTCATTGTTTTTAACGCTTTTTCTACCGCTCGGTAACCGCCTTTTTCTTTATAAACGGCCAAAGTATTTATGCCGGGTACGTTTATATGTTCTAATAATAATTTGCGTCCCATATTTTTTATGCTTTGCTGGCTTGTGTTAAATTTTTAATGGAAGGTAGGTTTATTGCTTTAATATTGCTCATCTATTTTAAATAAGTAGTTGTTTTTATAATGTTAAATGATTTTTATGATTTTAAAACAAAGTCGCAATTTATTAACAAATTATTTATGCTTGGAGCAATAATCTAATTTAGAACAATTCTTAATGATGAGTGAAGCTTTATTTTTAACATGTGTAGTGGTTAGATAGCTGCTTGGTGTAGGTATAACTGGAGAGGCAACAGTAGCCCCCAATTAAATATTGCATTTTATTAATACAAGTAGCGGTAGCTTTGGTGCTTTGGCAACAGTAAATACGTTTTTATATATAAACCCTTTAACTGTTTGAAGTTACTACTATATTTGGCTCTAATTAGTTTATCCTTTTTATTAGTTTTTAAGAAAAAAACTATATTAATATTTTAAAGTTCGGATAATGCTTTACTAAATAAACTAAAATGGATGAAGCAAAAAGGCTTTTGTGTTTATTTACCTTCTTTCCATTGCTTACTAAAAGATTTGTCGGCTATTTTGGGCAAACTTCTTTTTTTGCCCCAAGTTTTTTTAAATAAATATTTAATGAAAAAATTTTTGGTTTTACCGCTAAAATAATCCATCCATTTACGATTATTTAGTGCCTTAGAAGCTACATACCACCCTATTTTTTCGGTATGTGAAGTGAAGTTTTTTTTAACCGCATCTCTCCTATTAAGCAATAACATTTTATGAATATCAATTTTAACAGGGCATACTTCGCTACATTTTCCACAAAGGCTTGATGCGTAGCTAAGGTGCTTAAAGTTATCGATACCTTTTAAGTGTGGCGTAATAATAGAACCTATGGGGCCACTATAGGTAGTTTCGTAGCTATGGCCACCAATGTTTTTATAAATAGGGCATGCATTAAGGCAAGCACCACAGCGTATGCAATATAAGCCCTGACGTTGGTCTTTTTGAGCTAATAAATCGCTACGCCCATTGTCTAACAAAATTACATACATTTCCTCGGGGCCGTCGGTTTCGTTGGCTTGCCTTGGCCCATTGCATATGGTATTGTAAACCGTTAAGTTTTGCCCTGTACCATGGGTTGCTAACATTGGCCAAAACAAATCTAAATCTGCAGTTGTAGGTATAATTTTTTCGATACCTACTATGGCAATATGTATTTTGGGGAAAGTGGTGGTTAAGCGGGCATTTCCTTCGTTTTCGGTAATGCACACGCCGCCCGTATCGGCTATTAAAAAGTTTGCACCAGTTATGCCTACATCGGCACTTAGGTATTTATCGCGTAGCAACTCTCTAGCTTTAAGGGTAAGCTGTTGCGGAGTAGCATCAATAGGGGTGCCAAATTTTTGATTAAAAAGTTTGGCTATATCATCTTTACTTAGGTGCATGGCAGGCGTAACAATGTGGTAGGGTTTTTGCCCCAATAATTGCACTATGTATTCGCCCAAGTCCGACTCTAACGATTCGATTTTATGGTTTTCTAAAAATTCGTTTAAATGAATTTCTTCGGTAACCATTGATTTAGATTTAATTACTGTTTTAGCATTTGCTTTTTTTGTGATTTCTAAAATTGCTTGGTTGGCTTCTTGGCTGTTATTTGCCCAAATAACTTTTCCGCCCCGTTTCATAAAATTTGCTTCAAACTCGGGCAAATACTTGTCTAAATTTTCTATCACTTTCCACTTTATTACGTGGGCTTTCTTTTTTACGTGTTCGAGGTTATCAAGCCTTGATAGACCACGTTTTACTGCAATATCATATTTGCCAATATTGTTATTTATAATTTTTCGGTGGTTTAAATCAAATGCTTTAACCCCAGTTGTATCTAAAAAATTATCGGCCAAAGTTTTCATCTGTAATGTTAAGATATTTAGTATAATTTGTATTAGAAACTCTAAGAGTTCAATTTTAATCAAAATATCTTAAAAGGAAACAATAAAGCAACTATTTTTCTTAATTGTGCGAACCAAATGTTAGCTTTTGATAAATAAAACTACAAACTAAATTAGTTTTAAAAATTTTATATTTTATTGAAGAGAGCTATTTGTACCATAAAATTTCAAAATGCGGTGTGTGCTTTTAATGCAAGGTAACACCGCATTTTAAAAAGTGTTCTATTGCGCACCGTCGGTTTTACCTCGGGCTACAAAATAATCGCCTACTTTTTTTCCAACCTTTAACCCTTCCTCACAATCGCTACGGAAATGTATGCCAGCTACTAAACGTGATCGTGAAGCTTCGTTGGCCATATTGTTATAATCGGCTGCTCGGGCAGGAGTTAAATAACCCAAAACCGTTGCCGCCGCGGCACTAAATGTGGAATGACCTGATATATAAGCTGGGAAATTTGGCGTACCAGTAAATGTTTTTATAGCAGGGTTTACTTGGCAAGGGCGAGCGTTAAAATAAAAATATTTGGTATCCCATGTGATAATGGCAGCATCCATCATACATAAATTTAACAAAGCCATATTACGGCTCCATTTTACTTCGCTAAGGTTTTGGGCTATAAAATCTTTGGCGGCAATAGCGTTCCAGTGGCCTGGGGGCGAGTAAGTGCCCACACCATCGGCCC
The DNA here is from genome assembly GCA_004293485.1 of Sphingobacteriales bacterium. Classification (GTDB taxonomy): domain Bacteria; phylum Bacteroidota; class Bacteroidia; order Sphingobacteriales; family Sphingobacteriaceae; genus Pseudopedobacter. The sequence goes on along the minus strand of RDYW01000031.1, from coordinate 90,960 downwards.
AAAAATGTGCAATTCTAATATTTTCGCGACTTGGGTTTTTCACAAAATCATATATTTCTTGTGTTTCTTTGCTTAATTGTGCGCTACCAGATGCCGGCGGAGGGCCAGGGCGTAAAGCAATTAAATCGTTAGCAGGCATTAATATAGGCGTTACATTACCAAACCCGGGCAACATGGGCGGTCGTTTGGGCGATTCTAAACTCACCCATGGCGTTAAGTTGTATTTTAAGGCATTGTCTGTTAATTTTGTCCAGCTATCTGGGTTTCCTATTGTTGCTGGAGTACCTGTTTTATCAAGCCTTGCTCGGGCTATAAATTTTTGGGCTACGGCTCGGCCAAGTGCTTCGCCAGCTAGCATATCGCTACGGGTGGCGGCACCTGCTCTCATCATACTTAACTGTTGGCTGGCGGCTTTTTGCTCGATATTGGCAATCTCGGTAGGAAACAATAGTTTCATCATTTCGGCTGTTGTGCCAGCTATTACTGCCGCTTCGGATGGATAACTTGGTAAATCGGTTGGGGTAACCATTGCATTAATGCCTGTGGTATTTTTGTACGGAGCTGGGCGATTGTACATTTTTTTATAATGCCAAGCAGCTACCAAGGCATCGTATTGTGCAGCAGCAATATAGGCATAAGCCCTTGCCGCATACGGCGGGTTAGAGAAAGGGAAAAGTGGGTAGGCAAAAGGGTTGTTAGCTTGCGGAAAAGGGTAAGTACCATCTTCGTTTTGGTAAGGTGGCAGGTTGTATTTGGCCACCAGTTCTCGCATTATTTCGTTCCAACGTAATAAGCCACCAGCTGCCCAGTAAGTAATTTGTTTTTGCTGGTCTTTACTAATATTTTGTTGCAAGCCTTTTATTTCGTTTAGTTCGCCTATGTAAAGTGGGTTAGTAATGGGTAATGGGGCGGGTACGGCAATTTCGGCCCCCGAGCTTAATAAAATTGTTTTCCAATCGCCAGCATTTATATCGGTGGTGGTAGGGTTTAAGGCGGCTATGCCTTCGGTTTGTTCAATAATATCTTTTTTGCAAGATATGGCCGTAAATAAAAGGAGTGTATATATAAAAGCGTTAAATTTTTTCATCGTTTTAGTTTTTAGATTTTTTAAAATTGATAATGTATAACAAGCCAGCGTTAATATTGGTGTTTTGTCCAAAATTGCGGCCTGCTACTACATGGCTAGCACCACCTTGCAAAGTAAGGGCTGGTAGTTTGGCTAAATTATATTTGATATTACCTCCCACCATAGTGGCATTCATGCGGTTGCTAGGAAAAGGCATATCGTTTCGGCGCATATCAAACCCGTTTAGCGAGGTCATATTAGCCAGCGAAATTTCGGCAATGGTTCGGCCATAGCGGTAACCTGTGCCAAAATTAAATTGCAACATATCGGGCATTGCCACTTGGTTTGATTGTATTTGCCTATCGGTAAAGTAGGTGGTTCTATCAATTTTAATATTGCTACGGCGTATATATGCGCTGCTTAGGGTTACAAAAAATCGTTTTACTAAATAATCAACCGTAAGGCGACCATTAAAATTGGTACTGCCCATACCAATAGATAGGGGCTGAAAATCGGCCACATAATTGCTTAAAGGGGTACTAAAACCTGTACCCAAAAACACGCCCAAATTACCCGCACCCATTTTTTTTGATAGCGGTTTCCATTTTATAGCAAAGCTAATATCTTGGAAACCATGCAAGCCACTTAGCGTACCTGCACTGGCTTTGGTGGTAATATAAGGTACATTAAACATCACGTTTAAGTTGTTTTTTATACCGTAGTTTCCCATTAAATGGTACTCGTTAGAGGTTACGCTACCTATATTTGCATTGTTACGTTTTAGCGTACCTTCCCAGTAATTGGACCAGCTGTTGTGGGCGTAAACACCTGCTATACACAGTTCATTTTGCTTCATCATTAAGGCATCGGTTTCGGTTTGTGCCTTGGCGGCGATGATGGTAAAGCCGCATATAGCAAGCATTAGCAAATGCTTGCCATTATTTTTTTTAAGAAATTTCATTAAAATTTAAGATTTAAAAACAGCGTATAAGCCAAGGCTTTACCTGCTTTGTGTTACACAAAAAATATATTATACAATAGGGTTTGCTACTATATTTTCGGGCGGTAGCAAAGCTACTTTTTGTGCTTGTGTTTTTAATTTAAAATTATCGGGAAATAGGTTTTTGTGGATATTAATTTCGCTGTTTTTAAACAAAAATAGGCATTGTGTATAATCAAAATCGCTTAGGTTTACTTTTACTGTGCTATTGCTTTGTTTGTTTGATTTTGTTGCTTGCCCAGCATTGTTGGCGTTGCGTTCAAATTTTTGTTGCGCTTGCTTAAGCCCTGTTTTTTTAGCATCGGGCAGGCATAAAATGCGAATATAGTTTTCGGATATTTTGCGGTAAACGTATTTGTAAACTTTGTTTTTATAATTTATCTCGCCATCAACCCTATCAAAATTAGCCGAAGCCTTGGTGTAAGGTATGGGGTTGGGTATTGTTATTTCGATTAAATCTCGGCTATCAAATTGCTTGTTATCTACCAAAACCATAAATTGGCTATCGGCATTTTGTTGCAACACAAAGTAAACCAGTTTTAAACCCAAAAGGTTAAAAACAAATAGGCTTAGGAATAAAATTGCGGTTAGCTTTTTCACGGTTGCTAATATAAAAGTAAATTTTTAATTCAAAATTAAAAATTAAAAAAACTATTCGTTAGTTTTCAGCGGTTTAACCTCGGCCAATGGGCTAAATAAATATACCAAGTTTGTTGAAACCTCAATACACTTATAGCGTTTTCTTACGCGTTCTGTTTTTTTAAATACCTTACCAGGCTTAAACTCGAACAGGCTATTTAAGGGTAAACTTTCTACGGTAAAAACTGGTTGTTCGTTTATATTGTGTTGGTTTAGGGCTTTTAGTAGGCTTATATCCGAACAGCTTGAGGCAGCTGGGTTTTGTAAATATTGTACAATTACTTTTTTTAAATCGGGCGGAAAAACATCTAATACAAAAAATGGATGCATCAAGGTTTTAAAATTGGCTTTCCACTCGGCCCCGTGGGGTGGTACTTTATTTTGGTGCTGGTTCCAGGTATGTAAATGGGCAAATTCGTGTACGGTAGTAACCAAAAATGCGTATTTGTTAAGGTTATGGTTTACCGATATTTTATGCCCCTTTCCTTGTTGTGGTGGGGTATAATCGCCAAGTTTTGTGCTTCGGCTTCTCGATATCTTAAATTGGCATTTGTAGTCGTTTATCCATTGTGCTATACATGGTGCAGCAGCTTCGGGAATATATTTTTCTAATATGTTTATATTATGGTCGGGCATTGGTAAGGGCTATTATTTATTGGCAGTGGAGGGGAATAGTACGTTTAAAAATAATATATAGATAATTAAGTGAGCACTCGAGCCTAAATGTCATATAACTAATTGTTTTCTGTTTTTTAATCGATGTTTTACTTCAATTATTAAAGCATGCAGTTTTTTTTCCAATTCTTTTTTTGGCGGCAAATCTGTATAATATTCGGCTACCATAATTCCGTCTTTGTGCATTTCTAACAATTCTACTTGTTCGTGGCTTTTTTCGGCACAAAGAATTAAACCAATTGGACTATTTTCGTCTTCTTGTTTTTCGTATTTTCTAGCCATTTTAAGTACAGCTCCATTTGCCCTTTATATCATTATTTTACTTCAAAACTTGGTACACCAAAAAACTACATCCATAAGCCAATAATAACATGTACACAAATTGTATAATAGGCCATTTTATATTTTTAGTTTCGCGGTACACTACCGCCATTGTGCTCATACATTGCATAGCAAAGGCGTAAAATATCATTAACGAAAATGCCGTAGCCGTAGTAAATACCAATTGGCCCGTTTGGGCATTGCGGGCTTGTGCCATTTTATGGCGTACAGGTTCGGTTTTGGTATCATCACCATCTACCGAATAAAGGGTAGCCATAGTACCTACAAAAACCTCACGGGCAGCAAACGAAGTAATTAAAGCAATGCCAATTTTCCAATCAAAACCCAAAGGTTTAATAGCCGGTTCGATGCTTTTACCCAATACACCTGCATACGAGTGCTCAAGTTTTTCAGCGGCTTTTTGTTTATTTATTTCATCAACACCTATATTTTTAAATGCTAGGCTATGGTATTTATTATCAATAGTATTAAAAGTGTTACCCGGCCCATACGATGCCAACACCCACAATATTATAGCAATAGCAATTATAACCTTGCCCGCTTGAGTAACAAAACTTTTTACACTTTCGTACATAGTAATGCCCACATTGTGCCAACGAGGCATACGGTACACTGGCAATTCCATAATAAAATAACCCTGCTCGCGGCTTCTGATAATTTTTTTCATAACCCAAGCCACTACAATAGCCATTAGCATACTTAAAACATACATGGCCATTAATACTAAGCCCTGCAGGTTTATAATGCCTAATACATATTTATTGGGTACCACCAAGGCTATTAATAAAGTATAAATAGGCAGCCTAGCACTACAACTTACAAGTGGCGTTACCATAATGGTGATGATACGATTTTTCCAGTTTTCGATGGTGCGGGTACTCATTATTGAAGGTACGGCACAAGCCAAGCCACCAATAAGTGGCACTACCGATTTTCCGTTTAGCCCTACCTTTCGCATCAGCTTATCCATCATAAATGTAACTCTGGCCATATAACCTGTATCCTCCAAAACTGCAATAAAGGCAAACAATAGGGCTATTTGTGGGATAAAAACAAATACACCACTTAGGCCTGCCAAAACCCCATCGACCAGTAAATTGGTTAATGCCCCTTTAGGTAAGTAGCTGTGGCTGATACTTTCTAAGCCCACAAAAGCATTTTCTATTAGTTGCATTGGGTAACTTGCCCACGAAAAAATAGATTGAAAAATGGCCGATAAAATAGCCAAAAAAATTACCAAACCCCATACTTTGTGGGTAAGCAAGTGGTCTATTTTATTGCTTATATTTTCTTCTAACGCTATGGCGGGATATTTTACGGTATCGGCCAACACATCGTTTATATAATTATACCTGGCAATAGTTTCGGCAGCTTGCGCTTTTTGAGCGTGAAAATGATATTGTTTTTTTACGTCTTCGATAAGTAAATGTTGGCTTTTATTAAGGTGTTTTAAGTTATGGTGTTGATGTACGGTATGTAAGGCTATGTAAGGGTTTTTAATTTTTAGCTCAAGGCCGATTTTGGCAATTAGTTCGGGTGCAATGCTTTCTACCGCAATTGTAGGATTTTGAAGCGCAATAGTTGAACGGTGAAGTATTGCTTTTTTTATTTCGGTAATGCCTATATTTTTTCGGGCGGCGAGTGCTACAATGGGTACGTTTAAGCGTTTGGCTAGTACGTTAATATCAATTTTGATACTACTTTTATCGGCCAAATCAATCATGTTTAGGGCAATAATTACGGGGATTTGTAAATCGGCAATTTGGGTGTATAACAACAGATTACGTTTTAAGTTGGTAGCATCAAGCACTACGATAATTAAATCGGGGAACGATGGATTATCTTTATAAGTAAGTATTTCTAAAACAATTCCTTCATCGGCACTTTTGGGGTAAAGGCTATAAGTACCTGGCAAATCTATAATTTCGGCTGTTTGGCCATCGGGCAATTTACAAAAACCCGATTTTTTATCAACCGTAACTCCAGCAAAATTTCCTATTTTTTGGTTAAGCCCCGTAAGCAAATTAAACAACGTAGATTTCCCTGTATTTGGGTTTCCTAACAATGCTACTTTAAGGTTGCTTTTCATAGTAATTTTATGGCTTTAAGGCAATGTAAGTAAGCAATGGCTAAAATAATTCGATGGTAGCAGCTTCTCTTTTGCGCAAGCTTAATTGATAGCCCGCCACCGAAACGGCTATAGGGCAACCCAAAGGGGCTACACGGTTAAGTTTAATTTGTTCGCCTGGCAAACAGCCCATTTCCATTAACTTTACCGACATGGCCAAATCGGTAAATTCTTTGATAATACCTGTTTGGCCTATTTTTAACTGCGATAGTTTCATGTATTAATTAAAAACGCAAAATAGTATTTATTTATACTTATTCAAAATAGGGCTTTGCCGATATAATTTATAGTAAAGTAAAATTAATGGTTGCAAAAAGGCCTAAAACGAAGCTACAAAATCTTGCATTGCTTTACCAGGGTTTTGGGTTTTCATAAAGTTTTCGCCAATTAAAAACCCATTAAATCCAGCCTTTTTAAGTAAATTAATAGTTTCGAAATCGCTAATGGCACTTTCTGATATTTTTAAAAACTCTTTGGGAATATGTGGCGCAAGCTTTAGGCTGGTATTTACACTTACCGAAAAATCTTTAAGATTACGGTTGTTAACGCCTATTACATCAAGGTATGGGTTACAATTTCGCTCAAGCTCTACACGGTCGTGTACCTCTAACAAGGTGCTTAGGCCTAAACTTTGGGCTAGTTTAGCGAATTGCGTAATTTGCTGTGGCGTTAATATGGCGGCTATTAATAAAATAATATCGGCACCTAAAGCCTTGGCTTCAATAATTTGGTATTCATCAATAATAAACTCTTTCCTTAATATAGGTATATTATTTACAGCCCTAGCAGATAGCACATCATCGGGGTTACCCATAAAAAAATCAATATCGGTTAAAACCGATAAAGCCGATGCGCCAGCTTTGGCATAGCCTGTGGTTACTTCCTCAACAGTCGAAAAATTGTTTATTATCCCCTTGGAGGGAGATTTTCGCTTATACTCGGCAATAATACCTGTTTTAGTAGCATCAAGTAAAAAAGCTTTTAATGCGTAGGTTTCGCGGCTAAAATATTTTTGTTTTTCTAATGTTTGTACGCTTGTTTTTGCTTTAGCTTGGGCTACTTCTTGTGCTTTACGGGCTACTATTTTATCTAATATATTCACTAGTTGGTTTTTGTGTGATGTTTGATGCTAATTTTATATTGTAAAAATATGGTTCAAATATTAGTATAAATAAATTTTATATAAGATATTTAGTTTGTTGTTAGCTATTATTTTGTAAACACAAATGTAAATATTAACTGGTAGGCATTGTAATTTAATTATACTTAGCTTGGCTAGTGAATTACATTTGAGTGGTAAAGGTATATAATTAACAAAACCAATGTAGTTTAAAAAATATATTCTTTACAACAATGTTTTTACATTTGTGTGTACTAAATATAATGTATTATGAAAAAATTAACTTTTACACTCTTTGTAGTTTCGGCACTATTAACCCTAACTATTAGCCATGCAAATGCACAAAATTACAAAAATGCTATTGGCGGACGATTTGGCAACGCCAACGGTGTTTCGTTTAAAACAGGCTTAAAAAATAATGCCATGCTTGAACTAATCGGTAACTTTAGAAGTAACGATAACTTTTCGTACGCCAACTTAACTGCCTTGTACGAAGTTTATAATCCTATAAAGGGTGCAGCAGGTTTAACTTGGTATTATGGTGGTGGTGGTTCTATTGGCTCGGCCAAAGCCAAAGGATTTAAAGGTGATGTATATTTGGGTTTAAATGGTGTTTTGGGCTTAGATTATAAATTTAAAGACGCTCCAATTAACCTATCGTTAGATTGGATACCTACATTTCAAATTTCCCCCAACTCGGGTTTTTACAGTGGCGATATTGGCTTAGGCATTAGGTTTACGTTTTAAAAGTTACATAGTGGTAATTTAAAGGTATTTTTTATTTGCTTTTTTAAAGGTTTTAAGGGGCAAGAACGCTGCCTTATTAAATGTGTAAGTAAAAAAGTTTGTATTTTAGTTATCGTTAAAAATAAGGATAAATTGGTTTAAAGCCATACTCGAAATACAAAATAATATTATACAAGTGAGCACCCAAACTGAATGAAGCCAGGTAATACTGGCTTTGTTTTTTAAGGGAAAATTTTAAGCCCGTACCGTTTACCTGCAACGGTGTAAAATTTAGCTTTAAAAATAGCATAAGCTGGGTTTATCCTTTTTGGTTCTAAAATGTGCCGAGCAATTGGGTAAGCAAGCAAATCGGCCAATTGTAAACCATTAATGTTTTCTTTTGAGGTTTTAAAACTAATTGATAAGTGGTATTTACTCATTCTTTCGGCACTAATATAACCTGTACCTCAGGCTGATATTAGTTGAAAGTATTCAGCCAATATCACAACTTTGTATAAATGTATATTAACCCTACATTTTTGTGTAACATTACATAATAAGCCCTAAGCCTGCATTGTTATTTAAAATATATTTACCGTGTAAAAAAAATGGGGTTTTGTAGGGGTTATTGGTGGTTAAAAATGGGCCGTCTAAATCTACAAAATCGCATAAAGGAGCCAAAGCTGCGGCGGCAAGGGTGGCTATGCTGGTTTCGCTCATACAACCTATCATTACTTTTAGCCCTAACTGTCGGGCTTTTTGTAGCATTAAATGGGCTTCGTACATGCCGCCAGCTTTCATTAGTTTAATATTTATACCGTGGTAACTGCCTGCAGCTTTGGCCACATCGGCTAAGCGTTGTACAGCTTCATCGGCAATAATGGGTATGGGGCTGTGTTGGGTAATGTATCGGTTTCCTTCAGTATTGGTTTTTAGCATAGGTTGTTCAACCAATACTACGCCTTTGCTAGCCAGCCAGTTTACCATTTCTAGCCCTTCGTGTTTACTTTGCCAGCCTTGGTTTGCATCTACGTAAAGTGGTAAATTAGTAACTTGGCGTACGGTGTTTATCAGTAATTTATCGTTGTTACTACCCAGTTTTATTTTTAATATTTTAAATCCTAAAGCTATGGCTTCGTTGGCTTTTTGTAGCATTACGGCAGGTTCATCAATACCTAAAGTATAACTTGTTAGGGGCATTTGTGCTAGGTGTGCACCGTAAATTTTATAGCAGGGTATATCCAATATTTTGCCACTTAAATCGTGTAGTGCAATATCAATGGCGGCTTTTATGGCAGGTAGGCCGGGTGCTATATCATCCAAATAGGCCATTAATTCATCCATTTTAAAAGGAAAATTAAAACTATTTAAATCTATTTTATTTAAAAATGCGGTGGCCGTTTCGATAGTTTCGCCCAAGTAAGGCACCATAGAAGCTTCGCCATAACCAGTGTAGTTTTGGTATTTAATTTCGAGCAAAAGTAAAGGCGTGGCGGTACGGCTAAAACCCGAAATAGTAAAGGGGTGTTTTAGTTTAAGCTGGTAAGGGCGGTAGGATATTTGCATATTTTTATTGCTTCGGGCAGTTTAGGGTTTTACACTAAATTTATACAACGACATACTTTTATACACCTCGCCTGGGTTTAATACAGTACTAGGAAAACTAACTTGGTTGGGCGAATTAGGAAAGTGCTGGGTTTCTAAACAAAAAGCAGTTTGGTGGGCGTCTTTTGAACCATTAGAAAGTGTATTTTGGCTAGCCATATAGTTGCCGCTATAAAATTGTAAGCCTGGTTCGGTGGTATATACATCCATCACTATGCCGCTTTTTTCGCCTTTGGCAGTTGAGGCGTAGTTTAAACCCCATTGTTTTTTTAGGCCAAGTATATAGTTATGGTCGTAACCATTACCGTATATAAGTTGTTGGTTTGGGGCTTTAATGTGGGCACCTATTTCGGTAAGATTTAAAAAATCAAATGGGGTATTTTTTACATTTTCTAATTTCCCTGTAGGGATTAAGGTGCTATCAACGGGGGTATATTTATCGGCATTAATTTGCAAACAATGTTTTAATATATCGCCCTTACCTTGGCCGTTAAGGTTAAAAAAAGCGTGGTTAGTTAGGTTTATTATGGTTGGTTTATCGGTAGTGGCTTGGTAGGCTATTTTTAAGCCTTGGCCACCACATACGCTGTAGGTTACGGTAACATGTAGGTTGCCTGGGAAGCCCTCTTCGCCATCTTTACTTACATATTTTAATACCAAAGTGCTATCGTTAGGTTGTTGGGCATCCCATACCACATACTGAAAGCCTTTTTTGCCACCGTGTAAACTATTGGGGCCATTGTTATTAAAAAGTGTATAACTTTTGCCTTGTAAGGTAAACTTGCCTTTGGCAATACGGTTAGCAAACCTGCCTATGGTGGCACCATAATAGGGTTCGATTGATTTTATATAATCGCGTAGCGATGAAAAACCTACTGTTACATTTACCATTTTTTGGTTTTTACTGGGCACCTTTAGGCTTACTAACCGGCCGCCGTAGTTGGTAATTTTGGCTTCAATTTTATTGTTTTTTATGGTATAAAGTTTTACGAGTTTGTTATTAATGGTGGTATCAAAATTTGTTGATACTTGGCTTGGTGTTACTTTTTTAGCCCTATTGTTACAAGCCGCTAACAATAAAAATACAAGTAAGGGCATTAATACAATTAATTTTTTCATTTTATGTGGGTGGGGTGTAAGGTAAAAAGAAAGTGTTAATCTAAAATTATACGTTTTTAAGATTTATATATTGGCTTAAAACTAAAAAATTATTTCTTGCTATTTAATTTTTTAAATAGAAGTATTTCATCATTTCTATAAGCAGTACCATCGGGGTTAAAAATATCGTGGAACCACTCTACAGGTTGCTCGCCATGGGGCAAAGGTGTGTCCCAAGCGTAAATTGTGTTTGATTTTCCGGCTACTAAGCCCCAGTTTATTGCCCCAATATTTTGATTTTTAAGCATAGGTAAAATAGTAGAAAACCTACTATTACGAGGCCTAGCCATATACTCGGTACATATTAATGGTTTAGCAAAAGTTTGTAATAGGTTAATAGTACGCTGATGTAAAGGTTGTTCTTCGTAGTTGTGGTAGGTAATAATGTCGGAATTTAAAGCTTGAAAAGCATTAAATTCTGTAAACTCCCAGTTCCATAAACCTGCACTAAGGGGTTGTTTGGGGTTAACAGCCCTAGCCCACTCAAATACTTTTTGTAACAGCGTAAGCGAATTTTTGTTCTTTCCAGAATTGCCAGGTTCGTTGTATAAATCCCATAGTAAAATACGATGGTCGGTTTTAAAATGGTTGAGTATATCGCTTACATACTTTTGTAGTTCGGGGTAATTTTCGGGTTGATTTGAGTTTGGGTCGCCAGGGTCTTGTACCCAGCCTGAGTTATGTATGCCTATTTTGGGTTCGGGCTGTTTACCAGGATAGGCTTTCTTGTTCCAACAATCATCAAAAAACACAAAAATGGTTTTAATATTATGCCTTTCGGCGATGCCTAGATACGTTTCTATTCGGTTTTTAAACCCTTTAGCATCTTGCCGCCAAGCTATGCTATGTAAATAAACCCGCATGGTATTTATACCAATATTATTGGCCCAACCTAGTTCTTTATCAATAGTATTGGTATCAAAAGTTTCTTTTTGCCACATTTCTAATTGATTAATAGCTGTACTGGGTAAAAAATTGGCTCCATTTATCCAAGCATAATTTTTATACCATTGGTTTGCTTTTTGTACACTCCATATTTTATCGGGTGCAATAATAGCGGGTTCAATTTGTGCCAGTAAAGGCGCAAAGTGTGCTACAAATACAAAAGTGAATACGTGTTTAAATTTATTTTTCATGGTGGTGGGGGGGGGGGCTAATAAATATTTCAACTATTTTAGCTTAGCAATTATTTGATCAATAAAATCATTAATATCGGGCGATATTTTAAAACCATAACATAAACCCAAATATATTGTTGCTAACAAAAACGATCTCACAATAACATCAACATAAAAATTAAAAAAATAGGGCAAAAATAATCCAATACCTAAAGCTATTAAAGCTATAATTATCAATTTTAAAAACTGAAAATCAAATGGTTGTAATTTATATTTAAGCAAAAGGTATAACCAATAAGTAAAATTAAGGGCAAACATTGTACCTGTGTAAGCAATTGCCGCACCTAGCATACCCAGTTTGGGTATTAAAATAATATTAAGCAGGGCACATAAAAAAGCTGCGCCTAGTAAAATATACATTACCAGTTTATAATGTTTTGAAAAACTAATGATGGCACCGTTTAAGCCACCAGTAATATCGCACAAAAAGCCTAACCCAATTACAATAAATACGGTATAAAAATTGGCATATTGGGGTTTATACAGTAAAACTAATATATTTTGCCAATTGGCAATTAAGCCAATTAGGAGCAAGCAACCAATTAAAAACTGTACCAACGATGTTTTTTTATAAATTTTATTGATTTTAAATAAATCGTTGCTTTGCCAAGCATTGGCAATAATGGGGTACGATGTAGTGCTCAAAGCCTTTGCAGGAAGGCTTACTACCATTGCCATCCCAAAAAAAGTACCGTAATACCCTACCGCTGCTTCGCCCGAAAAAACTTTTAGTAACAGGGTATCAATATTTTGTATCATAGCAAAAGAACCACCTGCCAGCATAGCGTAAATGCCATATTTTAATATTTCGGGCGATTGTGTTTTTACCTCTTTTGTTATCAAACCAAACCTAAGTAGATTTTTATTTTTTAAATATCCTAATAAAATAAATAGTATTAAGGCATTTGCCGCTAGATACCAATACACAAATTGCTGGTAAACTATTACTTGGTAAAAAATTAGCATTACGGCTATGCTGGTTAGTAGTTTTAAAACCACTTCGCGTAAAAACGAGGGAAAAATATTGTTAAATGATGCCCTGGCGAAAGTTTCGGCGAGGTTATACCAAAGCGTAAAAAGTGCCACAGGTATAATATAATAGTAGTATTGGTAAAATAACGATGTGCTGTTGGCTACTTTTTCCTTAAAAAAAAACTCTTTACCACTAACGTATAATAAGGCAGCTACGATAAATGCAATAAGCGTTACTTTAAAAACATACAACGGAAAGCCGTTATGCTTTTTATCGTCGGTTTTAAAATAAGGAAAATACCTTATAATTACGCTTCCAAAACCTAGGCTTGTAATTTGTACAAACAGTAACGAAACAGCTATAATAAGGTTAAAAAACCCAATTTGCTGGGCCGTTAAAAACCTTTGAAAAAGTATAATGAGGTTAAAAAAGCCAAGCGCAGTACCTGCATATAAAATAATGCTATTGTAAAAGCCTTGTTTTTTAATAAGGTTCATTATATTATGATTTTATGGCTATTCGGCCTGTATAATCAATACGGTTTAAAAGAATTTGGAGTTTGTGTTCGGCTATATACTCGTCTACAGCCTTACGGGCACCATCCCAATGCCCGTAGTCATCAATAATTAAAACACCACCACTTACCAACAAGGGGTATAAATGCACCAACTCGTGTTTGGTAGATTGGTACCAATCGGTATCTAACCTTAAAATGGCAATTTTGGTGGGTATATTTTGTGGTATAGTATCCTCAACTTTTCCTTTTATAAAATGCAGTTTTTGTGTAGGATAATTTAAGCTAGCAATATTTGTTTTTACTTCTTCAATAGATGAATAGCACCATACCGAACCCGAATCGTTAATATTACTGTTTTGCATCATCGTTTTGGCACTTGTACCTGTAATTACTTTATCATCATCTGTTGGGTCTGACATGCCTTCGTAGGTATCGTATAAAAATATATTTCTTGAAAAATCTTTTTTATGTTTTAATGTAGCTATCGCAGCCATGCTACTTCCACCTCTCCAAACACCACACTCTACAATATCGCCATCAATATTGTTATCAACCACATAATTAACTGCATTAACAAGCGAGGCTATACGTTCGGGCGTTGTTAATGTGTATGGTTTGGTTTGTTGAATAATTTTTTGGGTTTGAGCATCAAAATCGGCTGGTAAGCCATTAACAACCAATCGGCTATCGGGCTTTACAATTTCATACCCATATTTTTTTAAAATTTTTTGAATTATTTTTTTCACCATAATTTTTAAATTATTTTCTTATAATGTTAATTAATTTGTTGATTAAAATTGATACTTGCCTTTATAATAGCATCTAGTTTTTGTATTTGTTTAGCTATATCATAGTTTTGTATGATATGGTTTCTGCCAGCATTGCCCATAATTTCCAAGGTATAAATAGGTGTGGTAGCTATTTTCTCTATTTTATTGGCCATTGCAACAATATCAAACTCATCAACAAGATAACCTGTAACACCATCAATAACGGCCTCGTTTATCCCTCCATGCCTAGTGCTTACGATAGGTAAACCCGATGCCGCTGCCTCTAAAATAGCTACAGGTGTACCCTCTTTGTCTCCATCAGCTGCCGTAAGCGAATGTTGAATGTAACATTTACTAGTATTAAATAAGCTTTTAATTTGGGCCTGATTAACCACACCTGTTAATGTTATTTTAGATTCTAAATCTAACTTTTTTATTAACTTTTTACACGAGTTAAATAATGGACCATTACCTACCATCCATAATTTACAATCTGGTAATTTTTTGGCAACTATGTTAAATGCTTTAATTACCGATAATGGTGATTTTTTTTCTACAAACCTGCCAACAGAAATAAAGTTATTTTGAGTACTTAAACCACTTAAAGAAAATTTTTGAATATCTACACCGCAAGAAATAAATGTAATTTTATGCCTAGATACTCCTAGTTGAACAAGTTTTTCAACCATATCTAACGAAACAGCTATAACTGCACTTGCGTATTTAAAACACGAAGTGTATAATTTGGCGTATTTAATTAACGTTTTTTGGTGGTAAGCATCAGCCCCATGAAAGTGAATTACTAGCGGAACTTTAGCAATTTTACATGCCTCGGTTACCATAGCCCCAGTAGTTCCATACTCGGCGAAAACTACATTAATTGCTTCTTTTTTAAAGTACTTAACCAAAGCCTGCGTACGTACGCTTATACTCTTTTTATTTAATAATCTTTTTTGGATTAAATAACTTATTAAACCAACTTTAGATGAAATTAAAAATTTGTGGCGATGGTCATAAACAGGGAATGCCCCACCGTACAACACTTTTTTATTTCCACTTAACCTATGGATATGCTCGGCTATAAATGTTTCAGAAAAAACTGACTTATTGGGTTTTATTATACATAGATTATAGCTATCCATTACTACTAAAAAGGCTTTTGTGCAACCACTATATATAAAGAGGCATCTCTATTTCGTTGTTCTTGAGTATGTATTTTATCAAACAATCTGATACATAATTGAAAAAAAAATGCTATTGGCGGCACCATAAACTTCGGCAACTTATTAATAATAGCATCTTGGAATAACTGTATTCCACTTGCTGCTAAACCCATTATCCCAAAAAAAGAATTTATAGTAAAGTTAGCTTCTTGTACTGTTTTTTTTAACCCTGCACTTGTCCATCTCCAATAATCATTGGGCGTAGGGTGATAAAACCAATAGCCATGTGTAGTAATAATGGCTGTGCCGCCTGGCTTTAATATTCGATAAGCTTCTTCTAAATAACCTTGTGGCGAATCAACGTGTTCTAAAACTTGGTTTGATAATATGATATCGCAGTAACTGTTTGGCAACGATGTTTTACTATCGAAGCCAATGTGGTGTTCGGCCAAATGGTTCATTTCCAAATCTACCCCCAAATATTTCCCCACCAAGGGTTCAATAATACTTCGATAGGGCATATCTCCACACCCAAAATCAACCAAAATCTTAACCTCATTTTCTGAAGTTATTGCTTTAATTTCGTTTAATGTTTGGTTGCGTAATTTGGTTAAATGTACATAACGCGTAGATAGCAAAGATGGCTTTAACCGGGTGTTTTTATTATGCCGCATATTTAATTTTAATGTTAAATATTATTTGTAAAGGGTGTATAATTTAACCAATTACAAATTTATGTTCACTTGTTTAAAATTAATAATAAACTAAGTTGTAATTATTTTTATATAAAATATATAGTGCGTTTATTTGGCTTTAATTGGGTTAATCTTATAAAACAACATCAGTTTATAAACATCATAACCAAAATAATACGTTAATTTTTTCAAATATATTACTTTTTATCCCCCACCAAAAAAAAAGAGAATCAAACCTAAGTTCAATTCTCTTTTTATACACCTATTTAAATTTTATTGGTTTATAAACCTTTTGCCGTTTATTTTACGTTCGTTTTCGGTAAGGTAAATTTTACGTAAACGTATGCTTTGTGGTGTAACCTCTATATACTCGTCGGCTTGTATGTATTCCATACACTCCTCTAACGAAAATTTTATAGCCGGTGCAATACGCGTATTATCATCAGTACCCGAAGCCCGCATGTTGGTTAATTGCTTGCCTTTGGTAATATTAATCACCAAATCGTTATCGCGTATATGCTCGCCCAGTATTTGGCCTTCGTAAATATCTACCCCTGGATCGATAAAAAAGCGGCCTCTATCTTGCAGTTTATCAATGGCATAAGCGGTAGTCATTCCTTTATCCATTGATATTAAAACGCCATTTAAGCGGCCGGGTATGGGGCCTTTCCAAGGTTCGTAATCTTTAAAACGGTGTGCCATAATGGCTTCTCCTGCCGTAGCGGTTAACACATTGTTACGTAAACCGATGATGCCACGGGCTGGTATTTCAAACTCCAGATGTTGTAAATCGCCTTTAGGCTCCATAATTAAAAGGTCGCCTTTGCGCTGCGTTACCAGTTCAATTACTTTGCCCGATACTTCGGCTGGCACATCAACAATTAGGGTTTCTATGGGTTCGCATTTAACGCCATCAATCATTTTAACAATAACCTGTGGCTGGCCTACTTGCATTTCGTAACCTTCGCGGCGCATGGTTTCGATAAGTACCGATAAATGCAAAATACCACGACCATATACCAAATACGCATCTGGTGATTCGGTTTCTACCACCTTTAAGGCCAAGTTTTTTTCCATTTCTTTAAACAAACGCTCACGCAAACGTTGCGAGGTTACAAATTTGCCTTCTTTACCAAAAAACGGAGAGTTGTTAATGGTAAACAACATATTCATGGTGGGTTCATCAATATGGATAACTTCTAACTGCTCGGGTTCGTTAAAATCGGCAATGGTATCGCCAATATCAAAACCATCGATACCTACCACAGCACAAATATCGCCTGCCGAAACTTCGGTAGCTTTTATCTTACCTAAACCCTCAAAGGTATAAAGTTCTTTAATGCGTGATTTTACAATTTTGCCATCACGTTTTACCAACGATACTGGCTGGTTTTCTTTAACCGTACCACGGGCAACACGGCCTACGGCTATACGGCCTACAAAGCTCGAATACTCTAAAGATGTAATTTGCATTTGCAAGGTTCCTTCGGCTATAGGTGCTGGCGGAATGGTTGCTAAAATGGTATCCATCAATGGGAAAATATCGTCGGTTTTAACTTTATAGTCGGTACTCATCCATCCTTGTTTTGATGAACCGTAAATTACCGGAAAATCTAATTGGTCTTCGGTGGCTTCGAGGTTAAAAAACAGCTCAAAAATTTGTTCATACACTTCCTCGGGACGGCAGTTTTCTTTGTCCACTTTGTTTACTACCACAATTGGCTTTAAGCCTAATGCCAAAGCTTTTTGAGTTACAAAACGGGTTTGTGGCATGGCTCCTTCAAAGGCATCGCACAGTAGTAAAACGCCATCGGCCATTTTTAAAACACGCTCAACCTCGCCACCAAAATCGGCGTGGCCAGGCGTATCAATAATGTTTATTTTAACATCTTTATACATTACCGACACGTTTTTAGATACAATGGTAATGCCACGTTCACGCTCTAAATCGTTGTTATCTAATATCAATTCGCCCGTTTGTTCGTTATCTCTAAAAATCGAACAGCTGTGTAAAATTTTATCAACCAAGGTAGTTTTACCGTGGTCAACGTGAGCGATAATCGCTATATTTCTTATCTTTTGCATTAAAATGATGCGTTTAAATTTTTTTGCAAAGCTAAGGTTTTAATGTTAAAAAATACTACCAATATACAATTGTAAATTTAATGGCTTTTTAAACCAAAAATAGCCTATCTTCGAAGCATACGTTTTATGCAAAGCCTCTTTGTTTTTATCCTATTTATTGCTGCCTTGGGCTATTTGGCAAGTTTGTTGTACAAAAGTTTTACGGCAAGCAAAGGCTGTGCAAACCATTGTACAAAATGTAAAGTCGAATTTGAAAAGCCTTAAACTGTGTAATGTTTACAAACAATTTAATTATTTTAGATTTAAAAATTGGGTGTAACCTTTGTAAATAATATTGGTAAAATATTTGCTTTTATAACCACATTTATAATTTAAAAAGGTAGCCACATACACATTATTTAAAATATTTTACCCTTTAGCGCCTGTTTTATCTTGTTAATTTTTAAAACACTAAATAAAAACACGCAATATTATTTATTTTTGTAGCCAATGAACAGCCTTTTAGCACAAAATTACGTGGCATTAAGCCTGCTTATAAACGAAGATATTTACCATATAAATGCACCTGTTTTGGCTGCTGCCGATGCCGTTGCAGCGCAAACCGAGGAGGTAAAACCAGCCGAAGTTACGCCAAATAGCTTACCAAAACCAGCCGAGCAAACTATACCGCAGCTGCCCAAAATTGATAAACCAAACTACCAATACGTAGGCGATAACCATAAATCGATACTTATTTTGGTAAACGAAACCGATGCCGAACTATTAAATAAAGATGATTTATTGGCATTAAACAAACTTTTGGCAGCTCGCAAGCTCGAGCAAAAAGATGTTGCCATTTTAAATATTCAAAAAAATACGCACCTAAATTTTACCCAACTAAGCGGTTTTTTTGGCTTTAATAAACTGTTGCTTTTTGGCATTAACCCTAAAGATTTGGGTATTACGGGCATAGTGGCCAACCAAATTTGCGCTTTTGAGGGTGTACCTATTTTGGGCACTTGGCATCTTAAACAAATGCAACTTGATGAAAAAAAGAAACTAGTTTTTTGGGCACAATTTAAAACCCTGTTATGATAACCCTAGTATTTGCCACCAATAACCCTAACAAGCAGCAAGAAGTGCAGGCCAAAGTAGGTGCAGCCTTTAAAATTTTAAGCCTTGCCGATATTAATTGTACCCACGATATTGCCGAAACAGGCCTTACGCTTGATGAAAATGCAAGCATAAAAAGCCGCTATATTTTTGATAATTACCAGCTTAATTGCTTTGGTGATGATACGGGTTTAGAAATCGAAGCCTTAGATAACCAACCAGGTGTTTACTCGGCAAGGTACAGCGGCACTCGCGATAGCGAAAAAAATATTGATTTGGTACTACAAAAATTAGCGCATAGTAGCAACCGCAATGCCCGTTTTAGAACCGTAATTTCTTTGATAATTAACAGCAAAGAATACATTTTTGAAGGGATTGTAAACGGCACTATACGCCACCAGCGTAGCGGTACAGGTGGTTTTGGGTACGATGCTATTTTTGAACCCAATGGCTACGGTATTACGTTTGCCGAGATGGTCTTAAAAGAAAAAAATAAAATAAGCCACCGTGGTTTGGCTTTGCAAAAACTCATTACTTTTTTACGGCAACTTTAGGCTTGGCCAAAGGTGTTTTCGTTTTTTTTACGTTAGGTTTTACAATCGCTTTGCGTAACGATGGTATAATTTGTTCTTTAGATATTGGCCTATCTTTAGGTTTCCAACTAAAATTGGATAAGGTTTTAAGCTCTTCGGTAAGTTTTTCTTTGGGATAAACTTTTACCTCGGGTTTTCTGATCCATAAAATAGATTTTAGGCTATCTTTTGCAAAATTAACCCGCATGCGGGCAGCTATGGTGCGTAGCATGCTTCCTTTTTGTGCACTATCTTGCGGAAAATAAATACTTTCGGCATTGCCATCTACAAAAACACGGTCGAGCTTATCTTTTACAAAATAACCTTTCATTTTTTTGCCTGCCACTTGGTTAAAGGTAAGCGAATCTTTTTCGGTGTTTACAATAATGGCATTTTTTATTAAATCCATATTATCTACCTTTTTATGTTTCATTTGTAGGTACATGGTATCGGCAGCAATTTGGCTTCCTTGCGCCCACAACATAGGTTTTTGATAAATACGCAATACCGAGTCGCCGTAGCTAAAAAATGCCGAATCGGCCACAGCCTGCAAATCTGATTTAAAAATTTTTACTTTTTTATACGCACTTAACACCCTAATTTTTGTGGTATCGCTAGCTTCGGGCGGTAAGGGTGGTTTTATGGCAGTAATTATGTTATTGGTTTTTAACTCAATAGCTTTAATACCTAGCTTTTTTTTATTTATAATTTCTAACTTGGGTATTGCTGTTTTTATGTTGGGCGCAAGCACTACCAATTGTATGTTTAAGGGGCTTGGTTTTAGGTTTTGCTTTGGTAAAATTTGCTTTGGTTTTGTAAGCAATACCGTATCTGCATTTTTGGGTTTTGATATTGTTAAACTATCTTTTATGGTTTTGGTTTTTATACTATCGATAGCTATTTTATTGGTTGTTAAAGGCTCGGTATCATTTTGCGGGGCATCGTTATAGTCTATTTTTTTTTCGCTAGCGGCTATTAAAGCGGTGTTTATTTCCTCGTTTTTTATTTTTAATTTGTAGAGTTCGGTTTTGCGCAGCACCCTACTTTTTAGGGTATCGGCGGTTAGGTACATGCTATCTTTGGTTACCGAATCTTTTTCGGATTCTATAACTACAAAGGCATTTTTGGTTACTTCTATGCTTTCGTCTTTTTTGCGATAAAGGCCTAAATCGCCACGCAACTCTATTTTTTGGGCGGTATCTTTAAATAAAATATTTTTTACTGCCCTGCCATAACCCGCTTTACCATCATAAAATAAGCTATCGCCTTTTAGGCTTTTGCTCCCTTGGCGGTACAGGTTGCGCTTGCCAAATGCGGCTTGATTGGTAAGGGTATTGTACTGCCCGTTTTCGGTATAAAGGGTGTCATCTTTACCATAAATATTGGTAGGGCCAAAAAAGTAGGCGATTTTAGATTGGGTATTGTACTTTAAAGTATCCGATAAAATAAGCGCCTCGGGCGATTTTACTTTTACATTATACCTAAAATAAGCATCCCTCGAGTTAGAAAAATAATAACCATTGGTGCTGGTAAGCGTGTTATCGCCGTTTATAATTTTACCCCCATTATAATAATGGCCTACTTTGGTTTGCATATTGTAATCTAAATCGTTGGTGGTTAAAACAGCGTCTTTATCAATCATACGCACATTGTTTTTTAAGATTGCCATTTTGGTATTTCCATTGTAGTTTAACAAATCCGAATAAATATTAATGGTATCGGCTTGGTTAATGTGCACATTTCCAAAAGCATCGAAACTATTTTTTTCGATATAAAACAATGCGCTATCGCAAATTAGGGTGGCATTATCTTGGCTAAAAACAGGTTTAATAACCTTTTGGGTGTTTTTGCCGTTTACTTTTATACCAATAAAACTTTCGGATTGTAGCAAATTTACCCTTGTAATTTTTTGGGCAAAGCCAATTACCGAATTTAAAATAAAGAAAACGAGCAACAGTTTTTTCACGGTGGTAAAATTACTTTTTTGCTAACCATTTTAAAGGTTTATTTTTGAAACATGTTTTTAACCCGTTTTACCAATTTTATCCAACAAAATTACTTGTTTGCCAAAGCCGATAAAGTTCACCGCTGTGGTGCGTGTCCTCACGCAACACTCTTTGTTAAACTCAATCCAATTAAACCGCATCCCTAACATGCCATTAAAAAATTGCTTTATTTAGCTTTAATAGCATTAAATTTTGTTCAAAAAAGTAATTTAAGTAAAAAAACGTACATTTGTTTGTACAATTAACTGTACATATAAAATATGAAAGCTATAACTATATCCGCTTTGCGTAACAATATGAAAACCTATTTAGATGCCGTAAGTAGTAACGATGATGTTGTGGTAGTTCCTCGTAATAATAACGAGAACGATGCGGTGGTAATAATTTCTATAAAAGAGTACAATTCGCTTAACGAAACAGCACATTTATTATCAACTGTGGCTAACCGTAACCGGTTAGAATCATCTATCAAACAAATAAATAGTGGTAATAATATTCCTTACACCTTTGAGGATGAGGCTTTAGTTATTGTTTAAAATGAATATCGAATTTACTCCCAAAGGTTGGGAAGATTTTGAGTATTGGATACAAAACGATGAAAGCGTTACGGTTAAAATTAGAAACCTCATAAAATCTATTAAGCAAACACCATTTAATGGCTTAGGCAAACCCGAACCATTAAAATATAATTTAAAAGGTTTTTGGTCTCGCCGAATTACTGGCGAACACCGCTTGGTGTATCAAATTACGGGTACAAAAGGCTTAAATCAAAAATGTATTATTGTACAATGTAGGTTTCATTATGATGAATAAAAAAACATGTTTTTAACTCGTTTTACCAATTTTATCCAACAAAATTACTTGTTTGCCAAA
The DNA here is from genome assembly GCA_004293485.1 of Sphingobacteriales bacterium. GTDB lineage: Bacteria > Bacteroidota > Bacteroidia > Sphingobacteriales > Sphingobacteriaceae > Pseudopedobacter. Next base: position 68,577 of record RDYW01000031.1, on the reverse strand, counting down.
GGCGATAAGGTTTTGCTGGGCGTAAGTGGCGGTAAAGATTCGGTACTTATGGCACATTTTTTTAAACAAGCGGGCTACAATTTTGGCATTGCACATTGCAATTTTGGCCTGCGGGGCGATGAAAGCATGCGAGACCAAAGTTTTGTTAAAGCCCTGGCCGATAGTTTGCAGGTGCCCTTTTATTTCGTAAATTTTGATACCCTTACCTACGCAATTACCCATAAAATAAGCATACAAATGGCCGCCCGAACCCTGCGTTACCAATTTTTTGAGCAACTTAGGCAGCAATACAACTACCAAAAAATTGCCATAGCCCAACACCAAAACGATGCCATCGAAACCGTTTTAATTAACCTAGTTAGAGGTACAGGTATTGCTGGCCTACACGGTATTTCGCAAAATCGGGCTAATATAATTCGCCCCTTTTTATGCTTTACCAGCGATGAAATTACCCAAATTATACAGCAATATAATTTCACTTACATGGAGGATAGCTCTAACGCCAGCACAAAATATATGCGTAACCGCATAAGGTTGGCCGTTATTCCTGAACTAAAAAAACTAAACCCAGCTTTAGAAACCACATTTAAAAACAACCTAGCTTATTTTTCGCAACTCGAAGGTTTTTTGAAACAAGAGGTAGAAAAAATCCGAAATCAGCTTTTTGTTTACCAACATACCAGCATCAGCGTAAGCGTAAACGAAATAAAAAAATTACAGCCATTAATTATTTATGAACTATTTAACCCTTTTGGGTTTAATAATACTACGGTAAACAATATGGTGTCGGTTTTAAAAAAACATTCGGGCAGGCAGTTTTTTTCGGCTACACACCAGTTGGTTTTAGATAGGGAAAATATCATTATCAAACCAATAACAACTGCCCCAGCAACTACAATTAATATTGAGCCCAGCAGTAGCGAAGTTTTTTTTATAGAAAAACGCTTTACCCAAGCTGTTTTAAAGCAAGTTCCTAATAATTTAAAAATAAATTTAAACACTCTTTTTGTTGATGCCGATAAACTTATTTACCCATTAACCCTACGCACTTGGCAGCAAGGCGATGTTTTTATTCCTTACGGGATGAATAACAAAAAAAAAGTAAGCGATTTTTTTATCAACCTAAAGCTCTCTGTTTTCCAAAAAGCCGAAACACCCATTTTGGTAAACGGCAATGGCCAAATAATTTGGGTTTGTGGCCTCCGCAGCGATGATAGATTTAAGATTAGTGCTACAACAACAAAAATTGTATCAATTGAGATGCTACAAAACCAAGTTCGATAGTTAAATATTAATTAAAACGTTTCTTGTTTGCTGGTAAGCATTGCACAAGTTACAATTGCAACCTAAGTTAGGCAGCTACAACGTTAAAACTATGTAAAAACTTTATAAAAACCAAACTACTACAAAGTAGATAGTTATATTTAGGTTAACACAAAAGTGCTAAAAACAATAATTTAATTTACAGTAATAATTTTGGTACTATATGGGTGTTTATTTACATTTTGCTTTTGTGGCTTTACGCAATTTTAATTTGCTACCTTAGCCAAGTACTCAACTTATATGTAATGCTACAGCTAGCTATATTGCATTTGAGAGTAGAACCTTTTTAACTACCTTTGTACCGAAAAAATAAATAAAAAATAAAATTTTTACACATTAAAATTAGTGGTAATTTTTAACAAAAATTTAAAAAAAGGGAACAGTTGTGCAAGCTTGCAGTTTGGTTATTAAATAATATAAACAAGAAACCCTAAATACTTTCTAAATTATTGAAGCCATAAAAAAAACATTTACTAACCAAAAATTGTAAAATATTTTACGCTGTAATACTGATTAAAAACATGGGAGTTAAAATATCTTTAGACACTAAAAATAAAGCTTTAGCCGGGTAAGAAAATAAGTAACATAACTTACTTGCAGTTAGCTTAACAAAATTAATTTGATATAAACATTAGCAAAAAATAACACAATATACATTAAAAGCTTGGTTAATAACTGGTTAGGGCTTTAAACCTTAAAAAAAGTTAAATGTTTAGGTTAACGGTTTAAAAAAGCCCTTTACCATAAGCCCGAAAACCTAAGTATTCAAAAATAAAATATGGCACAATACGAAGTTTTATTACCCAAAATGGGAGAAAGTGTTGCAGAAGCTACCATTATAAAATGGGAGAAACACGAAGGCGATACAGTTGCTATAGATGATATTTTGGTAGAGATAGCTACCGATAAAGTAGATTCGGAGGTGCCATCGCCCGTGGCAGGAAGGGTAATAAAACAGTTTTTTGCCGAAAACGATATAGCCCGTGTGGGTGATGTAATTGCCATTATTGAAACTAATGAAGAAACCAGAAGTGATGCACTCGAGCAATCAAAAAATGATGTGCCAAAGGCAGAAATTATCCCTGTTGATATTGAAACCACTGAAACCGTAGTACAGCAAAAAGAACAAACCATAAAAGATGTAAAATCATTTGTTGCTTACGATGGAGGTAAATTTTACTCACCATTGGTAAAAAGTATGGCACAAGAGGAAGGCATTACCTTGCAACAATTAGATACCATTGTAGGTACTGGTGCCGATAACCGAGTTACCAAACACGATGTATTAGATTTTATAGCCCACCATAAATCCGCCCAAAGCGAAATAAAAACTACCATTGCCCAACAAAGCATAACTGCACAAGCCCCCGAAAGCAATACCGATGAAATTGTAGAAATGGATAGGATGCGTAAAATTATTGCCGAACACATGGTAACTAGCCTACATACCGCCCCACATGTTACTTCGTTTATAGAAGTTGATGTTACCGATGTAGTGCAATGGCGAAATAAAATAAAAAACAGTTTCGAAAAAAGAGAAGGTATTAAAATTACTTTTACCCCTATTTTTGTGGAGGCAGTAGCCAAAGCTTTAAAAAATATGCCAATGGTAAACGTATCGGTAAACGGCACACAAATTATTAAAAAGAAAAATATAAACATCGGTATGGCTACAGCTTTGCCTACGGGTAACTTAATTGTACCTGTAATAAAAAACGCCGACCAGCTAAGTTTATTAGGCCTCACAAAAGCAGTAAACGACCTAGCCAGCCGAGCCCGCATAAATAAACTACAACCCGACGAGGTGCAAGGCGGCACATTTACTTTAACCAACCTAGGTGCTTTTGGCAATATTATGGGTACCCCTATTATTAACCAACCACAAGTAGCAATATTGGCTGTAGGGGTTATACAAAAAAAACCCGCCGTATTAGAAACGCAGTTTGGAGATGTTATTGCTATAAGGCATAAAATGTACCTATCCATGTCGTACGACCATAGGGTAGTTGATGGTTCGCTTGGCGGTGCTTTTATTAAAAAAGTGGCCGATTATTTAGAAGCGTGGGACGTAAACAGGGTGGTGTAAAGCTATATAAGCCTAAAAGCTCATCCAGCACATGGGCTAGTTTGCTACTTTTTCTCAAACAGCAACACGCTATCGTTATTGCGAGATAGTAAAAGAAAACTTTTGTTTTTTAGTTTTATTTCTTTTACATCTCTTACTTCGCCCGTAACCAGTAGCCCACTTTGTGTGGGATTTTTATAGGTAAATGAATGGTTTTTAGTCCCCAAAAAGGTTAAGCCATAGCAGGCATCGTAGCGGCCTACTTCGGGTTTTAGGCCATAAAAATTACCTCCTAAAAACATATCGGGTATTTTATCGTTGTTAAAATCGGAAACTAAAATAGCATATACTGGCGACAGCTGCGCTTGCATAGGTAAGGGCTGCTTTACAAAATTGCCCGTTCCTATATTTCTAAAAATACACGAACGGGTTTCTTGCACTTGTAATAATTGCGAACTGCTTAATTCATCTTCGGTAAAAACATCTTCGATGGCTTTACCGGCATAGGCATCGTAACGTAAAAATTTCTTTTTTAGTTGGGGCAGTTGTGCTACCAAATCGGCCCTAAGGTTAAAAGGATATGCCTTACCATCGGTTTTGTAATACACGGCTATGGGCTCGGTTTGTCCATTTTTGTCAAAATCATTTGTGTATAACCTAGCGGGATGCTTGGCATCGGCTTTTATTTTAGAGTTTTGGCCTAAGTTACCTGCAATTATATCGGGCTTGCCATCGCCATCAATATCGCTTATGTTTAAGCAATTCCACCAGCCCGATGAATTGGCCAAGGTTTTAAATAATTTTAGTTTTTTGTTTTGGTATTTTAATATAGTAATAGGCATCCAATCGCCTACAACAATTAACTCTTGGGTTCCATCTTGGTCAATATCGGCCCATTGGGCATCGGTTACCATACCCAACTTTGCAAGCTGAGGAGCTACAGCGGTGGTAACATCATTAAAACCTCCCTTACCATCGTTTTGTAGCAATACACTATTGGGGCTAAGTCCGTAAAAACCAGGTATGCTGCGGGCGCCTATAAAAACATCTATATCGCCATCGTTATCAAAGTCGGAGGCCTTGGCACAGGCTGCATTTATACTTAAAAAAGGTATGGATGCGGCTCTGGTAAAATTTCCTTTGCCATCGTTTAAAAACAATTTGGGGATAAGCGAAATGCTGCCTAATTTATCTTCGTTACCGCCATACACCAACAGAAAATCCTTATCACCATCATTATCGGCATCTAAAAAAACTGCATCGGTATTGTCGCTTGCATTGGGCATTTGCAGTACGGGCTGTATGCTTAGTTTAAAGCCTTTGCCATTGGGCAAAGCCAAAAAAAGTTTATTTACATCGCCTTTGGCAGCTCCTATTAAAAAATCATCGAGACCGTCGCCGTTTACATCGGCAACGGTTATTTTAGGGCCATCGGCCGATAGCATTTTGGGTATAAGCCTTTCGATATTAAAATCAATAAAATTGTTTTCTTTGTGTAGGATGTTGCCAGCAATAAATTGGGATACTTTTAATGGGTTGAAAAAAGGGTTGCCTGATACTTTCTGAGGTTCAAATTTTTGATGTGCATTGGCTTGTTGTAGCACTATTGTTTTATTGCCAATTATATTTTTGATTGATTGTGTTTTTAAATTAGGCCACAGCACTACTAGGCTATCTATTTGTTTTGTGTTACCCAGGCCAAAATTAAGTATGGGCTCTACCGAACTTTGGAAACCCCTGCTAGGCATTTGCTGCAAAACTTGTATGTCATTTTTGGAATAAATAGTTACCCTAACACCGTAGCCAAAAGTATTGGGCGAGTGCCCTTTAAGTTTTACTTTTAAAAAGTTGGTTTTTAGTGTTTCAGAAGCTGTATTTCGGTAAACAAAAGCTTCGGCGTTTTCGTTGTTAACCACTAAATCTAAATCGCCATCGTTATCTAAATCGCCATAAGCGGCACCATTGCTAAAACTTGGGGCATCAAAACCCATTTCAAGCGTAGCGTTTTTAAAGGTTAGGTTTTTTTGATTGATAAAACCGTAATTGGGTATTGGGTTCGATTTCATTTTGTTTAGCATTCCCTCAAAATCTACAATACCCGCCTTGGCATTATCCATAACCACACTACTGCTAAAATAATTTAAAAAATCTTGGTCGGTAAGGTCTTTACTAATGCCATTGCTTACAAATAAATCTTTCCAGCCATCGTTATTAAAATCGAATGATAAGGCACCCCAGCTCCAGTCGGTAGCGTTTACCCCTGCGTAAGCTGCTACTTCGCTAAAGGTACCATCGCCGTTGTTTAGCTGTAAACAATTGGCGGCAAACTGATGGTGAAAATCGCTTCGTATTTTGGCATTTGATAGGTTATAATCATCAAACACGGTGGTGGTTTTTAGCTTAACATCGGGTTCGGGCAGCATATCGGTAGTAAAAATATCGAGGTAGCCATCGTTATTTACATCCATCATATCGGAGCCCATAGATGCTTGGCTTATATGCCCCATAGCATCGGCAATAACTTCTTTAAATGTGCCATTTTTTTGGTTGATGTATAGGTAATCTTTTTCAAAAAAATCGTTCGATACATATATATCGTCCCAGCCATCGTTATTTACATCGCCCACACTTAGGCCTAAGCCAAAGCCAATGGCACTGCCATAAATACCTGCCTTTTCGCTTACATCTACAAATTTAGATTTATCGTTTCGGTATAAGCGGTGCCCCCCTAGGGCATCTCGTTCGTAACGTAATTTTACGCTAAAGCCAAAACTCTCTATGGGGCGGTAACTGTTGTTGAGGATGTAACAATCTAAATCACCATCGTGGTCGTAATCAAAAAATGCGGCATGGGTTGATAGCCCTTTATCGTTTAAGCCATATTGCTGTGCTTGCTCTTTAAAAGTACCGTTTTGTTGGTTAATGTATAATTCGTTGGCTTTATCGTCGCCGTTAATATCGCCACTATTACATACATATATATCTAGCCAACCATCGGCATTAATATCAACCATGCTTACGCCTGTATGCCATTTATGTATGCCTTTTACCCCTGCTTTTGCGGTAATATCTTCGAATTTCCAATTTCCTTTATTGAGGTATAGCTTGTTATTGCCTTGGTTGGCGGTAAAAAAAACATCGGCTAGGCCATCGTTATTTATATCGCCAATGGCTACACCTGCGCCATTATAAAAATTACGGTAGTTAAATACATTAAAATTGTGACTATAGTTTACGGTATTGATAAAGGTGATGCCTGTGGCGGTGCTAGGTAGCGTTTTAAAAAGAGGCTTGGTATTGGTTTTACTTTTGCAACTTATAATGCAAAAGCTAGCAATAAATATAAGGCTGATAAAAAAGGAATGCTTCATATTTAACAAACCTATGAAAAGGGATAGAAATAAAAAAGGAAAAATACCGCCTAGGGTATTTTTCCTTTGAATGATAAGGTGGACTAAAGATTAGTTATAACCTGGATTTTGTACTAAGCGGGGGTTTAATAACAACTGCTCCGCTGGAATTGGATACAACATATTGTTAAACCTACCTGGTCCGATTGGCCCAGTATCGGCGTTTGGCTTAAGCGGTGGCCTTGCTTTAGACCAGTAAGGGGTAGAGGGATTGGCAATTTCGAATCTTATATTATCTCTACGAGAGTGCCCCTCCCACATAAACTCTCTGTACCTTTCGTTATATATGTCTTCAATAGTCGGGTTAAGTATATTAAAATTGCTGCTACCATAAGCCCTTGTAGTTATTTTATCTAACTCAGCTTTAGCAGCACTGGAGTTACCTAAACGCACTAATGCTTCGGCTTTCATTAAAATAACATCTGCCAATCTTAACAACACATAATCATTTGACATTTGTTCGTTCTGTAATACTATTCCGCTTTTAGGATAATACTTTACATTACGAACCCCTACCATTCTTTCGATTTCAAGATCTGCAAGTCTTGGATTATTAACAGTTATACCAAAGCGAGGTGTAGCTACTTGATGATTTAAAGTAACTAATGAATCTATTACTCTTACAGGAACTGAACCTGGTACCCTAACTTTAGCAATAAATTTAATTAGTGGGCCTGTATTAGGTACACCATCAATGATACGTTCGCTTCCAGCAGCCTCGCGTTGAGGCCCTACTAACCACATATTTCTTCGCTTATCGGCTGCATCGTAAATATTATAGGCATCGGCAGAACCCACAAAAGCCGACCAACCTGCTCCTTTTACGCCAATTGCTGGAGCCCCTTTTTCGTGTAAGTTTTCGAGAATAAAGGTATTAACTTTACCTATATTACGAAAAGCTAGCAGCATATTTTCAGAAGTTGCATTTTCTTCTTCGAAGTTACTAAAGTAATTGCTAGTTAAGCTATATGGTCCTTTTAAAACACTATCGCAAGGTGCAACCACTTTATCCCAAGCGGCTGTACCAGAATATACCTGAGCATTTAAATATAGTTGTGCTAACATTGCATAACCCACATATTTGTTCATGCGATTTTTGGGGTTGGTGCGTGTGTCTAAAAAAGGAATATTTTCTCTTAACTCTTTTTCAACAAAGTTATATATTTCTAGCCTCGAATTAGTTTTAACGGTTTTAGGGTCGGCACCAAACAAGGTGTCTAAAGGAGCATTTCCAAAACAATCTAAAACTTGTAAAAAGAAATATGCCCTAGCTACTTTAATATCTGCAATTACTTTTCTAATATTTTTTGATTTAGTTTTTAAAGATTCTAGCTCTGCTAATGTTAAATTAGCTTTGCTTATCCCAGCATAAAAGTCGCGTGTCCACATTAAATTCCAAGGTTGCTTTCTCAGATTTTTATCAAAATTATGAAGGTAAGCATCTTTCATGTATGACGAAGAATTGTCTGTTTGCCTATTAAAAAGATTTAACAATTGCCCGCCTGAGGCGTTAGACAAGCGAATTTGCTCACCATTGCCCAATTCTGGCATTGCGATAGTAACCAAATCTTGGGCATTATCCACCGCTTTAGGATCGGCAAAAAACTCTTCGGTAGGTAGGCGGCTATATATTTTCGACTCAAGCTTGGTACAGCCTGATATGGTAATAAGGCCGATAAAAAATAAAAAGTAAATTTTAAAAAGTAAGGTTTTCATATATTTATTATTATATTATGTTTTTAAAAAGAAGCATTTATACCAAAAGAAAAAGACCTTGTACGTGGAGTACCTTCTTCGTTATTTAAATAGTTATTGGTAGCTCCTTGCGAAAATCTAGATGCATTTTGTACTTCAGGGTCTAGGCCAGAAAATTTGGTAATCACAAATAAATTATTGGCAGAAACAAACAAACGCAAATTAGAAATACTTTTTAATTTATTAAATGTGTAACCAATGGTTGCGTTATCTAACCTTAAAAACGATCCATTTTCTATCCAACGGTCTGAAACTACTATCTTATCATTTATGTTCGCATCTAAACCTGCCTGTGTAGTATTTTCTCCAAAACCAATAATTCTTTCCCGAGCATTTGTTTGTACATTTTGGGCATTATTGTTGTATATTTTGATACCCGAAACACCTCGTACAAAAAAGCTTAAACTAAAGTTTTTGTAAGTGAAAGAGTTATTTACCCCGTAATTAAAACGTGGTGAGGGGTCTAAATAACCCATAGAAGTACTATCAACCAATTGTTTACCAGTTGCATCTAAGCCTGCAAACTTAGGTACACGCATAGCAAAAGGAACTTGCCCTTCGCTTAAAAAAGTAATTTCTAAACCTGTAAAATTTTGTTTACCAGCAATTACACCGCCTGCTGGTCGTGTATATTTACCGCTGCCGTCCTCTAACTTTTCTACTTTTGTTCTTACGCCCGATATTTGGCCAGATATTGTCCACGAAAAGGCTTTTTTCTGTACTGCTCTAAAATTTAAAGCTAGCTCTAAGCCTTTGTTCGAAAGTTCGCCTACGTTAGCCAATACATATTGCCCAGCAGGCCTTCCTCCTTCTGCTGGTAATGGTAGGGCAAATGCGGTTTCGTATTCAAATAATAATTTTTTAGTAATATCATTAAAATAGTTGATATCACCACTTAAACGGCTATTAAAAAAGGCAAAGTCCAAACCTACGTTTCTACCTTTTCTAGTTTCCCATTGCAAGTCTGCATTTTCGTTTTGCGCTAAATCATAAATAATGGTTTCGTCTGATTGGCCAGGATTATTGTTCCCTACCACCTTACGTAACCTTATCGATTGGTATTCGGTTAGTGCATCTTGGTTACCTGTTTCGCCATAGCCTACCCTTAGTTTTAAATCGTTAATCCATAAAACATCTTTCATCCATTTTTCTTGCGTAATTCTCCAAGCAGCATTGGTAGCTATAAAATTACCCCACCTATTGTTGGCACCAAATTTAGATGATCCATCTCTTCGTATACTTCCTGTAATGTAGTATCTGTTATCGTAATTGTAAGAAAGCTTTCCTAAAGTTGAAATCAAAAAATTCTCTGCTTTTTCTGAAAAAATATCACGATCTAAAAATTTACTAGCTTGTAAAACATTCATTTTAAAAAAGTCGTAAGTGATGTTTCTTGCTTTCCCGTTAAATGAACTATTTATAAAATAATTATACTCGTAAAGGGCTAAAGCACTAAAATTATGTTTTCCAAATGATTTATCGTAAGATGCATTAATTTCGCCCCTGTAGCTATCGCTCCCACTTGTATTTATTTCTGCATTATTTTGCGTAATATTATACGTTGGGTTAAATATTTCTTGTTTTCTATTAAAAAGAGTCATAGTACCCGCAACGCCAGTTTTTAAGCCAGGTAAAATTTCTAATTTTGCGGATCCAAAATACTGTGAATAGTTTTCTTTAGCCACATCGGTTCTTTGTGCTTGTTGCTGTACAATGTTAGTTAGTTGTGTAGATAAATTAAAAGAATTATAGCTACCATCGGGATTAAAAATTGATAAAGCTGGTGATAGCCTGTTCACTTTTTGAGGTTCGCCATTGGCATTTTTTCTTGTAGTAATAGAGTTTGATATACCCAATTGTAAATCAAGTTTATCGTTTAATGCCTTTTGTTGGGCAAAAAAGCGTATGCCTATTTGATTTCTTCCACCATTTAAAATAATGTTGTCTTGATTGATGTAATTTAAAGCACCACGGTAAGTAAAGCCTTTATTTCCGCCCGAAAGTGCCACAGTATGGTTTTGCGTATAAGCTGTACGTACCATTGCTTTTTCCCAATTGCTATCGCCATTGTTATCAAATTCGGTACCACCATTTGAATTACTCACTTGTTTCCATTGACTTGCATTTAATAACCCTCTAAATTTAGCTTGATTATCTACTGCCACTAGGCCTTGGTATTCTAATTTAGGTTCGCCTGCTTTACCTCGCTTAGTGGTAACAATAATTACTCCATTGGCACCTCGGGTACCATATATAGATGTTGCCGAAGCGTCTTTTAACACATCGTAAGAGGCAATATCGCCCGGTGGGATATTGCTTAACTGGTCGATATTTTCTAACTGAACTCCATCTACCACAATTAAAGGATTTTGGTTGCCATAAAGTGATGTTTGCCCACGTAAACGAATGGTAGGGTTATCGTTGGGATTACCTGACGATTGTACAATTGATAAACCCGATACCTTTCCTTGTATTTGTAATATAGAATTGGTTACGTTACCTTGGTTAAAATCTTTAGAAGTAATATTGGCAACTGCGCTGGTAAGTTCTTTTTTCTTTTGGGTTTGGTAACCTGTTACTACAACATCATCTAAGGTATTACTAGCGGCTAACATTTTAACTTTCATATTGGCCGATATAACTACTGTTTTGCTATCGAACCCGATGTACGAAAATTTAAGGTTTTTTGCTTTGGCGGGTACTACCAATTGGAAGTTACCATTTACATCAGTACGGGTGCCGCCTTGGCTACCGCTAATACCAATGCTTACGCCTATTAATGGTTCGTTTTTTTCATCCACAACTGTTCCTTTTACAGTAACAGTTTCTTGTGCATGGGCAAGGGAGATTTGCATTATAAATAAAGTTGCAAAAACAAAAAACCCAATAAAATTTTGTTTAAATTGGTTCATATAAAAATTTGTTTAAAATTTGGTTTAAATGGTTATGTGGTTTATCTCACAAAAAAACAAGGTTAAAATATGTTAAAAATTTTAAGTTTTTTGCTAAATTATTATGAAATAACTGCTATAAATCCAATAGGTAAAAGTAGAAACATGGAATTACTTAAATTAAAATTATATTGGCATAATATTGTGTTATTTTGGCTTAAAAATATGCAACAATTGCCTTTAAAGACGTAAAAAGAGGATAATGTAGGTTTTTGTGGAAAAAAATTTAAACAAAATTAGCTTTGCTTTGAAGCAATAAATATCGTATAAAAAGGCATAAATATTAATAAATACTACATTTATATTAAAATGGTGGTAATACAGATACTCTTCGTTTTACTCAGCGTATGTAAAAAGAATTTTTGAATTTTTGCTTTTCATCACCACCTAAAATACCTAAACGGGTTATCGCCCAATTCGAAATCGGTTCTATAATCGTTATGGTATAAGCCAACGGCTTTTTTAACATTTGTATCTTTTAAAATAATTTCTCGCTTGGGCGATACACTTAACATACCGCCACCGCCGTACCAGTCGAAAGCCCGAACAGCGAGTACGTTTTTGCCTGCCTTTACCAGTTTGGCTGGTATGGTATAAGTACGGTTAAAGTTCCAGGTATCGGTGGTTTTATCATCGGTGTACCCTATTAATACACCATTAAAATAGGTATTATCAAAATCATCAATTACGGCTAAGTGTAGCAATAAATCTTTACCCGCCATATTATCGGGCAGGGTTATGGTTTTTCTAAACACGGCTTCGCCATCTTTAGATTGTAAATCGTTATACAACTCATCGGCGGGTGTAAGTGGTATATTGGTGTTTATCATGCCTGTTTCATCGGCATCGGTTTTAATAAGTTCGAGTGCGGTGGGGCTTATGCCGGGGTCTTTGTATTTATCGGCCACGTCTTTTACGGCGGGTAAAGTAATGGTCATTTTTGCGTTCCACACGGTTTTATCTAAATCAATGCTGTAAATTTCTTTTTTTTCTTCGCTAAAAATATTGCTATCGCACACAAACGAAGCACCCATATTGCTTAATATTTGGGTAAAGGCTCGGGTTTGCCGCCATCGGGTATAACGGTTATAGGTAAGTGTATCGGCATTAAAGTGGTTGGGGTTTAGTTGGCAATACACCAATTGGCCTTTGCCTATCTTTTTTTCGCCCAACAATCCGCCCAAAGCGATAGTACACCCTTTGTTTAATAGTATTGATGGCGTTGGGGTACGGTACCTAATATCGGATAAAGACAATCCATTGGTTATAGGTATATTAGGAATGGTTTTACCTCCATCAAAATTAGCTTCTAAGCTATAATCAACACCAAAATAATTACCCGCCTTTGCTTGTGGCATTATAAAAACCTTGCCGCCGTTTTGTACATATAATAACAGGTTTTTTTGTTGTAGGGGGTTTACGCTTCCGCAGATAATTAAATCGGCATCGGTTTCTACGGTATTGCTTTGGGTATAGTTAAGGCCTACATCATCCAGCAATTTATTTTGTTGGCTGTTGCCTATAAAAATCGTTTTTCGGTTGCGTACGGCTGGTATGGTTTTTTGTGCGTACGTTATTAATTGTTGGGTAAGTATTTGGGCTACGGGGTCTTTATCGGCGTGGTCTTCTACATCTAAGCTGCACCATATTAGCTTTCCTTTGCCGTAATTTAGTTCCATTAAAGGCGAGTAAGCCATATCAAATTCGCATTCTAATAAAGGTTTCCAGCCGCTGTGATGTGGTTTTTCTATTGCATTGGTAGCTACACTACCTCGGTTGCCCCAGTGCCAGCCGTAAATGGGCGAATCGTCGGGCGATTTTTGGTAGCTATTGTTCATATAATCGGGGTAGGCGGTATTTATAGTGCCTATACCTGCCCAGTTGCGTAAATCTAGCTCATCTAGCTGCTGGGTAATGGGGTTGTTTTTGATAGGAAAAACGTAGCGAGAAACATATTTGGCTACCCTAAAGCCGCTTTTTTCTAACACGCTATCTTGCTGGTTAAATACAATTGCCTTGCCTCCGTTTTGTATAAATGCTTGCAAGGGCAATGGCAATTTATATTTTTGGGAAAGCACCTCTCGGCCAATAATTATTAACGGAATATTAGCTTCACCAGCCCAAGTTTTTAGGCTATATCCCAAATTTACAAGCATTTGGCTGGTTTTCCCCACAGGGTCGTAAATATAAACTTGTTTATCGCCAGTAATGGCTTGCTTATTAAAAACCCTAAAATGCAAAGTATCGGTATGGTTTATGGTTCCAATTTGTGCATTTAATATTACGTTGCCATCGGCTTTAAAGCCAGTAATTTGAGATGGAATAGTAAATAAAATACGTTCGGTTTTTTTATCGCCCACAGGCACCAAGCATTCGCCAGCATATTGGGAGATAGTTTTACCAGCTACCGAAACGCTGTAGCTCCACACACATTTTTGCACTTGGCGGGTATCGTTAAAAAAGAATAATTGTTTTTCGACCACTTGGCTGGGGCTAAACGAATGTGCTTTTTCGGTAAAAGCCTCGCTTGCACCTGCAATATAAGCCAGTGTAGCGTTGTTATTTTGAACGAGTGCTTTGCCGCCCTCTTGTATGGTGTAGGCTGGCGGTTGTTTATCATAAATATCTGCATATATGGCAGTAGGGTAATACCAACCTTTGCGCCCTAATGCAAAAGGCGGCATTTTTACCTGCGTATTGGCACTATCGGTACGGGTATAGCCGTGTCCGCTTGCCCAAGGAAGCATACCACCAGGCATATCATACGCCCGCCAACTGCGCCAAGTGTTTTTAGTAAATAGGGCTTGTAATTGCTGAAACGACCATATTTTTTCGATAGATGAACTTCCCATTTCTCGGTAAGTTTGCCCCGAGATAAAATTATTTTTGATATAATTTTTATAATAGGCAGGCTCGGTTTGGTAGGCTTTATCGCCTAGGTAAGCGGCTGTAAATTCGGTTATCAGCGGTTCGGTTTTAATATTGCTGCCAAAGCCATTGCGGCCACGCAAAAAATCGCAATACAAAGGTGTGCCAAACTCTATCCCAATAAAAGGTATTTGCCCATTTTGGGAATAAAACGACATCCATTCTTCCCGCTCTTGCAGTGGCGAAAAACCAAGGTAAAAGTTAAGCGTATGCACATCGCCTACGTAAGTACCGTGGTGGGTAAACACGGGGCGGGTAGGGTCGTTTTTTTTGATAATGTTGATGGCTTCGATGCCCGCAGTGGCATTTTTTTGAAACGGTGGGTTATTTTTTATCCAATTGGTACGGCCTATATTAAAGGGGTTTTGATCTTGCGTATCGCCGAAAAAATTGCCCGATGTAGTCCACATTACTACCGATGGGTGGTTACGGTTGCGGCGTAAATCAATACGCATACGTTTTTCGTAAGCTATTTTTACCTCGGGTTTATCCCATTGAAATTTCCAGCTTTTATCTAACAAATAATCTATAAAAGGCAGGGCTACACCCATTAATAAAAAGCCTTTTTTATCGGCCCTAGCCATCATTTGCTCCGAGTGTTCTAAAAAACCTCGTTTATCAAAGTTATTGGGCCATATTTCGCTAATGTTAAAACCGTTTTTACGGATACCGTCTATACTGGCATCAATCAATTCGTCCATCCCATTACCACCTACAAATAAATGCGGCCTAAGGTTTATTTTTTTTCCGTTAAGAAAAAAATGTTTGCCATCAATCCAAAATTCGCGGAAGCCAAACGCTTGTGCATATTCATCATCAATACTGCTTTTGCCTACAATTTTAAGTTTTAGGGTATAAAGTTCGGGTTTATCCAAATCCCATAAACGGGGGTTTTGCCAATCGAAGGCTAGTTTTACGGTTTGGGTATCTTGCGCCATAAGGCTGATATTTGTTGTAAATGTTTTTTCGGCAAGGCCTTGTTGGTTACACATTTGCGCAGTAACCGAAACATTGGAGGCTTTTTTAATCCCAATAATTTCTACATCTAACGCCACTTTACTTTGCCTTACGGATGACTGTACAAATACATCGTTTATAAACGTATTTTTTGGGTGGGATGATAAAATAACATCGCCCGTAATGCCCCTAGTTTCTAAAGTTGCTTTGGTAAACGTAACTTGTGTGGTGGCCGTACCCATTAATACTGGGATTTCGCCTTCGTTGGCGGTGGCTATTACCAATATGCGTATTTGGTTTTGTTGGCCATATTTTACATATTTAGAAACATCAACTTGGCCTGTGTACCATTGTATTGTACCCGCTTGCTGGCCATTTATGTAAATAATGGCATCGGTAGAAACCTTACATAGTTGTAAAAGGGTGCTATTATTTTTCCAGTTGGCTGGGATAAATACGGTAGTTTGGTACCAAGCCCGCGAAAGGTTTTTGAGTTGTTGCTTGTTTTGGATGTTGCTTGCTTTAAAAGAATCGACCTCGAATTTGGAGTACCAAGATGAAGGTACTTGTATGCTATCCCAATTAGCGGCTAAGGGTTTTTCGGTGGCTTGGTTTATAGCTGGCTGAAAAAGCCATTTATTGTTTAATAAAATTTCGGCTCGGGTAGTTGTAAGCTGCTGTATGGGGTAGTTATTTATGGGTTGTTGTGCAGAGGCATTAATAAACAATAGGTTGAATACCAATAATGCAACGAAAGTAGTTTTCATGTTATGGGGTTGTTTGCAAAAAAAATCAAATGTAAAAATTTAAAGCATTTTTTAGGTGCTACGATTTGTGAAATGGCGGTAAAAAAACAGCCTAATAAAAATAGGTTAAAACTTGTGTATTGGTAGCTGTTATACATTACTGTTTAAATAAAGCCGCTTTGTGGCAATACCTTGGTTTTTTGCCCAATGCTATGCCTTTGGGGTGCGTTAACGATTGCAGCGGTATCCTTTTTTTGCTAAAGCAGCCCCTTGGGTTGGGGCATATAAACAAAAAAAGATATAGCGGAAAGCGTGTTAAAACGCCATTATACATTAAAAAAATATTAACATATTATATGGTGTGGTAATACATGGTTTGGCATGATTTAAAAAAAATATTTCTACCTTAATTTTACAATAAATATGCCTTAAATACGCCCAAATGTTTTGTAATTTTGAAATGAAAAATTAAACCCTATCAAATGGAAAAAACTACCGAACAAGAATCGTTATACACTGATTTAGAAAACCAATCGGTGATATCGCTTTTATCCTACATAAATACCGAAGACCAAACTGTGGCTTTGGCAGTACAAAAAACGATTCCACAAATAGCCCTTTTGGTTGACGCTGCAGTTGAACGTATGAAAAATGGGGGACGTTTGTTTTATATTGGTGCTGGTACCAGCGGAAGGCTAGGCATACTAGACGCATCGGAATGCCCGCCCACTTTTGGTGTAGCATTTAATACTGTTGTTGGCATTATTGCCGGGGGCGATAGCGCAATACGTAAAGCCGTAGAAAATGCAGAAGATAATACCCAACAAGCTTGGCATGATGTACAAAAATATAACATCAATAGCAGCGATATTTTAGTTGGCTTGGCAGCATCGGGCACTACCCCTTATGTGATAGGTGGATTAAAAATGGCGCAACAACACGGCATATTAACCGCTTGCATTGTGTGTAATAGCCAAAGCCCCGTTGCCCAAGTAGCTAATATACCCATAGAGGTAGTGGTAGGCCCCGAGTTTGTAACTGGTAGTACCCGCATGAAAGCTGGTACCGCCCAAAAACTTGTTTTAAATATGCTAAGTACGGCTGTAATGATAAAGCTAGGCAAGGTTAAAGGTAACCGTATGGTTGATATGCAATTAACCAATAATAAACTGGTGCAACGTGGTACACTTATGATAATGAACGAAACTGGTTTAAATGAAGAAAAAGCGCAAAAATTACTTAACCTACACGGAAGTGTGCGTAAAGCTGTTGAAGCATTTTTAGCCACTTTACACTAAACACCCATGCATGATATTGAACCTTATTACCGCTGGCGTGATGATTATGTAGCCGCCGAGGATGAACTTTCGCCTTTATACAATACCCAATACAACGAATTTACTTTTGATAAGCAAATTTACAATTACCTTATTCACCCACAATGGGATTACTTTGGTTCGCAAACGTTGTACCTTAAAATTTTGTTTGTAGATTACGAGGGTAAATACGCCATTATCGAATTTATAGGCGAGTGGAACGATGCTATTAATAACGATATTATGTTGCTAAAGCGTGAAATACTAGAAACCTTAATTGCACAAGGCATACATAAATTTATTTTACTAGGCGAAAACATACTTAATTTTCATACCTCCGACGATTGTTATTACGAAGAATGGTTTCAAGACCTTGAAGATGGTTGGATAGCAGGCATAAATTTTAGGCCACATGTAATAGATGAATTTAAAATAAACAACCTTGATTACTATATTAACTTTGGCGGAAATTTAGATAATGTAAACTGGCGACAATTAAAACCAGCCCAGTTTTTTTTACTTATAGAAAACCAAATATTAAAAAGATTACATTAAATTTGAACATCATTAAAAAAAAATTATGACAAACAACACTCAAAAAATTGAATACGCAAACTACGTTGATGTAAACGCAGATGCTTCTAAAAAATTTATTGCCAAAGTTTTCGCTTGGATGTTTGTAGCGCTAGGCATATCCACTTTATGTGCCACATTATTTGCAAACGATGTATCGCTTTTAAGCTTACTTATTGATATGGAAACTGGCCGCCGTACAGGCTTAGGTACTATTGTAATGTTTGCACCGCTGGCGTTTATGCTTATTATGTCGTTCGGTATAAATAAAATAGCGTACCCGGTAATGATGTTTTTATTTATTGCCTTTGCCACCACTATGGGTATAAGCCTTAGTTTTATATTTTTGTTGTACACATCGGGCTCAATAACTGGCGTATTTTTATCATCATCGTTACTTTTTGGAGTAATGGCCGTGTTGGGTTACACTACCGATACCGATTTAACCAAGCTAGGCAGCTTATTAACCATGGCATTATTAGGCATGGTAATTGCATCAGTGGTTAATATGTTTTTGGGTAGCAGCCAAATGCAGTACATTATTAGTTTTGTAGGTATTATAGTATTTACAGGTTTAACCGCCTACGATGTACAAAAACTAAAACGCATAGGTGCAGGCATAGAGTTTGGCGATGCCAGCACAAGCAAAATGGTACTAATGGGTGCTTTAACCCTTTATCTTGATTTCATAAACCTATTTTTAAGCATGTTAAGGGTATTTGGCAACAGAAGATAATTTTTGATTGCAGATTTTTGATTTGCTGCCGCAAAAAAATTTTTGAATTAAATTATATCCATCAAAAGTTTAAGGTTAAAGCTTTAAATTTTTGGTGGATTTTTTTTGTGTTAAGGTGCTTTAGTGCCATTTACTTTGGTTAGCCTTGCTGCGCACCTAAACCCACTACCCAAACGTTTTACAAGTGTGTTTTAGTTGTACATTACAAATAATATTTTTTTCAAAAAAAACTAAATTGCGAACACAAATCACAACTAAAATATGGAAGGAACTAGCCTTACACCCCAACAACAAAAATTAAAAGCCTTAAAAGCACTTTTACCCGAAGCATTTGCCGAAGGGCAACTAGATTGGGGAAAGCTAAAAGCCACACTTGGCGAAGACATAAACTTTGCTAACGAACGCTATGTGCTAAAGACTGCGAAAGTAGCTAGCAAATAAAATTTTATTTCAAATTACCCAATCGGTTTAAAATACCAACACCGATAGGAAACTATAACCCTGATTGGGCAATTGTATTTGAAAATGATATAAAAGTATATTTTGTGGCAGAAACTAAAGATACTGGAACTCCAATAGTGGATTTGTCAAAATTAAGTGCAGACGAACAAATGAAAATAAAATGTGGTAAAGCACATTTTAATGAGTTTAATAATTTAAAGTATAAAGTAGTAAACAAAGTAGGACAATTGATATAAGCTATCAAGTTTAGATTCTGATAGTGTTTCACAAAGTATGTGAATTAAAAAGTTATTCTGAAAATTTTTTAACTTACACACTTAAAGTGACAGTGTATTTTTAAATAAACCTTAACTTATAATTTCCTAAAAAAACACCCAATATGCACCTATTTTACACCCCAGATATTGTTGGCCAAACCTACCAGCTAAACGAAGACGAAAGCAAACATTGCATAAAAGTATTGCGCCTAAAAATTAACGATGAAGTACATTTAATCGACGGAAAAGGCGGCTTTTACCTAGCCAAAATTACCAACAATCACCCCAAACGAACCACATTAAACATTATACACCACCAAAAGCAGTATGGGCAGCGAAACCATTACCTACACATAGCTATTGCGCCCACCAAAAATACCGAACGCCTCGAATGGTTTTTAGAAAAAGCCACCGAAATAGGCATTGATGAAATAACACCCATTATTTGCGAACACAGCGAACGTAAAGAAATAAAAATCGAACGAGCCATAAAAATAATAACATCAGCAGTAAAGCAAACGCTAACAGCCTACCACCCAATACTTAACCAAGCCCTTACTTATACTAATTTTTTACATCACGCTTCGGCGGATGCTAAATTTATAGCCCATTGCCATAATTTTGATAAGCAAGCTATCAAAACCAATTTTATCCCACACCAAAAATACTTAATTTTAATAGGCCCCGAGGGCGATTTTTCGGCCAGCGAAATTACCGCAGCACAACAAAACGGATTTAAACCCATTACCTTAGGAAACACCCGTTTACGCACCGAAACTGCAGCTTTAGCCGCCTGTTTCGAAATAAATTATTTAAACCGATAATTTTATGAAAGTAAAAAAAATAGTCGCTTTTTTAATAAATATTATTTTATTAGGGGGCTTAATACTGTTTGGTAAACAGGCATTGTACGCACAGCCAAGCTATAAAATGGCCAAATTAAAATACAACGGCGGCGGCGATTGGTATGCTAACCGTACCGCCTTACCTAACCTTATAAGCTTTTGCAACCAAAATATAAAAACCAATTTTTACCCTAACGAAGCCATTGTTGAAGCCAGCAGTACCGAAATTTTTAACTATCCATTAGTATATTTAACAGGCCATGGTAATATAACTTTTAATAAGCAAGAAACAATAAATATGCGCAATTACTTACTTGGGGGCGGTTTTTTACATATCGACGATAATTACGGCTTAGATAAATTTATACGCCCGCAAATGAAAAAAGTATTCCCCGAGCTTGATTTTGTAGAACTACCACCCACCCACGCCATTTATAACCAAACCTATAAGTTTACAAAAGGCCTGCCCAAAATACACGAACACGATGGCAAACGCCCACAAGGTTTTGCCTTAATTTACAAAAGTAAAATTATTTGTTTTTATACCTACGAGTGCGATTTGGGTAACGGTTGGGAAGATTTTGGCACTTATCCCGAAGACACACAAGCAAGCCGACAAAAAGCATTAAAAATGGGGGCCAATATAGTAGAATATGTTTTTGGGCTGTAGTTTTATTACTCATAAATGTAAGCTAACATTTTACTACTAATTAATAATTTTAGCCATTAAGTCCATTTTTTCACATTTTTTGTAAATATTTACTTGCTTCGGTAGCCACTACCTGCCCCGATATAATTGCTGGCGGCACCCCTGGCCCAGGTACTGTTAATTGCCCTGAATACAATAGGTTGGCCACTTTTTTATTACGCATACTGGGTTTTAAAAATGCGGTTTGAGTCAAAGTATTTGCTAAACCGTAAGCATTCCCTTTGTACGAATGGTATTCGGTTTCAAAATCGTTCATGGCAAAGCTACGTTTAACTATTTCGTTGCCACGGATAATATTGCCAGTTATGCGCTCAAACCTATCCATTATTAAGTGGTAATATTTTTCTCTTAGCTCGGGGGTATCGCTAAGGCCTGGTGCTAATGGAATTAAAAAAAATAAGTTTTCCGTATTTGGGGGGGCTACCGTTGTATCGCTAAGCGATGAAGCGCAAACATAAAAAAGGGGTTTACTAGGCCATTGTGGGTTATCATAAATTTCTTTGGCGTGTTGGTCTAAATCTTCATCAAAAAACAGGTTATGGTGTTTTATGTGATTAACTTTTTGGTTTAAGCCAACATAAAATAATAAACTAGAAGGCGACATGGTACGGCTTTGCCAATAGTGTGGGCTGTAATTTTGATACGGTTTGGTTAATAATTTTTGGTCTATGTGTTGGTAATCGGCAGCAGCCACCACAAAGTCGGTTGTATAATTTCCTTTGTTGGTAATAAGTTCTACGGCTTTGCCATTTTCAATTTTAATGTTTAATACCTCGGTGTTTAGTAAAGTTTTCACGCCGTTTTCTTCGGCAACTTTAACCATAGCTTGCACAATTTTGTTCATGCCACCCATAGGGTACCAAGTGCCAAGGGCAAGGTCGGCATAGTTCATAAGGCTGTACATGGCAGGTATTTTTTGGGCGGTTGCCCCTAAAAACAATACCGGAAATTCTAATAGTTTTATAAGTTTGGGATTTTTAAAATACGATTTTACATGTTTACTCATTGGCTTTAACATGTGAATACGCAAGCTTTGCAATATCAATTTAACATCCAAAAATTCGGTAATACTATGCGAAGGCCTAAAAACATAATCGCTCATAGCCGTTTTGTATTTATAGGCCGCTTGGGCCATAAATTTTCTTAACGCTGCTGTGCTTCCTGCTTCGTAGCTTTCAAATAAGGCCTCAAGTTGCTGCATATTGGCGGGTATATCCATTATTTCGTTTCCATCAAAATAAAGGCGATAGGCAGGATCTAGCCTTTTTAGTTGGTAATAATCGCTAGGTTTTTTACCAAACAAGGCGAAATAATTTTCGAAAACATCGGGCATCCAGTACCAACTAGGCCCCATGTCAAAGGTAAAACCATTGCTTTGCCATACTCCGGCCCGACCACCAGGTTGCTTGTTTTTTTCGAGTATTGTAACATTGTAACCTTTTTTGGCTAATAAGGCTGCGGCGGTTAACCCAGCAAAACCCGAGCCTATAATGTGTATATTTTTGTGCTCCATATATTTTACGAATTAAATCAAAATAATAGTTTTTTGTTTTGCTTATTTTGATAATTTAATAGCTAAAAAAAAGTATATTCATTTTAAAAATAACAATAATAACCCTAAATTTACGCCGCCATTAAATGTTATAAACATTTTGTGGAAAATTCAAACTCCTAAAAAAGCCCAAAAACACTTTGTTTAATAGTTTTTTTTTAAAATATATACATCGGAGTTTAAACTTACATTTTAATTAAATATATTTGTAACAATTACGCTACAACAATTGCTTTGTAGGCGCAATATTAAACCAATAACTAAACCAATAATTTTAAACTTATGCTAAAAGGATTATTCCTTTGTTCATGTGTATTTGCTTTTTGCAAAAGCAAATTGTTATGTTTTGGTTTTAAATTTTCAAATGTAAAAAACCTGGCATTAGTGTTGTATCCAAACTCAATACATTCAAAAATTGTAAATTACAGTTCAGGTAATAAGTTGTTTATAAAAGTTTTCGATTTTACCAATATCCCATTTACATACCAATTATTACACCTTTCTTAATTATATAGATATGAAAAAAATTTTACTTTTTATCTTTTTGGTAATACTAAGCAGCAAAGGGTTTTCGGCCACTTATTATTTTAATGGTTCAGGGAATTTAGATGTGTTATCAAGTTGGGATGACTTAGAAACGGGTACAGGTACCGCACCTGCAAATTTTACAGGAGCCGACACTTTTATTATCTCATCGGTAACCGCTGATCTCACACTTTCGCTTGCTACAACTTGGACATTAGGCACCAACACCATTGTACAAATAGGAAACAACACCCCAGCTACCTGGACTTTTACTCATTTAACC
Organism: Sphingobacteriales bacterium; assembly: GCA_004293485.1. Classification (GTDB taxonomy): domain Bacteria; phylum Bacteroidota; class Bacteroidia; order Sphingobacteriales; family Sphingobacteriaceae; genus Pseudopedobacter. Next base: position 45,184 of record RDYW01000031.1, on the reverse strand, counting down.
ATCACTTCAGCAGGTTCAATAGTTAATGCAACTGTAAATATTAGTGAAGGTAAAGGATTATTTATAAACCACGCCTTAACCATACAAAGCAATACCATACCCAATTTAGGTACATTAAGTACTACTTTTTTGCGACAAAGCAAGGTAGATTTTGCAGGTACTGGCAATATAACCATACCAGCAGTAAATTATGGCGATTTAACTATTTCTGGCAACAGAGCAGGCGCTACCATTACCCTACCAGCAGGTACCATAGGTATATCAAGTACGTTTGTTATTTCAGCAAGCGGAAGCCCAACCTATGCGGTTAATCCGGGTAATGTAATTAATATAAACGGTCAGGGTAATCAAAGTGGCATGGTGCCAACCAATTTTACTTATGCAAATCTTACATTTTCTAACGCTGGATTAAAAAGTTTTGGCAGTACGCCTACCGTAAATGGAATATTTTCAATACAAGGTGATGCCTACAGCTCGGGTAACCCAACTTTTGGGCCAAGTGCAGTATTAGAGTTCAAAGATTTTACCACTTCTCCACGTACCCGCTCATCTATAAATGATAATTTTAAGACAGATAATTACTCTATTCCTGGCAGCCCGCTTACTATAAGGGTAGCCGATAACGCCATTATAAATATTGATAATGTAATACCGGTGCAAGTTAACCCCTTACCAGCCCCATATGGTACTTGGAGCACCCCTCAGTGTAAAATGTTTTGTACTTTAGAAATTACAGGTTCGGGTAGGGTAAATATTAACAACGGGTGCCGTATAGATTTATTTAAAGATTTAGTTACAAGTGCTGGAGGTGAATTAACGGGTGTATTAGGCTCACGAATACACATAAGCGGTACAGATGGTACGCATAATTATGGCACCATAAATACGTTAGGATATTTATGCCTCGACAAAGATGTTGGTACAGCTTTTTTTAACGAAAATGTTACTGCTGGTGAAATATATGTTTGGAATCCGCAAGATGCCACAGCAGGCAATGGGGGTATTTTTTCTTTTAACCCTGCCGCCAGCATTACAGCAGGTGACCTAATTATAGGTCAAGCTGCGCCAGGTTCGCCTTCATCTGCGGCAGCATATCCTGCTCCGGCTACACTTCCTAATACAAACGGTACGCTTAGGTTAAATAATACCAGTTTAGGGCCAGGTGCAACGCATAGCCATACCGTTACAGGTAATTTAATTTTTACCGATGGTATATTAGATTTTTCGAGTGCCGACAACATCGACGATAAATCGGTTAAACTTAATGTAGGCGGTAATTTTACAAAAACCAATGGCATCATAAAATCTTCAAACCCTAGTACTAGTGGTTCGTTTGGCCAAATAAACTTTAATGGCAATACGCAAAATATTTTTAACACTACAGCTGGTAGCAGCAATACCGAAGTAAGCTTTCATGTAGTTTACCCAAGTGTAAGTACGCTAACCAATAATTTCGAACTTAATAATGGTGCCGAATCTTTTGAGGTAGATGATGAAGGTACATTGGTTTTTGATGCCACAAAGATAATAAGCAGCCCAGGGCCGGGAGGCTTATTTTCGCTCAATTTTGGTGGTACAGTTCGTACGGCTAATTTAGCAGGTATAAACTCTAGCGGAGCTACTGGCAGTATACAAACAGGGCAACGTTATTTTAGCTCCGACGCTAACTTACACTACAACGGGGCAGCTGCGCAAAACACAGGCGTATTTACTACCGACCCTGATTTACTTACCGTTCGCAACCTTACCATAGATAACACCTCGAATGTTACTGGCCAACAAGCTTTTACCGTAAATGGTGCTTGCACACTTACCAACGGTAAATTTATTATCGGTACGCCGCAAGTGATGACTTTAAACGGCACATTTACAGGGAGCAACGCTAACTCGCTTAGAGCCAACGGTGCAACCGATATTTTTATTGGTGGTTTAGAGGGCAATATGGGTACTTTATTTTTCGACCAAACTACCCCAGGCAAAAGCTATGGCACTGGCCCTGCTGATTTTGTGCCCCTTAGCTTAGGCACCACTAACAGGTTAAATAACCTTACTATTAACCGTGGTACAGGTAGTGTTACCTTGGGTAACGAGGTACAAATTACCAATACTGTAAACCCTATTGCCGGCACTATTGCAAGTAACGGCAACTTGGTTATGCTAAGTACCGCAACAACAAGCTCAAGTATTGGTGTAATTACGGCAGGTTCATCAAATATTACTGGCGATGTAAATGTACAGTCGTTTTTTACAGGTGGCTTTTATCTAAATTATAGAGGCACAAGAATGATTTCAAGCCCAATACAAGAGGTAGCTTTCCCTAATAATTTTTTTAGAAAAATGAGAGATAGGTTTGTAATTACTGGCCCGGGTGGTGTAGCTAATGGTTTTGATGAAGGAGGGGTAAAAGCACCTTTTGCTACTACACTACTTAGATATGTAGAAATTGGTACGCCTACAACATCTTATGCTACAATAAAAAATATTAACGAAGCTGCAACTATTGGGCGTGGATATTTCTTTTTTTATCGTGGTAACAAAAGCAACAGTGCCACAGCTAGCCCAGCGCCCAGTAAAACCAACGATGCGCCAGGAGAAGTATTTGCACCCGTTGAAGATTGGACTGCAACCTACATAGGAAATATTAATAAAGGAAACATTACTTACGCTGGGCTTACCCGAACCAATGCAGGTACCGATGCGTATGCAGGCTTTCATTTGTTAGGCAATCCTTATCCATCTACTTTAAATTTTGCAGCATTTAGGGCCGATAACCCCATAGTAGATGATTATTTATGCGTTGTTAAAAAAACCAGAGATGGATATGCTGTGCACAGTGGTGGTTATAATAATAATACTACCAACCCACTTGCAGTATTTGGCTCGAGCAATATACCTGATGATTTAAGAAATATACAACCAGGACAAGGTTTTTATGTTAGAATAAATGCTGCTGGCAGCGTTACTTTCAGAGAGTCGCATAAATCGGCAGGTGTATACCCTGTAAGATTATTAAGCACACGCAACGCATCCTTAGCTTTAGCAAATATAAATAACATACCTGCAAACACCGATAAAGTTTTGCGTTACTTTATACAAGATACGCTTAATTACGAACAAGCCACAACCGTATTTGGTGATAAAAACGATGCAAACTATATGGGCTACGATGCTCCTTATAATGCTAACAGCGTATTGGGTACCAGTACCTTAACCGCCGATAATAAAAATGTGTGTATAAATTTTATGCCCAATTTAGATAGAGTTGAAGAAATTAAAATAGCAGTAGCTTCGATAACAAGCAACGATAAACTTAAATTAAATTTCAACGAAATTAAAGATATAGTGCCTAGCAAAGAGCTGGTTTTAAAAGATAATTATTTAAAAACATTTACTAGAATAGATACCGCCAATAACAAATACAACTTTACTATTGATAAAAACAATAAGGCTACTTTTGGTAATAATAGGTTTGTTTTGTTAATGAAGCAAAGAGCGATGATAACTACCGACTTTAAAGTAAAGAAACTAAACTCTGGAAACTTAATTTCGTGGTCATCTGCCCTAGAAGCCAATGCCGATAGTTGTATTATTGAAAAATCGTTAGATGGAATAAATTTTACATCATTAAAAAGATTAAAACTTAGTGGCAACAGTAGTATGTTGTTAAATTATTCGCATTTAGATGCTAACCCATTTAAAGGCTTAAATTATTATAGATTAAAAGTTGTAAGTACTGATAGAAATTATACTTATACCGATGCTATATATGTAAATTATGATTTAGAACCATCAAATTTGGTTAGCATTTACCCTACTGCTGTTAAAAATGTAATTAATATTGCCATCCGGACATTAGCCGCTAATGCTAAAAACATTCAGATTTATGATATGAATGGTAAGCTTGTAAAAAGCTACGAAAACGTTAATCAAAGCGATGTCTCAAGAGATGTTTCGGATTTATCAACTGGTATTTACCTCCTTAAAATAAGGGATTTTATAACCAACAGAATTATTTATACAGGTAAATTTATCAAAGAATAAAATATAATCAACAATGTACAATCGTTTAAAAAAAACTATTAAAATATTATTTATTACTTTTCTTTTATTTATTGGTGCAACCAATAAAATATACGCCGACCCCGACCCTGGGCTTTGCCCAAATCCTCTTGATCCTTTTGAGCTTATAGACTGTAACGACATTGATTTACCTATCGATGATAGCTTATACGTTCTAATGGCATTATCTATAGGTTTTACTTATTTTATTTTAAGAAAAAATAAAACTAAGGCAACTAGCTCATCAAAGCTATAAAACCAAATATGATTTTTTTTATTTAAAATTCTGAAAATTATCACCCCTTTATTATTCTTATTTTTTTAAATGTTCATGGCTTTAACCAAGAGCATTTAAAAAAATAAATTTAAACGTTCATATAATGGTTTCGCATTCTTAAATTACATCAAAAATTTTAGTGCTATTATTGATAAAAAAATAGCTACATTTCCACTCAGTATTATTTAGTATTTATTACCATTTTTAAACTATTTATAATGAAAAAATTTGTTTTTGTAATCTTATTTATAGGCTCTTTTTTGCTTTGTAAAGCCCAAACCGATAGCACTAAAATTTCTTTAAACAAACCTATTACCCTACATGGCAATATCTGGAAAGGCGTTAAATACAGTTATGGAGGCAGTAATAATGTAGATATTCGTAAAATACGTACAATGCTAAACATAGATAACCAAAATACTGTTTTATTAAAGCAAGCCCAAAATGCAAAACTTATAAGCCGTATTACAGCCGTTGTAGGAGGTATTTGTGTGGGTTTTGGCCTTAATAGTTATTTAAGTCAAGCCGATTTTAATGTACCTCTTGTTGTTAGTGGGGCTGCATTAATAGGGGTTTCGTTGCCATTATCTTCATTATCGGTAAGTAAAATGAAAAAAGCAGTGGGCAGGTACAATACAAAATAATTTTTTTACCCGCATTTTTTTAGCAACCTGTATATCTACTATACTTCAATTATAAAATAGCCTATACACAAGTATTTAGTTATTAATTTTTTTAGGAAATTAATAACAAAGGGCTTAATTTAACCTACAAAAATTTAAGCCTTATTTGTTTTAATTATTAGGTACGTTTCGTTTTTCGGTTTTTAACACCTCCACCTCTTTTGATAACGTTGAGATTTGAAGCAAAATATCTTGTTCGTTTTCACGCATTTTTGATAACTTATTATTTAGTTTATACACTTTACGGGCATCTTTAGCAGCTGTTTCGGCGGTAATATCGGCGGTAGCAGCTTTGCCTAAATCGCCAATTTTATTTTTCATATCTAGGGTTGCTTCTTTGGATTTAACCGCCGATTTACCTGCACTATCAGTCGCGTTTGTAATATCGCGGGTAAGGCTTATCATATCTAAGCGTAGTTTTTCGATGTCTAAATTTAGGTTATTTATTTTTGTGTTTTTTTCTAAAATCTTACCCTCAACGGTTAAAGCATCAATTTTGGTATTGGTAGTACGGCTTATTTTTGGCGAGCAGGCAAAACAAAAAAAAGCGGTTAAGGCAAAAATAGATAATAGTTTATTCATAATTTATACATTAATTAACAAGCATAAAGGTAATAATATGAGCCAACATTTTGATTAAAAATTAATTCGATGTGTAAATTGCTTTATAAATTGTATCTAAAATGCGGGTTCTAATTTTAAGGTCCGATATTTTATTGTTTACCTTAGGGTGTACCCTGTTTGATAAAAAAATGTAAATCAGATTTTGCTCGGCATCTACCCATACACAAGTACCCGTGTAACCTGTATGGCCAAAGGTGTTTTTGCTAGCATATTTCGATGGGTATTCTTTAGTAAGGTTAGGGTCCCATCTATCAAAACCTAAGCCACGCCTACTTACTGCCGATTGCTTGCTGGTAAAAAGTGCTATGGTTTCGGGCTTTAAATATTGCATGCCACCGTAGCTGCCTCCGTTTAGCATCATTTGAAATAAAATAGCTAAATCGGTAGCGTTCGAAAACAGGCCTGCATGGCCAGCTACGCCACCTAGTAGGGCAGCACCTTGGTCGTGTACAAAACCCCACAATAATGTTTTTCTAAAATATGTATCCTGTTCGGTAGGTACAATAAGGGCTTTATTAAATTGCTGGCGAGGGTAATAACCTGTACTGCACATACCTAATGGTTTAAAAAATTGGGCTTGTAAATAATCTTCGAGCGGTTGCTGGCATATATTTTCGATAATTTGTTGCATAAAATACATACTTAAATCGCTGTAAACGTAAGTTCCGCGGTTTTTTAAGGGGCTATTAAGCATGGCAGGCCACATGGTATTTTTAAAATAATTTTTACTAACATAAAAACTATCGGCAACTTGCACATTAAAATATTCGGAGGGCTTGCGGGAGTAATCGCCAATTTTTAAACGTTCGTAAAAAGGGATAAACGGCACTAGCCCAGCTTGGTGTAGCAACAGTTCGCGTACTTTTATATTTTGTTTATTGGTATTGATGGTTTCGGGCAGGTAGGCACTTATTACGGTATCTAAATTTAGTTTTCCTGTTTCGTACAAGCGCATAGCTACTGTTGTAGTGGCCAGCTTACTTACCGATGCCAAATCAAAAATATCAGCTACACTTTCGGGCGTTAGGTTTTTATACGTGTGGTAGCCATAGGCTTTGTTAAAAATAACTTTTCCGTTTTTGGCCACAAAAACAACTGCCCCTGGGGTGGCTTTTGCTTGTATTGCTTCGGCAACAATGGCATCAATAGGGTTTAAATTATTAGCGTTCATGTTTTCATCTTCGGGGTGGGTAAATTTAAATCTACATTTTTCAACATAGGCTCCCATGCCTTTTATAAATTTTTTCGAAATAGTGCTTGCCAATTGATTTTTACAAGTTACGCCGCCAAAAATTAATTGGGCTGTAAAAGAGGCACTCTCGGGCGTTGCAAGGCTACAAAAAATAATGGGGCAGTCCAGCCCATCTAATAGTGCTAGGTTTTTATCATCCCCGCTAAGGGAAATAATTACTTGCTTACGCTGGGCAAGTAAGGCTATAAATTTTAGTGTTTCACTGTTTAAAACCGAGGAATTATCGAGCGAAATAATTACGGTATTATAGGTTGAAACTTGGCTTTCGAGGCTGTTAAAAAATTTATTTTTTTGGTATTGATTGCCGTTGATACGGGATGCTTGTACAAATTTGTTTAAAATACTATCAAAAACAATGGCGTATTTAGACCCAAAATGTATGCTCGCTAGTTTTAGTAATTGTAGGTTTTTTAAGGGGATAATTTGATTTTGATTATTTAGTACTACAGTACTTTGTGCTGCGGAATTAAAATTAGCTAGCTCATTATAGTTTTGTGCTTGCCCTAAAGCAACACTAAAAATAAGGGTTAAAAAAGTAAAGGTATAATGTAAGATTGATTTAAGCATGTATAAGTATTAATTTAATGCCACAAAATAACGTTTAGGCGCATGATTGTTAGGTTAAATTTTAAAAAAATATTTTAACAATCACACCCTCGTGTATAAATTGCTTTATATTTATAATTTTAAATACATCTTCTAAATTTTTAAATTTTATGTTCCAAAAAATTATAGGCTTTTTATGGGTAGTGCTTTTGTATACTTCGTGTAACATTGATAAGCAGTACCAAAATAAATTAAACAAGCCATTGCTGTTACGCGAAACTGTAAAAAAGCTTAACGAAGTAATTTTAGATAATAATTTTACCCCACCTGTGGCATCTCGCAACTATGCGTATGCTACCATTGCTGCTTACGAGGCTTTTAGTGTGGCTAATAAAAATTACCAAAGCCTTGCAGGACAATTAAATGGCTTAAGTACATTGCCTAAACCCGATAAAAACAAATCGTACGATTTCGAATTTTCGGCCTTAATAGCCCTATGCCGTGTGGGTAATGCGGTAACATTTCCAGCGGGTTCGTTAGATGAATGTGTAGCGCAATTAACGCATTTGGCCGATAGCGTTGGCATGCCTAGCGAGGTGTTAAATAATTCGTTGGCTTGGGCCGATACCATTGCAAATGCCGTATTAAAGTGGAGTAAAAACGATAAATACTTGCAAAGCCGAAGTATGCCTGCCTATACGGTTACCAATGCCAATGGCACTTGGATACCCACCCCCGCAGCCTATGCCAGCGCCGTAGAGCCACACTGGGGGCAGTTACGCACTATGGTTTTAGATAGCAGTAAACAATTTTTACCACCCCCACCATACACATTTGACATTAAAAATAAAAACAGTGCCTATCATAAAGAGGTGCAAAAATTAATAACTGTTTCAAAAAAACTTAGCAACGAACAAAAACATATAGCACTATTTTGGGACGATAACCCATTTAAATTAAACGTTATAGGCCACGCTATGTTTAGCACCAAAAAGTTTTCGCCACCTGGCCATTGGATGAATATATGTGGCATATCATCGCAGCAGGCTAAGGCCGATTTTGGCACTACCTTAACAGGCTACACCAAAACTGCTATTGCACTTTACGATGCTTTTATAGCCTGCTGGCAAGCCAAATACACCTACAATACCGCCCGACCCGAAACCGTAATTAATAAATATTTTGATAAAGATTGGTTGCCCTATATACAAACACCACCATTTCCGGAGTATACCGCTGGGCACTCCACCATATCGGCTGCTGCGGCCGAAACTTTAAGCAGTGTATATGGCGATAATTTTGCCTATACCGATAACTCTGAAGAAGCATTTGGGATAAAACAGCGCTCGTATACATCGTTTAGGCAGGCCGCTGCCGAAAATATTTTGGCAAGATTTTACGGTTTAATCCATTTTGAATATTCATGTATCGAGGGCAACCGCTGTGGGGTACGCATTGGTAACTTGGTAGTTAAAAAACTACGAATGAAAGTTAAATAATATATGATTTGGTACGAAGAAGAAGTTAAAGCATTAGAAATTAAAAACAAACAATTGGCAACATTGCCACAAACGATATTTTATGGAAGTTCGTCAATAAGGCTGTGGGATACCTTAGAACAAGATTTTAAAGATATTCGTCCTTTAAATTTGGGTTTTGGTGGCTCTACTTTAGCCGCCTGTGTTTGGTTTTTTGATAGGCTAGTAGCCAATTACAAGCCCCACCGTATGGTTGTATATGCCGGCGATAACGATATTGGCGATGGTAAAAAACCCGAAGAGGTATTTATGTTTTTTAAACAATTGGTAGCACAAGCAAATAAGCAGTTGGGCAATATTCCTTTTTATTTTATTTCTATAAAGCCAAGTATAAGCCGCTGGGAATTGATTGATAAAATTAAATACACCAACACATTAATTGAAAACGAAATTAATAAACTATACCCAAACTGGCATTTTATTAATATTTATGATAATATGCTAGACGCAAACGGCTACCCTGAAAAAAAATATTTTGATACCGATGGCTTACATTTAAGTACAGAGGGCTACAAATTGTGGAAAAAAATTGTAAGCAATGCTATTGAAACTTGTTGTATAAAAATTTAATAAAAAATTAACTACCGCCTATTTTTGCTTTTATAGTTTTAAAAAAATCAATGGTTAGAGAATATCATACATGGTTTAGCCCCATTTTAAATAAAGAAATGGAACTGCTGGTATTTGGCCATGCAGGCCATGCGGTATTGTTTTTTCCTACCCGTGGTGCTAGGTTTTACGATTACGAAAACTGGGGCGTACTGGATAAATTACACGATAAAATAAACGCAGGCCTGCTACAAATATATTGTGTAGATAGTATTGATAAAGAAAGTTTTTACAGCAATGAAAAATTTCCCGAAGAAAAAATAAACCGCCATGTACATTACGAAAACTATATTATTAAAGAAGTAATTCCGTTTGTAAACAAAAAAAATAAAAACGCTTACAAAATTGTGGCAGGCTGTAGCATGGGTGCTTTTCATGCAGTAAATATCGCTTTGCGCCACCCTAAACTATTTAATAAAGTTGTAGGTATGAGTGGCAGATACGATTTAACGAAAAAAATGGGCGATTTTAACGACCTTTTTAACGGCTTCTTTAATGATACGATATACTATAATATGCCTAACCAATTTTTAAATAACCTAAACGATACAAAAATTTTAAAAGCTATATCTAAGCTTGATATTACCATTGCCATTGGCAAAACCGATGCCTTTTTAGAAAACAATATCTACCTAACTACCATTTTAAACAAAAAAAAAATTAACCACAATTTTATAATTTGGGAACAAGAAGCACACAAACCACCCTATTGGAAAGATATGGTTTGGTTGTATTTTTAAGCTATTTTATTAGTTTTTTGAAAATATGTACAAAACTAAAGCATCAAAAAAATTAAAATTACAAAGCCCAAACTTTTTAAATCACAATTAACGAAACACCGAAGGGTTTTTTCTTTTAGGCAAACCATAGCCCATCGGTGTGTTACTTTGCTTCATTTATACAAATACTAACATTTTCTTATCTCTTAAAATTTTCTTCTACAAACAAATCGGCGGCAATAGCATCGGCATATAATTTACCAGTACGGCTAAGGGTAATCGTATTGTTGTTAATTTGTATAAGCCCCTTATCTAATGGCACTTGGGCTTGGTTTAAAATATGCTGTATAACATGGGTGCCAAATGTTGCGCCTATTGTATCTAAATTTATGCCCCGATGGGTACGTAAATTAATCATAATAAACTCGTTAATTAGGTTTTCTGTAGTTAGCTGTTCAATGGTATGGGGTATTTGGTGTTTGGCTAAGGCCGATAAATAGCCCACATTATTGGCCAGGTTCCACTGCCTGCTATAGCCGTTATACGAATGTGCCGATGGGCCAATGCCCAAGTAATGTACGCCTTTCCAATAGTTGGTATTGTGCCGGCTTTGCATCCCCAGAAGGGAAAAATTAGATATTTCGTAATGCTTGTAGCCTGCTTGGCACAAGGTATCCATAGAAATTAAAAAATGTTTGGTGCTTTGTTCATCATTAATAGGTGCTTGTTTTTGGGTGTTGATAAAGGCGGCTAGGGCGGTTTTGGGTTCTACCGTAAGGGCATAAGCCGATATATGGGGCACTTGATAATTGATGGCTTTTTGCAAATTGGTTTCCCATTTTTGTTGAGATAATAAGGGGAAACCGTAAATTAAATCGATATTAATATTGGTAAAGCCATTATCTTGGGCTCGTTTTATGGCGGCTTCGGCTTCGGTGGCTTGGTGTGCCCTGTTCATCCATTTTAAATCGTTGTCAAAAAAAGATTGTACGCCAATGCTAAATCTATTGATAGCTGTTTGCTTTATTTCTTTTATTTTTTGATTATTCAAATCATCTGGGTTAGCTTCTATGGTAATTTCGGCATCGGGTGCAAGGTTAAAGTTTTCTTGTATGCTGGCTATTATTTTACTTAAATCGCTCCCCGATAAAACCGAAGGCGTACCACCACCAATATAAATGGTGTTGATAATTTGCTGACCTAAATAATTTTTTTGTAGCTTAATTTCTTTACCAATAGCCTCTAATATTTCTTGCTTGTATTGTAATGAGGTGCTAAAATGGAAATCGCAGTAATGGCAAGCTTTTTTACAAAAAGGAATGTGAATATATATGCCTGCCATCGGGGGTATTTAAAAATTTAACCTTTCGTCGGCTGGGGTTTCAAGTGCTGCACCTTGGGTGTTTTGATATTGGTTACAATCGAGGGTTATGTTACTGCCGCCTTTGGGTGCTTCAAAATCGTTTTTAGTAATTCCTAAGCTTTTATCGGCATATACTTTTTGCATAAACAGGCCAAAAATAGGCAATGCTGTATTGGCACCTTCGCCCAGATTAGTGGTGCGAAAATGTATATCTCGGTCTTCGCACCCCGTCCATACGCCTGCTACCAGTTGTGGAGTAATGCCCATAAACCAGCCATCCGAATTATCGTTAGTAGTACCCGTTTTACCACCAATGGGGTTGTATAAACCATATTTGAATTGTAAGCGACGCCCAGTACCCTCTTGCACTACACCTTTTAGCATATAGGTCATGGTGTAAGCAGTTTGTTCGTTAAGGGCTACAACTATTTTGGGTTTACGTTCGTACAATACGTTTCCGTTTTTATCTTCAATGCGGGTAAGGTAAATGGGCTCTGTCCATACGCCGTGGTTTACAAATGCGCTGTATGCTCCAGCCATATCATATACCGAAGCATTAAAAGTACCCAAGCAAATAGAAGGTACGGCAGGCACATCGGTAGTAATACCCATCCGTTTAATAAGTTGGGCAACTACGGTAGGTTGTACTTGTTTCATTACCCAAGCGGTTACAAAGTTTTGCGAATTGGCCAATGCTTTGCGCAACGTAATAGCACCGGGTATGGGGTTATAAGCCCTTGGTGTCCAAGGTTCGGTGCCGTAACCATCAATAGTTACGGGTACATTGTTTACTTTATAGCAGGGCGAAAAACCATTATCGATACCTACGGCATAGGTAAAAGGTTTGGCGGTGGAGCCTACTTGGCGTGTTCCCATTTGTACTTGGTCGTACTTAAAATGTTCGAAATTTATACCTCCTACCCATGCCCGTACTTCGCCTGTAATAGGGTCCATGCTCATCATGGCATTACGTAAAAACATTTTATAATATTTTATCGAATCTAGGGGGGTAAGGGTAGCGGTAATGTTTCCTTTCCAAGTAAACAGTTCCATTTGCTGTGGGGTATTAAAATCGGTTTTTATTTCTTCGTCCGATTTTCCGTCTTCTTTTAAGGCTTTATACCTGTCTGATCGTTTCATGCCTTGTATCAAAAGGTTTTCGTGGCCTTTAAACGGGTTTTTATTTTGCCAATGTTTGGTAAACTGCTGTTGCAAATCTTGCATATACTCGCGTTGTGCTTCTTCGGCATATTGTTGCATTTTGGCGTTTATGGTGGTATAAATTTTTAGGCCGTCGCGGTCTAGGTCGTAGGGTGTACCATCGGCTTTGGTAATAGCAAGTTCTTCAAATGTTTTTTGAATATCTTGCTTTAGTATGGCTCTAAAATAGGTAGCCATACCTTCGTTGTGCGATGATGGGTTAAAATGTAAACCTAGCTCTTGTTTTTTTAGCTCCTCGGCTTCGGTTTGAGTAATGTAACCTGCATCGGCCAGTTTGCCCAATATTAAGTTTCGCCTAGCCAATGATCGCTGTGGGTTACGGGTGGGCGAATACATGGACGTACCCTTTAAAATGCCTATTAATACCGCAGCTTGGGCTGGATTTAAGTTTTTGGGGCTGGTATTAAAATATGTTTTAGCGGCCGATTTTATGCCATAAGCATTGTTGCCAAAATCTACCGTGTTTAAATACATGGTAATAATTTCTTCTTTGGTATAATTTCGTTCGAGGCGTACGGCAACTATTAATTCTTTTAGCTTTTGGGGTATTCTTTTTAAGAATGATTTTTGCCTGCCTTCTTTCGAAAATAAATTAAGGGCCAACTGCTGTGTAATGGTGCTGGCTCCTTGTTTTTTACCTACTAGGTTGTAAAAAATAATGGTAAAAGTTCGCTGAAAATCAATGCCCGAATGGTCTTGAAAACGGGTGTCCTCGGTAGCTATTAATGTATTTATTAGTATAGGGTTAATATCTTGGTAACGTACGCTCGACCTGTTTTGAACAAAGTAGTTACCCAGTTCGGTTTTATCTTGACTATAAATAACGGATGCTTGGTTACTTTTAGGATGCTCTAAATCCCTAAACGAAGGTAAAGGGCCAAATAAACCTAGCCATGTAACACCTATAAGGAGTACAAAAAAAGCAACAAAAGCGAATATAATTTTCCAAAATATTTTGTTGTACCGCTTTATATCAACGAGGTTAAGGTTATTTATTGGCATCTTTTTTAGCTAATTTTAAATATTTTAAATACTGATCTAGGGCGTTTTGCGAGTTTATAAGGCCAAGGTTTATTTCCGATATTATAAACGTATTGTACTTATAGGCTGGCATAGTAATATATTCGGCTGCGTTAAGTTTAAATTCGTCTAATATTATTTTGGTGCGGTCGGTACCATAAAAATCGCCTTTTATAATTATAAGCTTATTACCTTTTTCAAGCTCTTTAATTACCATTACTAAAGTTTCGGAATTAAATTTACTATAAAAATATTTACTTATGCCAGCAAACGATTTGGCAATATTTAACGACCTATCCAAAACGTTAATAACAATAGCTTGCTTTTGTCGAATACCATCTTCAAACTTTATTTCGCTTGGGGCAATAGGTGCTGGGGGTGTTATAGCTTCATAATTTTTTACACCATTATTGGGTACAACTTTGTTTTGTTTTACAATAGCAGCATTTATTACCGAATCTTTAAAGTTGGTTGGTATTATTTTTTCTGGCACTTTAGGTGCGTTGGTTTGGGGTTTCGTTTCTTTTTTATTTTTTTTGGTTACTAATGGCTCGGCATCATAGTCATCTTCAAATATATATTTTACCTCCCTTGGGCTGGTGTATCTTTTTTGTTCGGGCAGGTTGCTATCTTCCGTTGGTAAGGGTTCAAGGGCAAACTTACGGGCATCAAAAATTGCTTTGTTTTGTTTAATGTAGGCTATTTGTTTTAATACTCTTGGCACTAGGGTTGTATCGCTAGGATAGGTTTTGGTAATGTTTTCTAATTCGGATAAAAATGGGTTGATGCTTTGCAAATGCCCCAAAGCTAACACATTTATATACATAAATTGCGGAGGTAGCATATTGCTGCTATCGGCAGCAAAAGTTACTTTGGCTTCGCTAATTTTAACCATTACTTCGTTAAAATTGTTGTTGTTATATAATTCGAAAACGTTTTCGTAATAGGTATTTAAGGCTGCGGCTTGTAATTCTTTTGCTTTGCCAAAATCGGGGTCGGTAATGGTACGGGCAAAATCGGTTTTAGGATATTTTTGTAGCAATAAATTTTTGTAGTCCTCGGCTTTTGTTTTATCGGTTTCGCTATATAAACGGAATAATTGGTAATAAATACCTGCTGTATAATCGCTTTCGGGGTAGCGTTTTAATAATTCTTCGAACGATTGTATTGCTGCTTGGTTATCGTTTAATACATCTTTATAAAAATTAGATATTTCGTAAAAAGCGGTTAATACTTTTAAATTGGCTTTATCTTTAGCTTCTTGTGTAAGAGGTACATCACGCAAATAGTTGGCTTTTAACGAATCGGGGTTGCTGCTTACCTTAGCTAAAGTGGGGGTAGCTTGGTCGGGGTCGAGCATGGTTAGTGCATTTTGACTGGCGTTTTCGGCAACGGCACTTATACGCCAGTTGTCGCTTAGCTTTCTTTTACCCCATCGTTTGTTAAACTCAAGTATTCCTTGGCTTATTGCACTAGAGTTATTAAAATAAAAAGCACCAGTAGATTTTGTAGTATTTGTGTTATTGAGTGGATTAAGGGGCATTAATTCGTTGGCCGAAAGTGAATCTTTTTTTCTAACTTCTTTTAGTTGTGATATAATAATGGCACTTATTTTTTTGTTTCTTATGCTATCGGGCAGGGCCGCAAGGGCCAACATTTCGTCTTCGCGTGATATAATTTGTAACCTATCGGCAAGGTATTGTAGGTTTTTGGCTTTTTTTTCTATCTGGGCATAACCCATACTTTCTTTGGGCAAAAATTGTAAGGTGCTATCATAATAAATTTGCGATTGTACATAATTTTTTAACGTATCGAAATTAATTTCGGCAAGTTTTAAAAACGATAATCCTTTTTGTTGTTCGCTACCTGGGGTAGTAGCAGTAGATTTTTTGTAGCTTGTTATAGCCAAGTTTCTTTTCCCTTTTTCGAGGTAGGCGTTTCCTATTTGGTAATGTATTTGATCAATAAATTCTACATTTTTATCATCTTTTATTAATTTTTTTAGGGTAGCTATTTTATCAAATGCAATACCTTTTTCTTCCTCTTTTACTTTAATGCGGTAAAGGTTGGCCATAAACGATAATTCGTACGAAGCATTACTTTTAACCACGCGGGTGTAATGAGTATAAGCATCGGTTTTAGCACCTATGTTTTCTTCGAGCTGTGCCAAAATAAATGTCCACCTTATTTTATCAAACTTATTTTTGCAAAGTTTAATGGCTGTTTTTAAATAGTTTACCGCCGCATTATAATCGTTATGGTTTACGGCTGCTTGTGCAAGTAGGGCGTTTAAGTTGCTTTGGTGATGCTTGCTTTTTATATTTTTTGCTTCGTTTAATAACGAGTCGGCTTCGGGCAACCTATCCATGGCCAAGTTGGTTTTGGCATCCCCGATAAGGGCTTCTAATCGGTTTTTTGTTTCTTTAGGATACGTTAAACTTACATAGCTAAAATACTCTGAAGCATTAAAAAAGTTGCCTTTATAATATTCCGATCTTGCCAGTAATAAATAGGCATCATCTACCCAAGTGCTCGCACTTTTTTTTAAGGCAATAGTATTGGCTCGCTTTATTACCTCGTTTAGTGGGGCGGTTTGTTCTTGGGCGGTTTGCTCGGTAGGTATGGGGTAAATATCTAGCAACTCGGCATAATTTTCTTTATAGGTGGTTTTAATTTTTTCTTCACTTTCTTTTAATCCTTCTTTGGCATTAAAATATATATTGTAATGGGCGGTTAGGTTTTGTATTTTACGGCCTATATACCCGGGGTTTTGCGAGCTACAACTGCTGTACACAACTATTGCTAAAAATCCTAAAACAAAAAGTAAGTATTTTTTAAACGTTAATTTCAATGTTAAAATTTTAATGTGCTATGTTTAGTTACGAGCAAACGTATATAATATTGTTTTATAAAAGCCAATAAAGATATTAATTAGCATCTATTTTTAGCTCATTAAATGTAGATTAAAAAAAATCATCTTAAATTTGATTGTTTGTATAAGTAAGTTCAAATTACAACCCATCTTTTTTTACATGAAAACACCCAACAAGCATCACACCAAAAATAATATTAAAAGCTATACACAATATAGCAGTATGGGGTTTCAAATGATAGGTATTATAGGCCTATTAGCTTATGTTGGTTATAAAATAGATGAAAATACAGCTGCCCAAACGCCTATTTATACCGCTATATTTAGCTTAATGGGCGTATGCATAAGTTTATATACGGTTATTAAAAGTTTAAAAAAACCGAGCAAATAAAGTTTAAATTTATTTTAAACCTTTCCTCATAAAATCACCCACTAAACTTTTAAACAATTAATAGTAATTTTGTTCACATGATTTTTGTACAACATTTTACCCATAACCCATATCAAGAAAACACCTATATTTTATACGACGATAGCTTGCAATGCGTAATTATAGATCCCGGGATGTACACCGGAGCCGAACAAAATGTACTGGTTAATTTTATAAAAAATAAAAAACTTGTGCCGCAGCTATTGCTAAATACCCATTGCCATATAGACCATGTGCTGGGAAATAAATTTATATTTGATACCTATAAACTAAAGCCACAGTTACACAAAAACGAATTGCCTTTATTGCAAGCCGTACCATCGTACGCACCGCAACAAGGGTTTAATTACGAATTATCGCCCTTACCCGAAGTATTATTGCCCGAAACAGGGCTCATAAAATTTGGTAACAGCCAGCTGCAAACTATATTTTCGCCTGGGCATTCGCCTGGGCATTTGTGCTTTTACAGCCCTAATGATGCTTTTTTAATTGGGGGCGATATATTGTTTTATGGCAGTATAGGCCGTAGCGATTTGCCCGGAGGCAACCACCAACAGCTTATAACCAGTATAAAAACCCAACTGATGCCTTTGCCCGATAATGTAGTAGTACATGCTGGCCATGGTAGGCCTACTACTATTGGCTACGAAAAGTTACACAACCCATATTTAATTTAATTTTGAATACCGCTTTATACATAGCCAAAAGGTATCTTTTTTCAAAAAAAAGCACCCATGCTATCAACATTATTTCGGGCATAAGTATGCTAGGCGTTTTTGTGGGTAGTGCGGCACTTATTATTATACTTTCAGTATTTAATGGTTTCGAAGGCTTGGTGTTACGCATGTACAGCACATTTACACCCGATATACGGTTAGAGCCCGCAATTGGCAAAACTTTCGACCCACGTATCCCCTATTTGCAAGATTTAAAAAAAGAAACCAACATACAAGCCTTTACACTGGTTTTGCAAGAAAAATCATTACTTAGGTACGATGAAAGACAGTTTATTGGACGCATAAAAGGCGTAGATAATGCTTTTATGGCCAACACCCAATTAGATACTGTAATGGTGCAAGGCAATTTTATACTTAACGAAAACAACCAAAACTATGCCGTAGTGGGGGCCAATGTACAGTACAATTTGGGCATTAATGTAAACGACCGTATTAGAGGCTTACAAATATACTCGCCAAAAAAAGGTGTTTCAATTTCAATTGCTGGGGTAGATGAATTTAATGTAAAAAGCCTTTTTCCGGTAGGGGTTTTTCAGTCGGGGCAAGATTGGGACGATATAGTTTTTATTCCCCTGCCCATTGCCCGAGCACTGTTAAACGAACCTTTTAACGTTTCGGCAATAGAAATTAACCTTAAAAACAAAGATGCTGCCGATAAGTTTATTTCAAAAATTAAACCTAATGTGGGTAAAAATATAGTGATAAAAAACCAAATACAACAAAATGCAGTACTATATAAAATACTAAATACCGAAAAATGGGCGGTTTATTTTATGCTTACTTTTGTATTGGTAATAGCCATATTTAATATTATTGGCTCGCTTACCATGCTGGTAATTGATAAAAAAAAGGATATTGCCTTGTTGGCCGGCTTAGGGGCCGATAAAAGTATGGTAGCACAAATATTTTTTTTTGAAGGAATGATGATTTGTGTACTAGGATGCTTGGCGGGTATTGTAGCTGGCCTATGCTTTTGCTTATTGCAGCAAAAATTTGGCCTAATAAGCATGGGCGAAGGTAATTTGTTGGTTTCATCATACCCCATTGTGTTAAAAATAAAAGATTTTGTAATGGTGTTTTTTACGGTACTTTTGGTTTCGGTTATAGCATCGGGCATAAGTGCCAGGTGGAGCATGCAGCATTTTAACGATGTAAAAGAAAACTTATAGCATTTACAAAAGTGCAAATTTAAATTCCGTTACATAAAAATTAATCACATTTCCTCAAAAAAACCTAAATTCAATTTCCGATATTTGCAACAATGAAAAAAATATTTTTTTTATTTTATTTTATACTTGTTTCCCTTTCGGGGATGGCACAAATAATAAACCCTATACACTGGGAGCTAAGCCAAAAAAAAATAAATAATACCTACACCGATTTAATTTTTAAAGCCACACTTGATGCTGGTTGGCATCTTTACGGCTTACATATTGCCGATGGCGGGCCTGTGCCAACTTCGTTTACATTTAGTAAAAACAAAAATTATACCCTAGTAGGCCAAGTTACCGAAAGCCCCAAACCAATTTCGGCCTTCGATAAAAACTTTAATATGCCTATAAATTGGCATATAAACACCGTTTACTTTACCCAGCGTATAAAAACCATATCGCCCCAAAACACCATTACAGGCAGTTACGAGTATATGGTATGTAACGATAAAAGCTGCCTACCGCCCACCGAAACCCCATTTAATTTTGAGGTAAAAAGCCTGAATAAAAGGTCAAAAATTGAGGTAAAAAGCACCATTAATATCCCCAAAATCGGCATTGCAAACCCCATTAATACGGTTAATAAAACTATACACACCCCTATTGCTAAAAAAAGCAGCCCAATTTATTTACCAAAAATACAACAACAACAAAGCTTATGGCTAATATTTTTAACAGGCTTTTTGGGTGGTATGCTGGCTTTAATAATGCCTTGCATTTTCCCTATGTTACCACTTACAGTAAGTTATTTTACCAAAAAAGCGGGCAATAAACTAAAAACCATACAGTTGGCAGGCATTTACGGTTTATCTATTGTGGCCATTTATGTGGCTTTGGGTATGTTTGTTAGCGTTTTGTTTGGCTCGGCCGCATTAAACGAAATGGCCAGTAATGGTATTTTTAACTTCGGTTTTTTTGCCTTATTGGTAGTTTTTGCAGTTTCGTTTTTTGGGGCATTTGATATTACACTGCCTGCCGCTTGGATAAATAAAATAGATACACAGTCGGAAAAACAAGGTTACACAGGCATATTTTTTATGGCTTTTTTATTGGCTTTGGTTTCGTTTTCTTGCACTGGCCCTATTATAGGTACCCTTTTGGTTGATGCCGCAACTACAGGCAGTAGGCTAGCCCCAGCCATGGGTATGTTTGGTTTTTCGTTAGCATTGGCCATACCATTTACGCTGTTTGCCGCTTTCCCGGCTTGGTTAAAATCGTTACCCAAATCGGGCGGATGGCTAAATAACGTAAAAGTGGTTTTGGGCTTTTTAGAACTTGCCTTCGCCCTTAAATTTTTATCAAACGTAGATTTGGCCTACCATGTTGATATGTTAGACCGCGAAATTTTCTTATCGCTATGGATAGTTATTTTTGCCCTTTTGGGATTTTACCTGCTAGGAAAAATAAAATTTGCCCACGATAATGAGGTTTCTTACCTTTCAATACCACGTTTGTTTATGGCTATTTTGGTATTTTCGTTTACGCTGTACATGGTGCCTGGCCTTTGGGGTGCGCCTTTAAAAAGCATCAGCGCATGGCTGCCCCCCCAAACATCGCAAGATTTCGATTTATATACCGCTGCACTAACGCCAGCAAATCATCCCCCGAAAGGGAATAAAAAATATAGCGATAAATTTAAAGCACCTTTAGGGCTTGATGTTTTTTTTGATTACGATGAAGCACTAGCTTACGCCACAAAAGTTAATAAACCTTTATTGATAGACTTTACAGGGCATAGCTGCGTAAATTGCCGCAAAATGGAAGCCGCCGTTTGGAGCGAACGCGAAATTTTAAAGCGTTTGCACAACGATTTTGTTATTGTTTCACTTTACGTGGATGATAAAACCGATTTACCCGAACCAGAGCAGTATATTTCAATATTATCTAACAAAAAAATAAAAACTATAGGCCAAAAATGGAGCGATTTGCAGGCAAAAATGTTTAATACCAACTCACAACCTTATTATGTGATAATAAATAACCAACAAAAGGTATTAAATTTGCCCCAAGCTTTTAATTTAGATATAAATAACTATATCAATTTTTTGGATAGCGGAAAATTGGCATACAAAACACAACAAAAATGAAAACCGATATTAAAAAAATAGGTGTATTTACATCGGGAGGCGATGCCCCAGGCATGAACGCCGCCATAAGGGCCGTAGTACGAACAGCATTGTACCACAAAGTAGATGTGGTAGGTATTATGAAAGGTTTTGAAGGGATGATACAAGGCGAGTTTAAAGATATGGATGTGCACTCGGTAGCCAATACCATACACCGTGGAGGCACTATTTTAAAAACTAGCCGATGCCCAGCCTTTAAAACCCCCGAAGGCCGAAAAAAAGCTTACGATAATTTAAAAGCAGCAAACATTGATGCCCTTATAGCCATTGGTGGCGATGGTACTTTTGTAGGGGTAGATATTTTTGGTAAAGAGTATAAAATGCCTATTATGGGCATACCTGGCACTATTGATAACGATTTGTACGGTACCGATTTTACCATAGGTTACGATACAGCTATTAATACTGTAGTAAATGCGGTAGATAAAATTAGAGATACGGCCGAATCTCACGACCGTTTGTTTATTGTTGAAGTTATGGGCCGCGATAACGGATTAATTGCCCTTAGAAGTGCTATTGGCGTTGGTGCCGATTCGGTGTTAATACCCGACTCTAAACGCGATTTTAACTTTTTAATTAAGCGGTTAGAAATGGGTAGGCGTTATAAATCATCGAAAATTATTATGGTAGGCGAAGACGAAGAAGATGGTGGTTTTGGTATGCGTATAGGCGAAATGGTGCGAGAAAAATTTCCTAACTACGATACCCGAGTATCGGTATTAGGCCACTTACAACGTGGCGGCAAACCTACTTGCATGGATAGGGTAATGGCCAGCAAGCTTGGCGTATGCGCAGTAGAGCAATTGCTAAAAGGCCGAAAAGGCGAAATGCTAGGCCTGGTACATAACAATGTGGCATACACCCCTTTTGCTGCAGCGGTAAAACATATCGAAGATATTAGCGATAAAATGTTGAAAATTGTGGAGATACTATCGTTATAAAACATAAAAATGCAAAGCATAAAAGCTCATTTTGCCGAAGCGCAACAACTATTAAACACTTTTTTATCTAACGATGAAAACTTTGTAAAAATAGCCCAAGCGGGCAATATAATTTTGGATGCCATACAACTTGGAAACAAAATTATAAGCTGTGGCAATGGAGGCTCAATGTGCGATGCTATGCACTTTGCCGAAGAGCTATCGGGGCGGTATAAATACGATAGGGTGGCACTGCCAGCACTATCAATCTCCGATGCTTCGCACATTACTTGTGTAGGCAACGATTACGGTTTCGAGTATATTTTTTCAAGATATATAGAGGCTTTGGGTAATCCTGGTGATGTTTTATTAGCCATAAGTACCAGCGGAAATTCGCAAAATGTATTAAATGCAATAGCCGCAGCCAAACAAAAAAACATAAAAATTATAGCCTTAACCGGTAAAACCGGCGGAAAAATGGCTTCGCTTTGCGATATTGAAATTAGGGCTCCCCACTCCGATTATGCCGATAGGGTGCAAGAAATACACATAAAAATAATACATAGCCTGATAGATTATATTGAGAAAAATTTAAACATAGGGCTATAATTTTTTTGTTGTAAAAATAAGGCATAATAAAGTACAACTGTTTGATTTTATACATTTTTAGGGTGCTTGTTGCCCACCATTACTTTCGGCATAAAAGCTGTAGCAATAGTTAAAACATAAATACCCAAATAGCATTGGCCAAAATGATTAAAATTACAACAAAAAATAATCGCTTTACCCTAAACCCAAATGCCTCATAACCCCACAAAACCTATTAAAACCGCTTTATTAGCCTACGGAATGTCGGGCAAAGTGTTTCACGCACCGTTTATACATTGTAACCCTAATTTTGATTTATATGCAGTTTTAGAAAGAAACAAAAACGAAGCCAAAAAAGACTATCCCCACATTATAAGCTACGCAAACATCCAACACCTTTTGGCCGATAGCCAAATACAACTCGTAATTATAAATACACCCAACTATACCCATTTCGAATTTGCTAGGCAAGCGCTGTATGCGGGCAAACACGTATTAATAGAAAAACCATTTTGCACAAACCCAAGCCAAGCCAAACAACTTTTTGCACTAGGAAAAGCCCAAAACCTACACGTAATGGCCTACCAAAACCGTAGGTTTGATAGCGATTTTTTAACCACAAAAGCCGTAATACAAAGTGGGAAATTAGGCAAAATTACCGAAGCCCATGTACGGTTTGATCGATTTAAAAATACCATAAGCCCAAAAAAATTTAAAGAAACCCCCCTACCCGCAGCTGGTATATTTTACGATTTAGGCGCACATGTAATCGACCAAGCCATCGCCCTTTTTGGGCCACCCCAAAGTTTTACTAAAACCTATGGCCAATTTAGGTTACACTCGCAGGTGGATGATTTTGCCCATGCACACCTACATTACACCGATAGTAAAAACGTATTTATTACTACCAATATGCTGGTTTTAAAGCCAAAAGCAGCTTTTACCATATACGGCACCCATGGTACATTTACCAAAACACGGGCCGACGAACAAGAAAACCAACTAATAGCAGGCATAAGCCCAACCGATAAACACTACGGGATAGAAAAACCCAACAACGAAGCTAGCCTATGCTATATTAACGATACAGGCCAAACTATTACCCAAAGCATACCATCGCCCAAAGGAAATTATATGGAACTATATAATCAAGTTTTTTTAACCATTGTACACAATAAGCCTTATTTTATAAGCCCTAATGATATTTTGGCGCAACTAGAAATATTAGTGCGCAACGATATTTGAATACCCAACGCAAATTAAAATGTAAATGTATAACTTGGCCATTTAATAGAACCAAAACGTTTTTAATTTTGCTACAATAACTATTATGTCTGGTTTTTCTCCTATAGCCCTATTTGTATATAACCGCCCCGAACACACACGCCGCACCCTAAAATTTTTACAAAAAAATTTACTGGCCGATGAAAGTAGGCTATACATATTTTCGGATGCGGCAAAAACCCCCAGCCAGCAAAATGCTGTAAACCAAGTACGCCAACTAATAAAACACACCACGGGTTTTAAAAACATTCACATTACCGAACAAAAAACTAATTTGGGTTTAGCTAATTCTATTATAACTGGTGTAACGCAGCTGGTAAATATTTATGGTAAAGTAATTGTTTTCGAAGACGATTTGTTAAGCTCTAAATACACCCTTACCTACTTTAACGAAGCATTAAACCGATACCAAAACCAAGAAAAACTAATGCACATAAGCGCCTATATGTACCCTTTGGCTGGTGCCGATACTTTGCCTCAAACTTTTGTATACCGAGCCGCACACAGCTGGGGTTGGGCTACTTGGCAGCGAGCATGGGTAAATTTTAACCCTGATATCAATCATTTAATAGCTCAATTTGATACACAAAAAATAAATGATTTTGCTATTGATGGCACCATGAACTTTTGGAAACAAATGCAAGAATTTAAAAAAGGCAAAAACAATTCGTGGGCCATACGCTGGTACGCCTCTATTTTTCTTAAAGGAGGGCTTACGCTTAACCCCAGCAAATCGTTGGTACATAACATAGGCCACGATGGCACTGGCATACACTCTAACATCGAAAAAACCTACTCGGTTACTATTCACCAAAAACAAATCGAGTATTTTCCTACCCTCATCCACGAAAACAAACAAGCATACGCCCTTATTAAAACTTTTTTAAGTAAAAGAAAAGGAAATATGATAAAAAGGGTTTTACGGTTTTTAAAAAATAAAATGGGTTAAAGCCTTACCCTTTTATTGGCTAGGCTAAATAGTAAAAAATTTACGAATAAACCACCTATGGCTTCGCCGCTATTTTATACCATAATGAATAATATTGCAACGCAATGGCTAGTTAAGTGCATAAATAATTTTGGGTAATATGCCCTTACTTGTTAATATTTTTACCCTGTTAGCTTAGCATTTATGGTTCAAATTATTTAAAAATTATCCTCTCATTTTGGATTTTAAATTTGATTACTTTAAACATATTGCACCGCTAAGTAGGTTAGTTTAACGTTCGCTAGTGCTGTAAAAGCATAGCATATATTTACAACCTAAAATCGCTAAGGTGTTTATCTAAAATACTTTTTACATCTACAATAACGGCATTTTTATTTTTCTTAAACGCCACAATATCCATTGTTTTAAACTGGGTGTGGCCTACGGCTATAATTATGGCATCAAAATATTGGGTAGGTATTTGGTTTATTAAATCAATACCGTACTCGGATTTTACTTCGTGGGTGTTGGCTAGTGGGTCGTAAATACTTAGGTTAAGGTGGTATTTTTTTAGTTCGTTTACCATATCAATTACGCGGGTATTGCGTACATCGGGGCAGTTTTCTTTAAAGGTAAAACCCATTATTAATACCTTGCCTTTGTTGCAATTGATACCTTTTTTAACCATTGTTTTAATGGTTTCGGTGGCTATATAGGTACCCATGCCGTCGTTTAGCCTTCGGGCGGCCAATATAATTTCGGGGTGGTAGCCTACTTCTTGGGCTTTTTGGGCTAGGTAGTAAGGGTCAACCCCTATGCAATGGCCGCCTACTAAACCTGGCGTAAAGTTTAAAAAATTCCATTTGGTGGCGGCGGCTTCTAGCACTTCGTATGTTTCTATCCCTAAGCGGTTAAATATTTTAGAAAGCTCGTTTACAAAAGCAATGTTAACATCGCGTTGGCAGTTTTCTATCACTTTGGTGGCTTCGGCAACTTTTATACTGCTTACTTTAAAAGTGCCTGCGGTAATAATGGTTTTGTATAGTTGGTCTATTTTTTCGGCAGTATCTGCATTAGAGCCTGAAGTTATCTTTAATATATTGGTTAAAGTGCGCACTTTATCGCCAGGATTTATACGTTCGGGCGAATAGCCTGTAAAAAATTGCTGGTTATGGGTTAAGCCCGATTGTGTTTGTAAAACAGGTACGCACACCTCTTCGGTAGCTCCAGGGTATACGGTGCTTTCGTATATTACTATGTCGTTGGGTTTTAAGTATTGTGCTACGGTTTGGCTTGCGCCAATGAGGGCGGTTAAATCGGGGCCGTTATTTTTATCAACTGGTGTAGGTACGGTGATGATAAAAATATTGGATTTTTTAAGCTCCTTGGGGTTAGGGGTACAGGTTAGCCCAATATTATTTTTGTTGTTTTTTTGAACCTCTAAAAGCTCTTCGCTAGTAATTTCGAAAGTGGTATCGTTACCGTTTTGTAGTTGGGTTACACGGCTTGGGTTAGTATCGAAGCCTATTACGTTGTAATATTTTGCAAAAGCCACTGCTAAGGGTAACCCTACGTAACCTAAACCTATGATAGCAATTACTGGTTTTTTCATAGTGTAGCACAAGTTGCGTTAGGGATAGTAGTGGAAAGCCCGCAGAAAACGAAGAGCAACGAAGTTTTTAAGGACTTGCAACGGATAGCCCGCCCCTTTTGGGGGGAACGCCCAAATAATATATCTGAATTAAATTTTATTTCATCAGAAAGTATCATTTCCCCTACTTCATTAAATTTAAAACCCCCAAAATAATGGCACCTAATGATGCTACGCCTGTGGTAATGCCCACTACTTCGGCGGCAGTCATTTTGTTTTTTTCTTCCCGTTTGGGTACAAAAATTTCGGCACCCGTTTCTACAACCGGGAAATTGTTAAAAAACAAGAATTTTTTAGTGCTTTTAACCGCCCCATTGGCATAAATAATATAAGCCCGTGATTTTAATGCCCCTTGCGAAAAACCGCCTGCATTGGAAATATATTGTTTAAAGCCTTTGGTTTTTACATACACCACTGTATTAGGTGATAATACTTGGCCACTTACTTTTACGGTTTGTAACTGCTTGGGTACGTTTAGTACATCGCCACTTTCTAAAAACAAATCTTGCCTTTTGCCTGGTTTATCTAATATTTTAGTAAGGTTAATGCCCACAAAATCGTTACGCAACACTTTATTTTCTATATCGTTATTGCGGGTGGTATCTTTGCCATTGCTTTGCATTTTTTTAAACTGCAATAGTTTTTGCTGTTCTTTTTCTTGGTCTAATTGGGTTTCGAGGTTAGAGGCTCGTTTAAGCGATGCGCCATTGGTATAGGCCAAAGCGGTTAAGCCGCCAGCTCGTTTTACTAAATCGGATATGCGTTCGTCTTTTCGGGTAATGGTATAGTAGCCTGGGTACATTACTTCGCCATCAATGCGTACTTGTTTTTGTTTTTCGTAACCTGGCGACGAACGTACAGTTACAATATCGTAAGGTTTTAATACAAAACTAGCGGTATTGCTTGATAAATCTTGGTTAATATCAATTTGAAAAACTTCGGAGGTGATGGCCGATGTAGAGGTGGCATCGCTATTTTTTACCCGCCTTGATACTTCTACCCGTTTACCTGTGGCGGCTTCTTTAAACCCACCCGCTTTAATAATCAAGGCTTCTAAACTCATATTATCGGCATAGTTAAATTTACCGGGTTCACGCACTTCGCCATCAATGGTAACATTAAATTCTTCCTTTAAATCAAAAATAGAAGAGATGGTAATTTCGTCTTCACGTTTTAGCGAAATATCATCGGCTTGGCCGTTCATTATTTTTTGTAAATCAACGGAGATTAACTGTGTGTTTAAATCGGGCAATAGGCGTGTAATATAGGCTCGGTTTAAAAATGCGTCTTCTTTTAATCCTTCGGCTTTGTTTATTAAATTTTTAAGCGTTAAGCCTGCTTGTAATTCGTATTCGCCAGGGCGAAATATGGCACCAGTAATGCTTACACGGTTTTCAAACCTATCTAATATTTCGTTTACATATAGTTTATCGCCACTTTGTGGCTGGTAGGTGTCAAATTGGTTTTGGGTAACATCAATAATTTTTCGTTCGGTATTGGTATTTTTTAACACCCGTATGCGGGCTTTGTAAGCCCGCTCGGTAAAGCCCCCAGCAAATGCTAATAGGGCGTTTAAATCTTCGCCGTTTTTCATCTCAAAAATAGCGGGGCGTTTAATTTCGCCTAGCATTTCTACCCGGCTAAGGTAGGTGGGTATGCGTATTATATCTTGGTCTTGCAGGCGTACATTATTTTTTAGTTCGCCTTTTAGTAAAAAGTCGTAAATATCTAAAATGGCAATTTTTTTACCCGCCCTTATTACTTCGATATTACGGAACGAGCCGTTTTCGGATGGGCCGCCCGATGAGTATAGCGCATTAAATACGGTTGCCAGCGAAGGCAAGGTGTAAGTGCCGGGCTTGGTAACTTCGCCTGTTACTATCACTTTTACGCTGCGTATATTGCCAATATTTACGCTAAGTTTTGTATTGCCAGCTGCAAGGCCTTTATATACAGGCGTTAACTTGCTTTTTATACGGGCGGTAGCGGCTTCAATAGTTAAGCCCGATACATTTACAACACCTATATAAGGAATATTTACAGTGCCTTCGGGCGATACTTTTAGCTGGTAATTGGCTTCGGAGTAGCCGTATATATCAATTAATATTTCGTCGTCGGTGCCTATAACGTAGTTTTTGGGTGTGGCTAGGCGTAGGTTAGGTTCAAAACCGGCTTTGGCGTTTGCAAACAAATCACGACCAAATATTTTAGATTTTAAGGCGGTTAAAGCCATATCGGCTTGGCTTTGTATTTTATCGTTTTTGGCAGCCAAGTCTAACTCATCAGGGTTTTCTGGCTCATTATCATTAGCTACTTTACGGCCTTTAATAGTGGTGGTTTTATTGGTTTCGGTTTTATTTTTTGTTGTTTTACCTAGTTTTTCTACCCTTTCTCTCAGTTTAGCAATCTCAACACTATTCATTCCTTTGGCGGCGGCAACTTGTTCTAGCTGTGCATCGCTAAGCCCTGATGCCTGCACCTGTTGCATAAACTGCATAATTTGATTATCGGTTAAATCATCAACCTTAAGGGTCGAAAAATTTTTTTCGTTGATGTTTTGTGCTTTACCTGTTAAAGCAATTGCTGTAACAAATACTAAAAGCAATACGAGTATTCTTTTAATTTTCATGTATATAATTGGTTTATGCTTGGTGGTTATTCAAAATAATTCATGGTTTGGTAACCACCTTGTTTTAAGTATTGGTCTTTTTTGGTGAGATGTAAATCCGACCGAATCATATCTTTTACCAAAGCTGCTAAATCGTATTTGGGTATCCAGCCTAGTTTGGTATTTGATTTTGTAGGGTCGCCTATTAATAATTCTACCTCGGTAGGGCGGTAATATTTAGGATCTACTTTTACCACTGTTTGCCCTGGTTTTAGGGCATCTGGGTTTAAGCCTAAACTTTGGGTAATAGCCTCATCTACATCAATAATTACGCCTTTTTCGTGTTCGTGTTTACCACTAAATTCAACCTCGATGCCTAGCTCGGCGAAAGCCATTTTAACAAACTCGCGTACGGTGGTGGTTACTCCTGTTGCAATTACAAAATCTTCGGGCGTATCTTGTTGTAATATCAGCCACATGGCTTCTACATAATCTTTGGCATGTCCCCAATCTCGCTGCGACGATAAATTTCCTAAATATAAACAGTTTTGTAAACCCAAGGCAATTTTGGTTGCGCCCCGGGTAATTTTACGTGTTACAAAAGTTTCGCCACGTATAGGGCTTTCGTGGTTAAATAAAATACCGTTGCAGGCATACATATTATAGGCTTCGCGGTAGTTTACGGTTATCCAGTAGGCGTACATTTTTGCTACTGCGTACGGCGAGCGTGGGTAAAATGGTGTTTTTTCGGATTGTGGTACAGCTTGTACTAAGCCATACAGCTCGGAGGTAGAGGCTTGATAAATTCTGGTTTTTTGCGTTAAGCCCAATAAGCGTACAGCTTCTAAAATACGTAAGGTGCCTATTCCATCGGCATTGGCGGTATATTCGGGTGTATCAAAACTTACTTTAACATGGCTCATGGCGGCTAGGTTGTAAATTTCGTCGGGCTGGGTTTGTTGTATTAGGCCTATAAGATTGGTGCTATCGGTTAAATCGCCATAATGTAAAGTTAGTTTTACATTATTATCGTGTTGGTCTTGGTAAAGATGGTCTATTCTATCGGTATTAAAAAGTGAGGAGCGTCTTTTTAAACCATGTACGGTATAGCCTTTTTTTAATAAAAATTCGGCCAAGTAGGCACCATCTTGCCCTGTTATACCAGTGATTAATGCGCTTTTGCTCATTTTAATTTGTAATGGTTTTTATAAAATATATAAGTATGTGGCTGTAAATGTAAAAAAAAAATATGCTTTGGGTGGTGTTTATATCTTATTTTCTAACTCATTAAACCAGCTTTCTCCGTATTTTCTTATAAGGGGTTTCTTTAAAAATTTGTACACGGGTACCTTTAATGTATCGCCATAATTACAGGCACTAGCGCAAATACTCCACCTATCATAATGCAGGGTATCAAACTCGGGGTAAGCGGTTATGCGTATGGGGTACAAATGGCATGAAATTGGTTTTTGCCAATCTATATCTCCCGCTTCGTAGGCTTTTTCGATGGCGCATTTGGTAATCCCGTTTTCCCAAATTACATACGCACATTCTTTATTGGTATCTACACAGGGTGTGGTAAAATCGCCCTCAAAATCTTTAACATAAGTACCTTCGCTTTCTACCGTGGCAATGCCTTTGGCGTTCATGTAAGGTTTTACTTTGGGATATATTTTATCTAAAATAGGCAATTCATCTGCCTCTAATGGTGCGCCAGCATCGCCTTCGATACAGCAAGCCCCTTTACATTTTTGTAAATGGCATACAAAATTATGTGTAACAATATCTTGATGTACAAGGGTGTTTTTTACTTCAATCATGCTCTTTAACATTGCCTTCGGGGTTTAGGGTATAGGTGTAATTTTGCACTTTTATGGTTTTTATATTGGGTGTAAAATTTAATTTATTGCCAAACCTATCTACCCAATTGTGTTTTTGGGCCGGGTTACCGTACCATAGTTCGTAATCGTTTACAGTTTTACTAAGCAAACTTCCAGCACCTATCATGGCATATTTGCCAATGGTATTGCCACATATTATTGTGCTATTTGCGCCTATAGTAGCTCCTTTTTTTAGGGTTGTTTTTACAAATTCGGTCTTCCGATTAATAAAAGCCCGCGGGTTTATTACATTGGTAAACACCACCGATGGGCCTATAAATACATCATCCTCAATATTTACCCCGGCATATACCGATACATTATTTTGTATTTTAACCCCATTTCCAATAATTACCCCATGGCCAATAAATACATTTTGCCCAATTATACAGTTTTTGCCTATGCTGGCTTGCGCCGATATATGCGAAAAATGCCAAATTTTGGTGCCTTCGCCAATGCTAACATCAGCATCAACCATGCTGCTGGGGTGTATATAAACCTCGGGTTTAACCATAATAAAATGCTTTTATGCCATTAATAATATTATCTATTTGTGGCTTGCTTAAAGTAGGATGTAAGGGCAAAGATAACACACTGGAAGCACATTGCTGGGCAATAGGGAAATTTTCGGGTGTATAGCCTACCTTTTTGTACGCAGCTTGCGCTGGCAGGGGGATGTGGTAGTACACCATTGATGGGATTTGTTTTTTTGATAAAAAACTTTGTAGCGCATCTCGTTTGCCGTTTTTTACTTGTAGGGTAAATTGGTGCCAGGCTGGCTGACCATTAGGGTTGGTTTTAGGTAAGATGATTTCCTTTACACTGGCCAATTGCTGGCTATAATATTGGTAAATTTCGGTTTTATGATTTTGTTGTTTGGTAAGATATTTTAAGCGCACATTTAATATTGCGGCTTGTAGGGTATCTAACCGCGAGTTTATACCTACCAAATCGTGTTGGTATTTTACCGATTGCCCGTGTGAAGCTATCATGCGTATTTTGCGTTCCAACAATTTATCGTTGGTAAATACAGCACCGCCATCGCCAAAGCAGCCTAGGTTTTTGGTAGGGAAAAACGAGGTGCAACCTATGTGCCCCCAATTGCCTAAAAAACTTGTTTGGTTATTAAAGGTATAGCTTGCACCCAAAGCCTGTGCATTATCCTCAATTATAAATAAATTGTGTTCAACCGCAATATCTATTAAAGTAGCCAAATTACCCGTTTGCCCAAATAGGTGAACGGCAATTATTGCTTTGGTATTGGGTGTGATGGCTTGTTTTATTTTTGTAACATCAATAAAAAAGTACTCGTTTTCTATATCTACAAATATAGGCGTTGCACCTAGCAGTACCAGCACTTCGGCCACCGAAACATAAGCAAAAGCGGGTATAATAACCTCGTGGCCTGGGCCAATACCCAAACTCATTAAGGCCAATTGTAAGGCATCGGTACCATTGGCGCAAGCTATAACATTATTTGTGTTGGTGTATTTGGCTAATTCGGTTTCAAATACTTTAACCTCAAGCCCATGTATAAAATCGCCACGGTGCAGCACTTGGTTTATTGCTTGGTTTATTTCTGTTTTCTGCTGTGCATATTGTTGCTGCAGGCTTATCATAGAAATAGGGATTTCCGAATTATTGGTTATCATTAACTGTGTTTAATTTTTTTGGCTGGGTGTGAAAGTAGGTAAAATGTTGAAGAGGAAAAATTAAGTATATAATTTTATATAAATTTATTGCTTTTTACAATAATTTTTACCCGTTTGTACTAAACTAGGTAAAATTAAAAACCAATTTTTTTGGATAATACTTGGCGTGTATGTATAGGGTTTTGTTATGTGCTACAAAACCTTGTTGATGTGGGATTATTGCCTACCAGGCAAGTTGTTACGCTTTTAACCCTCACGCAGCATGCGCATTAAATTTAAAGTTTGTTTTAAAACACTATCGCTCTTCGTTTACTATATAAATTAACGATCACTTTCTAAACACTATATCTAAACTTTCAAATATGGCTCGTTTGGCTTTTTCTAAATCTACTTTGGTATGTGCCGCCGAAATAAATGCTACTTCGTAACCCGATGGGCCAAAGTATATTCCTCGGTTTAAAAGTTCGCGATGCATAAGTTTAAATTTATCCATACTTTCGGGTAAAATATCTGCCGAAGCACTTATTGCTTCTTTATCGGTAAAAGCAATCCAAAAAATAGAACCAATAGTAAACACTTTTAATTTATAGTTTTTAGCCGTAGCGTAGCGTTCGATAGATTCGGCAAATTCAAGTGTTTTTTTGTTCAAATCTTTATAAAAACCCTGTTTTAGTAATTCGGTAAGCTGGGCAATACCTGCTGCCATAGCAACGGGGTTGCCCGATAGTGTGCCTGCTTGGTAAACCGCACCTTCGGGCGAAATATTAGCCATTATATCTGCCGAGGCACCATAAGCACCCACTGGTAAGCCGCCACCTACTATTTTACCATAAGTAATAATATCGGGTTGTATGCTATAATATCCTGCTGCGCCTTCAAAGCCTACTCTAAAGCCCGATATTACTTCATCAAAAATTAATAAAGTATTTTGTTTTGTACATATTTCGCGTACAAATTGTAAATATTCTTTATGCTGTAGTATTAAGCCATTATTGGCTGGTACTGGTTCGATAATTACTGCAGCAATTTCGCCTTTAAACTGCTCGAAAGCAGCTAATAACGCTTCTTTATCGTTTAGCGCTATCACAATGGTTTCATCTGCAACTGCTTTAGGTATGCCTGCCGATGAGGTTTCGCCAAAGGTTACCAAACCCGAGCCTGCTTTTACCAACAGCGCATCTAAATGACCGTGGTAACAGCCTTCAAATTTTATAATTTTATCTCGCTTAGCTACACCTCGGGCTAACCTAATGGCCGACATTACAGCCTCGGTACCCGAACTGGTGAATCGTATTTTTTCAATGTATTTGTTGTTTTTTAATATCAATTCGGCTAGTTGGTTTTCTAATGCTGTGGGTGCACCAAAGCTCATGCCGTTTTGCATTACTTCGATTACTTTTTCACGTACTTTTGCGTTGTTGTGCCCTAAAATTAAAGGTCCCCACGATGCACAAAAATCTATAAATTCGTTTCCATCGGCATCCCAAATACGACAGCCATCGCCTTTTTGTATAAACAAAGGTGTACCATAAACCGATTTAAAAGCCCTTACAGGCGAGTTTACTCCTCCAGGAAAATATTGTTGGGCTTTTTGGTATAACTCGGCCGATTTTTCTCGTACAATATCTGGCTTTTGCCCAAAGCTTAATGGTGTTTCGTTTTCTTTTGCGTTTAATATTTTTTTTATCGAATCAAACATAGGAATACTAAAATTTTTGCTAAATTGCTAATTTTTATAGTAAATTACAAATGGGTTTTTTACTATTTAAGATATTTTTATTTATAAGCCCAACCACGTTTTAATATTTTACTTCCGCTTTATTTTTATTAATATCAAATACACTATTTTGTGGGTAAGTAATGTTATTGTTAAGCTCTACTTACTTTTGATTTTGCCTAATGCTTTACTTAAAGCTGTTATTGGTTACCCGCATGTGGTTAATGCCCTATTGCGTATAAGCGGAAGCTCATAATACGACAAAATAAAAAATTACAACATTGTTTTTATACTCAATTCTTTCATTTGTTTTTCATCAATAGTTGATGGCGAATCTATCATCACATCTCGCCCCGAGTTGTTTTTAGGAAATGCGATAACATCACGAATAGAATCTAAACCTGCAAAAACAGATACCAACCTATCAAAACCAAAAGCAATACCGCCATGTGGTGGTGCGCCATATTCGAAGGCTTCAAGTAAAAATCCAAATTGTTTTTGCGCTTCTTCGGGCGTAAAGCCCAAGTGTTTAAACATTAACGATTGTAGCGTTTTATCGTGAATACGGATAGAACCACCGCCTATTTCGGTACCGTTTATTACTAAATCGTAGGCATTTGCCCGCACTTCGCCAGGGTGGGTATCTAGCATAACAATATCTTCGGGCTTAGGCGATGTAAAAGGGTGGTGCATAGCGTGGTAGCGTTCGCTTTCTTCGTCCCACTCTAACAACGGAAAATCTATTACCCACAGCGGGGCAAATTTATTTTTATCTCGCAGGCCCTGGCGGTTGCCCATTTCTAAGCGAAGTTCGCTTAATTGTTTGCGTACTTTATCTTTGGCCCCAGCCATTATCAACAATAAATCGCCGGGTTGGCTATTAAATGCTAACGCCCATTTTTTTAAATCCTCTTCGGTATAAAATTTATCAACCGACGATTTTAAACTTCCATCATCGTTATGGCGCATATAAATTAAGCCTGTGGCACCTATTTGCTGGCGTTTTACAAAATCGGTAAGTTCATCTAGCTGCTTGCGGGTGTAATGTGCACAAGCCTTGGCATTTATGCCTACCACCATTTCGGCATTATCAAAAACCGGAAATCCAGCCTCACCCCCGCTTATCCAAAGGAGAGGGGCTTCATTTTCTGGTAAAGTGGCGTTTTTTAGCTCCACAAATTGCATATCAAAACGTATATCAGGCTTATCGGAGCCGTATAAACGCATCGCATCTGCGTAAAGCATCCTTGGAAAAGCCTCAAACTCTAACCCTTTTATTGTTTTAAATATATGGCGGGTTAAGCCTTCAAACACATTTAAAATATCTTCTTGCTCAATAAAAGCCATTTCGCAATCTATTTGCGTAAATTCGGGCTGGCGGTCGGCCCGTAAATCTTCATCTCTAAAACATTTTACAATTTGGAAATATCGGTCGAAACCAGATACCATCAGCAATTGTTTAAATGTTTGTGGCGATTGTGGTAAAGCGTAAAATTCGCCGGCGTTCATTCGGCTAGGTACCACAAAATCTCGGGCTCCTTCGGGTGTAGATTTTATAAGTACAGGCGTTTCTACTTCTAAAAAATTTTGTAAATCTAAATATTTTCTGATTTCTTGGGCCATTTTATGGCGCAAAATAAGGTTGTTGCGTACAGGGTTGCGGCGTAAATCGAGGTAGCGGTATTTCATACGTAGCTCTTCGCCTCCGTCGGTTTCGTCCTCAATCATAAAAGGTGGCAATTTTGCTTGGTTTAAAATATCTAAACTAAAAACCCTAATTTCTATATCGCCAGTACTTATTTTGGGGTTTTTGTTCGAGCGTTCAACCACCTGGCCGGTAACTTTTATTACAAACTCTCGGCCTAGCTCACGGGCTTTTGCCCTCAAGGTTTCCTCATCATCGGAGTTAATTACCAATTGTGTAATGCCATAACGGTCTCGCATATCAATAAAAGTAGTACCACCCAAATCGCGTGATTTTTGTACCCAGCCACTTAGGGTAACATTTTGGTTAAGGTGGTTAATGTTTAATTGGCCACAAGTATGGGTTCGGTGCATGGTTTATTATTTAAAAATAGCTTGCGAATATACATATACCAAATTATATAGCGCAAAGGAGTAAATAAAATTTTAATGGCGATAGTTTTATGCCGGCTATAAACATTAATATAATCTCTTTTTTAAAGCGCAAATAGGGTTTAAAAAACAATAAAACAAAATACATTATTAAATTGTATAATTAGTTTTAATAAGAAATGTTTAATTTGCGAGATTATCAACAAAGAATGTAATGGAAGTACAAGCGGGTAAGTTATTGTCTGAAATTTTTTATCCTTCCGATTTAAAAAAATTTAAACCCGAAGAATTAAAAGCTGTTTGCAATGAATTAAGGCAATACATTATCGATGTGGTATCGGTTAATGGCGGTCATTTTGGTGCTAGCTTAGGCGTGGTAGAACTTACGGTAGCCTTGCATTATATTTTAAATACGCCTTACGACCAGCTTATTTGGGATGTAGGCCACCAAGCTTACGGCCATAAAATACTTACAGGGCGTAGAAAAAATTTTCATACCAATCGTATATATAAAGGATTAAGCGGTTTCCCCAAACGTAGCGAAAGCGAGTACGATACCTTTGGGGTGGGGCACTCATCTACATCAATATCAGCGGCATTGGGCATGGCTGTGGCTTCGCAATTAAAAGGCGAAACCGATAGGCAACATGTAGCCGTAATAGGCGATGGTGCCATGACGGCGGGCTTGGCCTTTGAGGCATTAAACCATGCTGGCATCGAAAACTCTAACCTGCTTGTAATACTGAACGATAACTGCATGTCCATCGACCCTAATGTGGGGGCGTTAAAAGAATATTTAACCGATATTACTACCAGCAAATCTTATAACCGTTTCCGGGATGATGTTTCGGCGGTGTTAAGCAAAATATCTGAACTGGGCCCTAATGCCCACGAGATGGTAAAAAAAATAGAAAAAAGTATAAAGGGTACCTTGCTTAAAAAAAGCAACTTATTCGAGTCGTTAAAGTTTAGATACTTTGGCCCCATTGATGGGCATGATGTAGCGCATTTGGTAAAAGTTATCAACGATTTAAAGCATATACCCGGCCCCAAAATATTGCATTGTGTAACTGTAAAAGGTAAGGGTTACGCTTTGGCGGAGAAAGACCAAACCAAATGGCATGCCCCAGGCTTGTTTGATAAAATTACGGGCGAGATAAAAAAATCATCTCACTTAAAACCGCAACCGCCCAAATACCAAGATGTATTTGGCCATACCATGGTTGAGCTTGCCGAACTAAATCCCAAAATTGTAGGCATAACACCCGCCATGCCATCGGGCTGTTCGTTAAATATAATGATGAAAGCAATGCCAAAACGAGCTTTTGATGTAGGCATAGCCGAGCAACATGCTGTTACGTTTTCGGCAGGGCTGGCCACACAGGGCATGGTACCTTTTTGCAATATCTACTCAACCTTTATGCAAAGGGCTTACGACCAAGTAATACACGATGTAGCCTTGCAAAAACTACCCGTTATTTTTTGCCTTGATAGGGCTGGTATGGCTGGTGCCGATGGCCCTACACACCATGGCGCTTATGATATTGCTTTTTTTAGGTGCATACCCAATATGATTGTAAGTGCCCCTATGAACGAAGAAGAACTGCGCAACTTAATGTACACCGCACAGCTGGAACCATTACATGGCCCGTTTTCGATAAGATACCCACGTGGTAACGGCGTATTGGTTGATTGGCAACGGCCATTTAAAACCATAGAAATAGGTACTGCCCGTAAAATATGCGATGGTGAAGATGTAGCTATACTATCATTAGGCCATATAGGTAACGAAGCCGTAAAAGCCTGCCAAGAGTTAAACACCGAAGGCTACCACCCAGCGCATTACGATATGCGGTTTGCAAAACCATTGGACGAAAAAACTTTACATCATATTTTTACCCAATTTAAAAGTATCATTACCGTTGAAGATGGCTGCCTACAAGGTGGTATAGGTGCCGCAATTATCGAATTTATGGTAGATAACAACTACACCGCACAGGTAAAAAGATTGGGCATACCCGATGCCGTAATAGAACATGGCGAACCAGCCGAATTATGGAACGAATGTGGCTACGATGCCAAAGCCATACAAAATGCAGTAAAATCATTGGTAAAACCCCGTGTTACCAATAGCTTGGTAGGGTAAAGATGGTTTTATTATTTACCTTGTTTGTGTAAGTAGGTATTAAAGGTAAATTTTTTTGAACTCAAAACATACACAACTTCTTAAAAATGAAACGAAACATTAAAAAATGGGCTTTTAGGCTAACAGTAACCGGTTTATTTATTTCAACACTTTTATTTGTAATTATTTTAAATCCAGCATTTGTATATGCTAATAAAACCACCTATAAAAATTTCACAATTTATCATCACTCTAAACTAAACCCTTTATTAATTTCATATGTTAACAAAGCCACCGAATTATTGAAAACAAGTGAATTATATCGACATGATATTAAGCTAGATATTTGCTTAAACGAAGGTTCGGTATACCCAAGCATTGTATCTGGTATTGCAGGGCAAGGGTTTGCTTTTGGATTTTACAATAAAGTGGTTTTACTAGGCAAGATGAACTGCCACAATAATACAGTGGAAATTAATGGTTATAACTGGAACTTAACGCAGTTGTTAGCTCACGAAATCACACATTGTTTGCAATTTAACAATTTAGGGTTTTGGCACTCAAACCCAATTGCTGCAATTGATAATTGGAAATGGGAAGGCTATGCAGAATATGTTGCAAGGCAAGAACCAAACCAAAAAGATGTTTACAATAATTTACACTATTTAAATGAAAATAATTTTAAATCTTGGGGAATTACCTTACAAGATAATTCAATTGCACCAGCAGAATATTTTAATTATTGGGTAATGGTACAATATTGTATGAACATTAAACACATGCCCTATAAGCAATTGCTTAATAATACCACGAATGAAAACACCATTAAACATGAAATGATGACTTGGTATAAAAATAAAAAAACCGAAACCCGGCGCCAACACCATAGCTATTAATTGTTACTTAGCCCAAAATACAGCCTTATTAAATAATTATTCCGTTTGATAACACCTCATATACATAAAGCTATACAAGTGCTAAACAGCCAAGGCATTGTAGCCATACCTACCGAAACGGTGTATGGCTTGGCAGGCAATATTTATAGTAAAACTGCCATAAAAAATATTTTTGAAACCAAACAAAGGCCATTTTACAACCCTTTAATTGTACATATTTCATCGCTACAAAAGCTTGATGAAGTAGCTGTAAACATACCCGAAGTTGCATATAAATTAGCCAATGTTTTTTGGCCGGGTCCACTTACTTTAGTACTAGATAAAAACAAAAATATCCCACTATTGGTTACCGGCGGTAAAAATACAGTAGCGGTTCGCATACCCAATCATCCTATTGCCTTAGCCCTACTAAACCAACTAGATTACCCTTTAGCAGCCCCAAGTGCCAACCTTTTTGGGCAATTAAGCCCCACTAGTGCAGCACATGTTTTAGCCAGTTTTAAAACCCATTGCCCTTTAGTTTTGGATGGTGGGATATGCCAAAGTGGTGTAGAATCTACCATCGTAGGTTTCGAAAGCGGTAAAGCCATAATATACCGCTTAGGCGCCATTGCCCAAGAGGCTATTGAAGCTGTAATAGGTATACTTGAAACCAAAACACTTGATAATGCTGCACCCCAAGCACCTGGTATGCTAAGCAAGCATTATGCACCACGCACTAAACTTATACTTAGTAATAATATAAGCGATAGCATAGGTAAGTATAGCGATTTAAAAATTGGTTTGTTACTTTTTAAAAACTACAAAGGCTACTCAATTGCCCACCAAGAGGTGCTGTCGGCCAATGGTAATTTAACCCAAGCGGCCAGTAATTTATATGCCGCTTTACACCGTTTAGATAATTGCGGTTTAGATGTGATAATAGCCGAACGTATGCCCAATGATGGCTTAGGGTGTACTATAAACGATAGATTAGAGCGTGGTACAAAATAATATAAACCAATTTTGCAACGGTATTTTATACTTTACAATAAAATAGCATACTGCAT
Organism: Sphingobacteriales bacterium; assembly: GCA_004293485.1. Classification (GTDB taxonomy): domain Bacteria; phylum Bacteroidota; class Bacteroidia; order Sphingobacteriales; family Sphingobacteriaceae; genus Pseudopedobacter. Next base: position 4,523 of record RDYW01000031.1, on the reverse strand, counting down.
AAGCTGTAATACAAACATTGCTTACCTACCGCTCCCTCAAGTATTCATCCTCCTTTTGGGTCATTAATTTTTTGGCTTTCGCCGATTTATCCTTATACCCTAAAAGGTGCAAAGTGCCATGTATCATTACACGGTGAAGTTCGTTGGTAAACGAGGAATTAAAAGTTTTGGCATTTTCTTTAATTCTATCTATGCTGATAAAAATATCGCCTATAATTAAGCCTGATGTTTCGGAGTTATCAAAGGTAATAATATCGGTGTAGGTATTGTGGTGTAGGTATTGGCGGTTTAAGGTAAGTAAATAGTTATCGCTACAAAAAATAAAATTTAGGCTTTCGAGTTGGTGTTTTTCATGCAATATGGTTTGGTTTATCCATTGGCGAAGCTTGTTTTTATGTTTTAAAGTATAGCTTACCTCTTGTTGGTAAAAAAAAATGGGGAGCTTTTTCATGGGTAATTTTTTTTCGTTGTTGAGAATTTAAACGCCTAAATTTAAGCTAATAAAAAATGTAATTCCACTGAGTTTCCTTGAGCATTAAACGTACACTGGTGGGCTAGCTGCTGCATGATAAAAACTCCTCGGCCTGTTAATTTTTCGATATTTTCGGGGCTTATGGGTTGTGGTAAAGTGCGGTAATTAAACCCATTTCCTTCATCGCTTACTGTAAATGATAGGGTATTATTTTCGGTAATTTTTACCCAAATATTTACGGTTTTATCTGCGCTTAGTTTATTGCCATGGTGTATGGCATTTGTTAGGGCTTCGTTTAGTGCGGTACTTATATTGGCGTGTAATGTTTCGTTTATTAGGTGGCTCGCTACCAATTGATTAATCCAGTTATCTAGCACCACAATGCTTTCGGGCTTTGAAGCAAGTTGAAGATGGTGAGTCTCTTTTTTAATAGCTACCAGCATAAAATTAAGGTTTTAAATTTTTGTAATACGTGGCTACTTTGCTTTTATAAAAATAATTTAAAGCAGGCGATATGGTTTTATAATATTCGATATCGTTGTTTTTTTGTTGCTGAAATTGTTGCCATTGCAGGTTAAAATTAGGGGCATATTCTTTGGCTGCGGTACTTTGTTTTTGGGTGTCTTGCTCCTTTTCACGTTCGGCTTTTGCGGCTTCCAATAGTTTGGTTTGTATTTGCTGTTGCCTTAGCATTACCTCCTGCGATATACGTTTATACACCAAGTCGGTTTCGGTTTGTTTCATCTCTTCTACCATTTTTTGCAGTCCGCCTGCTTTATTTCCACTTTTACTTAATTCTTCCATAGCTTCACGTATCATTTGTTGTTGCTGTGCCATTTGCGAAAACTCCTTGCTGGATTGCCCACCTTGCCCCTCGCCGGGTTTTTGCCCAGGCTTTAGCCCACCCTGTTGCTCCATTTGTTGTTTGGCTTTTTGCATATTTTTATTTAGTGCATCCTGCATTTTAGATAGCTGCTGCATACCTGGCTTAGGTTTCCCCTTGCCCGATTTTGCCGTTTGCATAGCATTTTGCAATTGTTGTAGGGCATCGCTAAGCATTAAAGCCAAGTTGTTAATGGCCGTAAGTGTGTATTGCTGGCTTTGCAAGGTTTCGGCTTGCAGGCGTTCGGTTATGTTTTCTAGGGTTTTATTTATTTGATAATTAATGCTTTGCGTTTCTTTGTTTACGGTGGCACTTATTTGCGGTACCCGCTTGCTTAAACTATACAAGCTATCTTGTATGGTTTTTAAGTTGCTAGCAATGTTTTTTTGGCGTTTGCCTAGTTGTACAAATTGGGCATCGTTTACATCTGTTTTTCGGGTGGCCATCAATAGATTTTCTTGGTCGAACGATGCTTTAAGCAAGTTTTTTAATAACAGGCGCAATGCTTGGGCATTTATATTGCTTTCTTGGCTTTCCATTTCGCTTTGCATTTCGCTTAGTTTTTGCGCTAGCTGCGTCATTTTTTGTGCAGCTTCTTTTTGTTGCTTGGCGGCAGATTTTGCTTGCTTTTGTTTCAAACTTTCCTCGGCCCCAGCCATCTCCTTTTCAATTTCTTTTTGCTCCTTTTCGGGATTTTTAAAGTCATTATTTTCGGTTTCTTTGCTTTTTTGTTCTAGGTCTTTTAAATCTTTTTTTACCTCATCAAACTGTTTATTTATATCCTGCTGGTTTTTAAGCTGCTCGTTAGGTGTATTTTGTTTGCTCAGCTCCTCTTGTTTTTTAGCAAGCTCTTGAAGTTTTTGCTTTGTATTGTCTAGTTTTTGGTCGAAGGCTAACTGCTTGTATAATTCCAGCATACGGTCAAATTCTTTTTCTAGTGCCTTATTATCGGCTTTCATTTGTTGCAAGCCATCTTTTAACTGGTTTTTATTGTTTTGGTCTATCAGTTTTTGTAGGTTTTCTAATAGTTTTTTGGTTTTATCGTCCAGTACGTTTTCAAAAAGGTTTTGAATTTGTTTTTGTTTTTCTAGCAATGCCCGGTTATCGGGGTTGGTGTTTTTTTGTTCGATAAGATTTTTTTGCGCTGTTTTTTCAATATCTCGCAATAAGTTTTCCAGTTGTTTTTGTTTTTCGATAAGCTCTTCGGCTTGCTTTTTATCATCAGCATCCATGCTGGTTTTGCTTAACAACTCTTCGCTTAGTTTTTGGGCGGCTTGCTGTATTTGCTTGGCATGCTTACCCGCTGTTTGCATTTTTTTATTAAGGGCTTGTGTAGTGTTTTCTATCTGCGCTATGGCGGCATCTTTATCCATAAATTTAAAAACCATTATGGGGCTTTTAGTGGTTTTAGGGCCATTTACGGCATCATTATCAGTAATGGAGAAATAATATTCTATTTCGTCGCCCGGCTGTGCCCCTGTTTTACTCAGCTCCCAAGCGTAAAAAAAATTATCTTGTACGGCGTTTTTGGCTACAGGAAGGCGTATCTTTTTAACCAAACCTATATTTCCTTTGGTGGTGCTTTTACTAATTTTGGTATTAAAAGTTAGCTGCGTAAAACCATAATCGTCGCCTACGTTTCCTTTAAAATAAATGACTTTATTGTTAAGCGAGTCGGGTATTTCGGTTACAGTAATGGTAGGATATTGGTCGGCTATACACGTTATGGTATAGCTGAGGGCATCGGCATTGCTTACCGTTGGGCTTTGTGGCAACAAGCTATAGGTGGTATTTGATACGATGCGCTGGGTATAGCTAAACTGATTGTTATTGCTTTTAAGGGCAATTTTGCCTCGCTTACCCCAAATAAAGTTTAATATATTGCTATTATCGGTTTTAATTTTCCATGTAAGCACAGTACCTGCGGGTACTTGTATATCGCCTGGGTTTTGCAGTGTTTGGTTGCGCTTTTGGGTATATAAAGGAAATTTTACCTCGATAGCAAAACTGCTGATAGCGGGTTTTTTGTTTACCACAATATGGAAAGGTTTAGAGTAATAGCCTAAAGCAAAAAGGCGAAAGGTTTTGCTGTTTTGAAGGTTACGAAACTGATGGGTAAATTTTGAAGCGTTTATTTTATCGGCTTTAAAGCTATTGGTTCCATCTTCTACATACACATCCTGAGGTACAGTTTTTCCTTCAATTTTAATTTTTAAGGCTATATCATCACCCTGTGCTATACTAAGTTGGCTGTTTTCTACCGAAAACGTAAAAGGTGCTGGTTTTTCAAATGCTTGATTGTGGTTTACTATCCTATACGTACCCTCTTTAATAATACTGGGAGCCACCAGCGCAATGATAAGCAATACCACAAGGGGCGGGAAAACATATTTGGCATATTTTTTATTTTCGCTTAGCGTAACCGCATCGGCAAATTTAAAAGGACTAAGGGTAGTAATTTTTTGATGAATGCTGGCTTCTAATAAGCTGTTATCTTCCTTGTTATGTAATTGATTGTTAAGTTGTAATGTATTTAAAAGCCTATCCTTAATATCAGGGAAATGTTGCCCAATAATTACCGATGCTTGCTCGTAATTAATGGTTTTGCTAATTTTTATATACTTTAAAATAGGCTTTGCCAGCCAAAAATAAGCCGCCAAAAGTATAGTTGTGGCAAAGCCATAAAACACAATATTTTTGGTAATTACACCAAAGTAACCATAATATTCGGCGAGTATAATGGCAAGGTATCCCAATAAAAATAAGGCAACAAGGCAGGCCGCACCTCTAATAATTTTATTGAGGTAGTATTTTTTAATAAACTCATCCAGCTTATTTATCAGGTTTTGGTAATTGCCCGTGGGTATCATTTTATATTAACGATTGCATTTATTGCTTTTTCATTTTGGCTACTGCTAAAATTGCTGTATATTTTGATTTTAGTTGTTTTAGATAATTTTTATTTACTCACTGTTGTTTGTTTTTTTGTGTTCGTGAATCGCTTATTTTGTATTTTGAATGAGAGCGATTTCTTCAGCTGTTAAGTTATAAATTTGATATTTCAAAAATCGCTGTGTTCAACTGATAAGTGCAACACTTACCTTAAGCTGTAAAAATACTTCATTAGGAGTTAGATAACCAAATTTTCTTACAGGTCTGTTATTTAAT
>RDYW01000011.1 GCA_004293485.1 Sphingobacteriales bacterium | reverse complement strand
AAATAACAGACCTGTAAGAAAATTTGGTTATCTAACTCCTAATGAAGTATTTTTACAGCTTAAGGTAAGTGTTGCACTTATCAGTTGAACACAGCTTTATTTATTGCCTAAAAAAACCTATTTCAAAACGATACTGCTTGTTCGAAGCATTAAAATGTTCACATTATCTGCAATAGCTACCAAATAAAAATGTAAGTTTTAATGTTAAAATAGGCCCATTTAATTAAACCTAAACAACATAGCTACCATACCGTATTTATGGCTGCTAGCTGTACTTTTTATTTCAGGGGTTTTAAATATAACCGAAGCATGTAGCGATATACGATTTTTGCTGTACCCTATACCCACTTCGGATCTAAATACCCAAGAAACAGGCTGATACACCACCTCGTTTTGGTGGCTCTTAAACATACCACCCTGTATAGTAGCATCGTACACAACCAAATTAATAATTGGTTTTGCATAAAAGTAAAATTCTTGGGCTTTTACTTTATAGCTTAAAGTGGATACCGTAACCGTACTTTCAGCTGCTATCGATTGATAAAATGGGTTTATGTTTCCAATTCGAAATAATAAACCTGCACTTGCACCAGTAAAAGTGCTGCCAACATTAAGTGTTAGGGGTAGTGCAAAATCGGTTTTTTTATTTTGGCTACGGTATAGTAAACGCTGATAATTTGTTTTTAAATTTATACCAAAAGCATTATTTAGTTGAAATTGCCAACCATTTATTTTGTAAAAGTTAAGGGTAGTGTGTATAAATTCTTGCGTTTGCTTACCTAATGCCGATGGCCCAATAGTGCCTAGTTGTAATTCGGCTTTTATAAAAGTTTCGGTTTTAAAATGCCATTGTAAGGCCGTACTTGCATATAAATAAGCGGTTATAGGCCTATCTACGTTTTCGATAAATTGGGTTTTACCCGACCGAGCTGTAAACATTTTTTGCCCTATATTAAGGCTCCATATTTTTTTTACTAATGTGCTGGTATCTTGTTTTTTGCTGTTTTGCAATGCTTTGCGAAAGTAAATAAATAAACCATTAGTGTAATACCTATCTTGTTTGGTGGCCAAGTAAGCATCGTTATCGCTTTTAAAACCAAGCTCGTAGGTGTAGTTTTTTAGGCTTTGCGCCGATGCTTGATAGCATACTGCCGAAAATAAGGTAGTGAAAATAAGTTTAAAAAAGGGAATTATTTTCACTAATTTTTATTGTTAGATAACTATACTTTAAAAAGTGTAACCTAAACTTACGCCATAGTAGGGCGAGAAAAAGCTTGAACCAAAAACAGGTGTTATTCCAGCTCTTAATGCAAAGCCACTATCAACCGGTTGTAATCGGTACGAAAAACTCATGGTTCCCAAAACATCACTCCCTGAAATAGAACTTAAATTTTTATTGGTGTTGTCCAAAATATCTAAACTTATCTTTGCACTAATATATATGTTACACCTAAACCCACTTCAAAAAAACTGCTTTTTTTACCAATTAAGTAATTTATTCCTATTGGTATGGTTGTAATGGCAGAGCTACCCGCCGATATAAACCCAATGCCTGCTCTTCCGCCTCTTCCATCTCTTTTGTTAGCAAATCGGGTATCGTAATTAGCAGTTAAAAATATTCCTTGCCCAAGTAATTCTACATACACGTTCTGTGCTCGTTTTACGGTAGGCGTGTTTGGTTGGGCTTTTGCATTAATTGAAATTAAAAAAACAAGTAATAAGATAAAAATTATATTTTTCATCAGTGTATTTTTTTTATAAATATATGATTTTGTTGTAAATACACTAATCAATTTAATTTTTATCTATTTTTTTACATTTTCTTCCTTATAAACAATAGCTATTGCATTTTTAACCTTGTTTTGTAGCAAAGCCAAATCTATTACTTCTAGCATATTGGTAACGTAATAAAAGTTAAGGTCTTTTATATAATCTTCGTTAATTTCTTTAATATCTTTTTCGTTGGCTTTAGCTAAAATAATGTCTTTGATATTGGCCCTCTTGGCGGCTAATATTTTTTCTTTTATCCCACCTACGGGTAATACTTTACCACGTAAAGTAATTTCGCCTGTCATGGCTAGTTTAGGTTTTACTTGTCTTTGCGTAAAAGCCGATACTAAAGCCGATAACATGGTAATACCCGCCGATGGGCCATCTTTTGGTGTTGCGCCTGCGGGTACGTGTATGTGTAAATCCCATTGGTCAATCACTCGGTAATCAATACCTAAAGCCTCGCTATGTGCCCTAATATAGGCCATTGCAATTATTGCCGATTCTTTCATTACATCGCCTAGGTTTCCTGTTAGCGTCATTTTACCTTTACCTGGGCTAAGGCTGGCTTCGATAAATAATATATCGCCGCCTACTTGTGTCCAAGCTAGGCCTGTAATAACGCCAGCTACCTCGTTACCTTCGTAAAAATCTTTATCATAATATGGTGCGCCGAGGGTTGCTATAATATCATCGTTGCTAAATGTGGGGTTATAAGGCACCTCCATGGCAATTTTGGTAGCAGCACCTCGAACCAGGCTACCGATTGTTTTTTCGAGAGCCCTAACGCCCGATTCACGGGTATAGTCTTCAATTACTTTTTCGATAACGGCAGGTTTTAAAACAATATCTTTGTTTTTTAAGCCATGTTGTTCTTTTTGTTTAGGTAGCAAATGTTTTTTGGTTATCTCCATTTTTTCTTCAATGGTATAGCCATTTACTTCAATTATTTCCATCCTATCTAACAAGGCAGGTTGTATATTGCTAAGGTTATTGGCAGTAGCTATAAACATAATATTGGATAAGTCGTAGTCTAGCTCCACAAAATGATCGGCAAATGCGTTGTTTTGTTCGGGATCAAGCACTTCTAGCAATGCTGATGAAGGGTCGCCACGGTGGTCGTTACCAACTTTATCAATCTCATCTAACACAAAAACAGGGTTTGATGTGCCCGCTTTTTTTATAGATTGAATAATTTTACCGGGCATAGCACCAATATAGGTTTTACGGTGACCACGTATTTCGGCTTCGTCTCGCATACCGCCTAATGCCATACGAACATATTTACGGCTAAGGGCTTTGGCAATTGATTTGCCCAACGATGTTTTGCCTACCCCCGGGGGGCCTACCAAACAAAGTATGGGTGCTTTCATATTTTGTTTGAGTTTTAAAACGGATAGGTATTCGATAATCCGTTTTTTAACTTTATCCATCCCGTGATGGTCTTTTTCTAAAATTTTTTGTGCCCGTTTTAAATCGAAATTATCTTTACTGTAGTGTTGCCATGGTAACTCAACCAATACTTCGAGGTAATTAATTGTAACCGAATAGTCGGCCGAGGCAGGGTTCATGCGAGCAAGTTTATCTACTTCTTTTAAAAAGTGTTCTTTGGTTTCGGCGCTCCATTTTTTAGTATTTGCCCGTTTACGTAAGCTATCTGCTTCCATATCGGGCGAGTTACCCCCTAGTTCTTCTTGTATGGTTTTTATTTGTTGATTTAAAAAATAATCGCGTTGTTGCTTATCTAAATCAACTTTTACGCGGTTTTGTATTTGATTTTTTAGTTCTAACAATTGTAGTTCGGTACTTAAGTGTACCAGCACCATACTTGCCCTTTCGCGTAAATTGGGCTGTTCGAGTAGCAATTGTTTATCGGCCACAGCCGCATTCATGTTTGAAGATATAAAGTTGATAAGAAAAGGTGTGCTATCAATATTTTTAATTGCTATAGCAGCCTCTGAGGGTATATTTGGCGAGTACTGTATAATTTGAATGGCCATTTCTTTAAGCGATGAAATCAAGGCTTTAAATTCTTTGTCCATTTTGGGCCTTATTTCTTCAAATTTTGAAACTGCGGCTTTAATGTAAGGTTCGGCTTGTATTTCGCTGTCTAAACTAAAGCGACTTTTGCCTTGTATAATTACAGTAGTGTTGCCATCGGGCATTTGTAGCATTTTTATAATTACTGCAACGGTACCTACTTTATTTAATTGTTCGTAAGTAGGGTCTTCAATGTTTATATCGGTTTGTGCCACTACGCCGATAGTTTTTTTTCCTCGGTAGGCATCTTTTATTAGCCGTATAGATTTATCCCGGCCAACGGTAATAGGTATTACTACACCAGGAAAAAGTACGGTATTGCGTAAGGGTAATATGGCGAGTATTTCGGGCGTTTGCTCGTTGTTCATCTCTTCTTCGTCTTCAGGCGACATCAAGGGGAAAAATTCTGTATCTTCGTTTATCAATGTGGGTGCGGTATTAAACTCGAATGGATCGAAAATGCTCATATAATATTATTAGTTCCGAAAACGTCATATTGGCATATTTAATACCAATATTATGTTTAATTTTTTAAAAAGTGAATTTGCCAAATGCCATGCCAAGTTTATACTTTGCATGTATAAGTGCAATAATGGTGTATTTAGCTCAAATAAAAAATAAAATGGTATGTTATAAAGTCAGTTTTTACAAAAATAATTAAATAATTATTGCGTTAGCTTATTGCTATATTATATTTGATGCTTGCTATTTATATTAAATTAAAATGAAAAAAAGGTCTTTAAATTTTTTTGTTCTACTAATTATTGTTGTAAACTTTACATTTGCACAAGAACCATTTATACGATTGGGGCAAAAAGCACTAATGGCTGGCGATTTTACAACTGCCTCATCTTATTTTGAAAAGGCTTGTAACGAAAATAATAGCGATATGAATGCGCTATGGTTTATGGGCTATGCCAATTACCATGCTGGCGATTTTAAAAAATGTGTGTATGCCTTTGATAAGTTAATAGCTTTAAAACCAAGCGAAACAGTAGCCTACTATTACCGTGGTAAAGCAAAAACAGCTTTATATACTGGCCTAACAAATATAATGGCAGTTGAAAAAGAAAAATTAATACGTGGTGCAATAAAAGATTTTAGCACTGGCTTGGATATGAGCCCCAACGATTTAAAATTTTACCAAAATAGAGGTTTGGCTTATTTTGATTTAGGCTTATTTAAAAATCAAAAACTGCCCAACGTGTATAACAAAACCGATGCTATTGCTAATGTAAACTTAGCACTAAAAGATTACCAAAAACTAATGGTGTACAACAGTTCGCGTACCGATATACAAGCTTTAATTGATAAAGCAAAACGTTTTTTGGTAGATGCTAAGTAAGCGAACATGCTTTAATAGGTTTTTTAATAAATTTTTAGTAGCAATTTAGCCAAAAAAATACCATTTTTTTTTGTGGCTTTTAACTAAAAAATAAATTGTTTAGGTTAAAATAATAAAAAACTTCCTGTTGGTCGTGTATTAAGCACAGTTGGTATAAAAAAAAATACCATTGTAAATTTATTGTGAATATTTGTTACGAAACAAAAAATAAATTTAGCAATGAAAAAAATATTTGCAACCCTACCTCCTTATGTAGTTTTAATTATTCCGGTTATTATTTTTATTGGCTTATCGTTTGGTATAAAAAAAGAAATATCCAAATCAAATGCCCCTGTATTAACTTGCAAATTAAATACCCATGCCAATAAAATAATAAGCGATTACCCCAATACTTTTATTCAACTTTTGCTAAAAAAGCATCGTTAGTATTTTTAAAATCTAATTTTTTGGTTGTTTTGTATTGTTTTTTTGTAGAAAATTAAAATATATTTACCACTACTTTTAACAATATGTATGCTCAAAAAATTACCCGTGTTTATATAGTTGATGATCATCAAATGGTAATTGATGGATTGCTATCTTTGTTACAAAGCACTGATAGTGTTACTGTTGTAGGTTTTACCGATAGGCCTTTATTGGTATTAGATGAACTTAAACGGATACCAACCGACTTATTAATTACCGATATAAGTATGCCTCTGTTAAATGGCATAGCATTAACTCGATTGGTTAAAGCTCAATTTCCTAACATTAAAATTATGTGCCTATCCATGTATGCCGATACAATTTCGATAAATGAAATGAAAGATGCTGGCGCAGATGGCTATATTTTTAAAAACACTGGTAAGCAACAACTGATAGATGCTTTAGATTGTATTGCCTTAAATGGCACTTATTTTTCAGAGGCTTTAAATAACGATATTAACCCTCAAAATGAAGATGTTACAAACGAAAAACTTACTTCGCGTGAAATAGAAGTATTAAAACTTATTGAAAAAGAGTACAACAACAAGCAAATATCTAACGAATTATTTATAAGCCAGCGAACGGTAGAAACACATCGAAAAAATATTTTCAGAAAAACAAATACCCAAAATGTAATAGGCTTATTAAAGTATGCTTACAACCACCATATTATTTAGTAAAAAAGCTATTAACATATTTCTTGTAAATAAATATTTGAACTTTTTAAAAATTAGGCTTTAAGGTATATTTATCGTAAAATCTAAAAATATGTTCGGTGGCTTCTTCGGCGGTATCTACTAGCCTAAAAAGGTTTAAGTCTTCGCCGTTTATGTTTTTTTCTTTGCCAAGCATGGTTTCGGTAATCCAGTTTATAAGGCCGCCCCAGTATTCGCTACCTACCAATACAATAGGGAAACGGGCTATTTTACCTGTTTGTATTAGCGTCATGGCTTCAAAAAGCTCATCTAAAGTACCAAAACCGCCGGGCAGTACAATGTAGCCCTGCGAGTATTTCATAAACATTACCTTACGGATAAAAAAATAATCGAACTCGAGCAATTTATTTTGTTCGATGTATTTATTATGAAACTGCTCAAAAGGCAATTCGATATTTAACCCTACCGATTTTCCGCCTGCTTCAAAAGCTCCTTTATTGCCCGCTTCCATAATGCCTGGCCCACCGCCTGTAATTACACCGTAGCCACGTTCGGTAAGTAAGCGGCCAGTTTCTACCGCTATTTGGTAGTATTTATTATCGGCTAGGGTGCGGGCCGAACCAAATATAGATACACAGGGGCCTATTTTTGCTAGTTTCTCAAAACCATCTACAAACTCGGCCATTATTTTAAAAATTTGCCACGAGTCGGTTACCTTAATTTCTTGCCAAGTTTTGTTTTCTAAGGCACTCCGTATTTTTTCGTCAATAGATATATCTGTCATATATTATAATTTTTTATTTGTTTGAGGGGTTGAAATTAGCATTAATCCTGCAAAAGTAATCATTCCGTTTACCAATATTAGTTCGTTATCAAAAATGTAGCCACCCATTAATATGGTCGAATAATTGTTTAACGTAAAACATAACAAAGGCGCAAGTACACAAATAATAGGTACCCATTTATCTTTTACACCTCGGGTTTTTACCAGTAAACCAAAGGCATACAATCCCAGTAATGGGCCATAAGTGTATGATGCTACTTTAAATATGGCCGTAACTACGGCAGCATTGTTTATTGCATTAAAAATAATAACCACCATGGCCATTAATACCGAAAAGCCCACGTGTACATAATGCCTATGGCGTATATGTATGGCATCGTTTACGTTTTGTTTTTTATCAAAGTTTAAAAAATCGACACAAAACGAAGTGGTAAGGGCGGTTAAGGCCGAATCGGTGGTGGCAAATGTAGCCGCCGTTAAGCCCAGCATAAATACAATACCGGGTATTAGGGTTAAATGGTTTAGGGCAATTTCGGGAAACAGGAAATCGGTTTTGGGGTTTCCGGCCGCATCTAAAGGGATAGCTATGCCATGCGTACTGGCGTATATATACAGCAATGCGCCTACGCTTAAAAAAAACAGATTAATTACCACAAAAATCCCTGTAAAGGTGAACATGTTTTTTTGTGCTTCTTTTATGTTTTTACAGCTTAGGTTTTTTTGCATTAAATCTTGGTCCAGCCCTATCATGGCAATGGTTACAAAAATGCCGCCTACAATTTGTTTTACAAAGTGAAACTTGCTGGTTGTAAAATTATCGAAAAAGAAAATTTTAGAGTATGCACTGTTTTTAACCGTTTCAAAGGCCTGTATAAAGTTTAGGTTTAAGCTGTTGCAGATAAAGTAAATGGTTAATAAAACCGACGAAACCAAAAATATGGTTTGTAGCGAATCGGTAATAATAATGGTTTTAAGCCCGCCCTTAAAGGTATAAAGCCATATAAGTAACAACGAAAAAGCTACCGTAGCAGCAAATGGAACGCCGTAAGCATCAAAAATAAATCGTTGTAAAACTATAACTACCAAATACAGGCGAAATGCCGAGCCTATGGTGCGGCTTAATAAAAAAATGGCGGCAGCGGTTTTATAACTCACTATGCCCAACCGTTTTTCGATATAGCTATAAATGGAGGTAAGATTTAAGCGGTAATACAGCGGTAATAAAACCGTGGCCACTATTATAAAACCTATGGCATTGCCCAGCACAAATTGGAAATATTGAAACTGGTTACCACCAGCCGAACCTACTTGCCCCGGTACCGAAATAAAAGTTACACCGCTTAATGCAGTACCTATCATACCAAAAGCTACCAAATACCATTTCGAATTTCGGTTGGCGATAAAAAATGTAGCATTATCGGATGATTTATTGGAGGTGAGATGGGCAATTAAAATCAACACCAAAAAATAAACAATAATAAATGTGAGTAGAATGCCTGGAGCCATAAATCCTTTTTTTTTAAATATTTTTACAAGGTAGCAAAACGCTAATTAGCATTTAATTTTTAATTTAGCAAAATGAATTTTTCCTCTAAATTATTAGAGCAAGCTGTAAACGAATTTTCGGGATTGCCAGGTATAGGGCAAAAAACAGCATTAAGGCTAGTTTTGCATTTGTTAAACCAGGATAATGCCGATGTAGATAAGTTTACTTTCGCTTTGTTAAACCTAAAAAATAACATTAAATATTGTAAACAATGCCATAATATAGCCGACCACGCCGTGTGCGAAATATGCCTAAGCCATAAACGCGACCGTACTTTGGTATGCGTGGTAGAAGATACCCGCGATGTAATGGCTATTGAAAACACGAACCAATACCACGGTTTGTACCACGTATTAGGAGGTTTAATATCGCCTATGGATGGTATTGGCCCATCGGATTTGGCTATCGAATCGCTGGCCGAACGCTTAAAAATAGGGGAAATAAAAGAGATAATTTTTGCCATAAGTGCCACTATGGAAGGCGATACCACTATTTTTTACCTGCATAAAAAATTAAAAAATTATGACTTAAAAATTAGCACTATTGCCCGTGGCATAGCCTTTGGTGGCGAAATTGAGTATGCCGATGAGCTTACCCTTGGTAGGTCTATCACTACTAGGGTGCCTTACGAAAATTCGTTAATGCGTTAGTTTATATTACTGTAATATTTAAAATAAATTTGTAAAATTATACTATTAATTTGGGCGTTTAAACACGCTGTACATTATATCTTTTTTATCAATTGCCCTCCCTCCCCCTAGCCCCCGAAGGGGGAAAAGGGAGGACAATTGATAAAAAGGATGCCATTGCCCTCGTTAACGCATAAAACAGTAACCAACATCATAAAAACAAATACTCAACATAGTTAAACCAAACCTATAAAAAACAAAATTATGCCTTTAGCCGAAGAGTTTTTACATTATGTATGGCAACAGCGGCTTTTTACACAAAGCGGCCTGAGCGATTGTACTACACAAAACATTAAAATTGTACAACCTGGCATACTTAACCCACACGCCGGCCCCGATTTTAGCAATGCCAAAATACAAATTGGTGATACTTTGTGGGCTGGTAATGTAGAAATACACATAAAAGCGTCGGACTGGCAGCGGCATAATCACCAGCTTGATGATGCTTACGATAGCGTTATATTACATGTGGTGTGGCAAAACGATGCAGCTGTGTACCGAAGTAATGGTACATTAATACCCGCATTGGAACTCGAAAAATTAGTTTCGCCCACGCTTATAGCACAATACGAATATCTTAAACAAAACACCCACTGGATACCTTGCCAAAACCAATTGCCAAGCGTAGATGCTTTTGTGGTGCAACAATGGCTGCATAGGGTATTGGTAGAGCGGCTTGAAAACAAATCGGAAGCTATACTAGCCCTTAACCAACAATTACAAGGCAACTGGGAGCAAACTTTTTACGTTACCTTGGCGCAGGCATTTGGTTTTAAGGTAAATACCTTGCCCTTTGCCATGCTGGCACAAGCCCTGCCACAGCAAATTTTTGCCAAGCATAAGCACCACCCTTTGCAAATAGAAGCACTAATTTTTGGCCAAGCAGGGTTTTTAACAGGCCATTGTGTGGATGATTACCCCGCCCAATTAAAAAAAGAATACGCATTTTTAAGCCAAAAATATCAGCTTAGCCCAATGGATAAATCGTTGTGGAAGTTTTCGAAACTTAGGCCTCGAAACTTTCCTACCATTAGGCTAGCGCAATTTGCAGCTACGGTAATAGCTTCTAATCATTTGTTTTCTAAGATTTTAGAAACCGATGATGTGAAACAGTTGAAACTTTTTTTTAAAAACGGAGAAATTAATCCTTATTGGGATAATCATTTTCAGTTCGATATTGCAGGTGCATACTGTAATAAAGCACTAGGCGAAAAATCGTTAGATAGCATTATTATTAATGCCATAGCGGTAATTACTTTTTGTTACGGCAAGCAAGTGGGCAACCAAGCGTATGTAAATGCGGCGTTTAACTTAATCGAAAAAATTGATGCCGAGGCCAATGCAATTGTTACAGGGTTTAAAGGCCTGGGTATTGTGGCTTTAAATGCCTTTGATTCGCAAGCCTTATTACAATTAAAAAATAATTATTGCAATCAAAAAAAATGTTTACATTGTGGTATTGGAAACAAAATATTAAATTGCTAATGATATTTCAAAAAACACTTACTTTTTTAGAGCGTTACTCGTTTGGCGTGTGTACCTATATTGGCGAAAAACTGAACATTTCTATTGCCAAAATCAGGTTATTTTTTATTTATTCGTCGTTTTTGGCAGTTGGTTTCCCTATTGTTTTTTATGTGATGGCTGCCTTTGTATTAGATATTAGAGGATATATAAAAAAAATAAGAATGCAAATTTGGGACTTTTAAGTACCGTTTTTACGTTAAAAAAAGCTGAATTATAACAGCAATATTTTAATTTTTTTGCCAAACTCATCTTATATATGCCGTTTTTTTTATTTGCGTTATAAGTTTATTATTTTGTCGGCTTCACGTATTCCACTTAAATATGCACCGTGAACTGTACCACGATATTCCCTTTCCGTATGTTCGCCTGCAAAGAAAATTTTGTTATTTATTTCATTTGCTAATGTGTCGAAGTTAGCAGATGTAGAGCCATTGGTGGGGTAGGCGTAAGCACCAAATGAATTTATATTTTGTCCCCATTTAGTTCTTAAAAAGTTTATAGGATTTGGTATGCTGTTGCCATAAATACTTTTTAAATTCAACATTATCTCATTGATAATTTGATTGTCTGTCATACTCTCTGTTACGGTTGCATAATCGCCAAAAGCAAAAGTCATTAGTCCATTTGAGGGTGTAAATTTTTTGATATTAAGAAAGTAGTTAAACTTGCCTTTTGTGTGAGGTGTGTAACCAATATATTGTAAGTTGGTATCCCAAAATGGTGTGTTCCATACCAACAAAAATTTATTTACGTTTCCAATATTTGTGTTGGTAATTGCGTTTATTTTATGGGTAGGTAAAGCTGGTGTAAAGGTAATTGCATTATTTTTCAATACGCCCAATGGAACCGAAACCACAACATAATCGGCTTCAATGTTACTTCCATTGGCAGTAATATTAACTCTTGTATTTGAGTAATTAATGCCTGTAACTCTTGTGTTAAGTCTGATGTCCAAACCTTGTGCCATAAAGTCCGTAACCTTATCGTAGCCATTTGTAATAATAACGTCTTCTCCATTAAACGCTTCATCATCATCAAAAAATTTTGAAGAAAGTTTTGAAATATCTCCACCTGTATTAAATTCTAAAAATGCAGAAAGCATATATTTCCAAAGTCGGTCGTTGGCTTGCGTTGGGTAAAGAGAGTTGAAAACCGTTTGAAAACTTTGTGTTTGTGTTCCTGCATTTCTAACTGCATTTAAAGCAGTATTAAATTGGCTTTCTGAATTTGCCAAAACCGATTCAGAATAGGGTGTTCCGTTTGTATCAAATACTTTAACGCTGTCGTCGGCAGTCAAAAATGTATTTGCCCCAGATTGAGAAGCTAAATTAGTTATTGGATTTCCACTTGGCCCATGTATCCAACTTGCCCCTTCGTCAAAAGCAACGCCAATACTTCTATCTGTTCGCATTCGACCGCCAACTTTTTCCTGTGCTTCTAAAACAATAACAGTAAAACCTTTTTCTTTTAACTTTTTGGCGGCAGCAAGTCCTGAAATTCCGCCACCAATTACCACAACAGTTTTACCATTTTGGCTTATGTTTTCATCGTCTTTACGGCAACTTGCCAAAAGTGTAGGTGTAAAAAAAAGTAATGGAAAGCCAGTTAATGTGTCCTTTATAAACTTTCTTCTTTGCATATTTTTGAAATTAATTTTGTTTGGTTTTAGTTTGCGGTCGAATAAAAAAAACTACATTTTGGATTATGGTTAAAGTAAAACATTTATACAAAAGCTTAAGACTAGAGCAAAAAAATTTAGTTAAAAAATACCTTTTGTTTACTATAAAAACCAAGTTAAAACAATAATTTGCCAATTTTTATCACTAAAACCCTATACCGAACGCTTAAAATGTAAGTTCAATTGATAAGTGCAACAGGCATAAATCCTATGGGAACAAAGTTGAGCGTAGCGAAACGAAGTTCCCATAGGATTTATGCTGACA
>RDYW01000010.1 GCA_004293485.1 Sphingobacteriales bacterium | reverse complement strand
AATTAAATAACAGACCTGTAAGAAAATTTGGTTATCTAACTCCTAATGAAGTATTTTTACAGCTTAAGGTAAGTGTTGCACTTATCAGTTGAACACAGCCATTTTCAAAAGTATCGTGTATTTGTAATTTCGCAAGTATCGCCCTTGGCAAAATTATTGATTGGTAAAAAAACAGGCGAAAATTTTTTAGTAAACAATCAAACACATAAAATTTTAAATATTTTTTAGCACAAATATCTTTAAATTATAAGAATTTAATGGTACCCTATTTTAAACCAAAATAGAAGTATTGTATAGGCAATAAGTATTTAATATTGGTTTTACTATTTGGAAACAAACGGTTTTACCATTCGCGATTTTTTTTTTAACAACTAACAAATAAATGTCAATTTTAGAGAATAAATAATTAACCACATCTATTTTTATTAAAAAATTTTAAAACTACACGTTTTTAATGAACAACCTTATTGTAAAGCTACAATCCATTTTAACACCCGAAAAAATTAAAGCCAATTTAATTGATAGGTACGCCTTTGCGCCCGATGCCAGTTTTTATTATTTGGTGCCACAGGTGGTGGTACAGCCATCGAGCCCCAACGAAATAAAAAAACTTTTTTCGCTCTCGCAGCAACAAAGCATTCCCATGGTATTTAGAACTGGGGGTACAAGCCTATCGGGACAGGCCATTACCGATGGTATATTGGTTGATTTAAGCCGCTATTGGCGTAAATGTGAGGTAGAAAACTATGGTGAACTGGTGCGGGTACAGCCTGGCGTAATAGCGGCACAGGTAAATCAACAACTAAAAAAGTATCAACGTAAAATCGGGCCCGACCCCGCATCTATAAACGCTGCCATGATGGGCGGTATAATCTCTAATAATTCCAGTGGCATGTGCTGCGGTGTACAGCACAATACGTACCATACTTTAAAATATATAAAATTTATATTGCCCAACGGCGCAACGTATAATACCGAAGTTAAAGATGATTACACACGTTTCGAAACAGACGAAAAGCCACTTTACCATAAACTTTTACAATTAAAGCATCGCTTGCAAGCTAATACCCAATTGGTTGATAAAATTAAACAGAAGTATAAAATTAAAAACACAGTTGGCTATAGCCTAAACGCTTTTTTAGATTTCGAACACCCTTTAGATATACTTGCCCATTTATTAATAGGTGCCGAAGGTACTTTGGCTTTTATTGAAGAAGCAGTTTTTAATACCTTGCCCGATAATGCTTTTAAAATTAGCGGATTACTTTATTTTAACAATCCTTTAACGGCTTGCCAGGCCATCCCTGCTTTAAAACAATCGGGTGCCGAAACGTTAGAATTAATGGATAGGGCGGCATTACAATCTATCCAAAACCAAAAAGATGCCCCTTTATTAATACAGCAATTACCAGCAAATGCAACGGCCATTTTGGTAGAATACCAAGCCGAAGACGAAGCATTGCTGAACCATAAGTTTAAAAACGCCCAGCCATTTTTACAGCCATTACAATTGTTACATCCTTTACATTTTACAACTGATGCCCAGCAGCAAGCCGCTTATTGGAAACTACGCAAAGGCATGTACCCATCGGTGGCGGCAGCCCGAAAAAAAGGAACTACAGTATTGCTCGAAGATATTGCGCTGCCTATCGAAAAACTTGGCGAAGGCGTAATAGATATACAGCAATTGATGCTAAAATATGGGTACGATAACAGCATTATATTTGGCCATGCCAAAGAAGGTAACTTGCATTTTGTAATGTCGCAATCTATGAACGATGAAAGCGAAATACAATCGTTTGATTTATTTGCCAAAGAACTGGCCACTTTGGTTATTCAAAAATACAATGGTTCCTTAAAAGGTGAACACGGTACAGGCAGACAAATTGCCCCTTTTGTAAAAAACGAATGGGGAAACGAGGCTTACGCAATAATGCAAGAATTAAAAAAAGCCGTTGACCCTTATGGGATGCTTAACCCCGATGTAATACTTAATAACGACCCTAATTGCCACATTAAAAACCTAAAAACATTGCCTGTGGTGGAGGAAGAGGTAGATAAATGTATCGAATGTGGCTATTGCGAAAATAGGTGCCCAAGTAAAGATTTTACACTTACGCCCCGCCAGCGCATTGTAATACGTAGGGCTTTGCAACGCCTAACTATAGAGAATAAGCAAAGCGATAAAAAAATATTATTACAGCAATACCAATTTGCTGGTTTAGATACCTGCGCCGTTGACGGTCTTTGCGCTACCGATTGCCCTGTAAGCATAAACACGGGCGATTTAGTAAAACGGTTAAGGGCCGAAAACCATTCGGAACAGGCAAATAAAATCGCCTTGCTACTAGCAAAAAACTTTATAGTATTAGAGCTTGTTTTAAAATTTGGCTTGCATGTGGGCGGTATAATAAACCGTGTATTGGGTAAAAATACCATGTACCAATTTACGGTAGGTATTAAAAAATTATTGCCCTTTATGCCATTATGGACTAAGCAATTATCAGGGCCAGTGTTTATGCCATTATCGGCCCCAGCCTTACCCGATATAATTTATTTTGTATCGTGTATTACGAGGGTAATGGGTGCGGATAAGGGAAATAAAAAATCGCTTGCCGAAACGGTATTGTCGGTATCAGAAAAAGCAGGCATCAAGGTATTGATACCAAGCAATGTGGAGGGAAACTGTTGCGGGCAGCCGTTTCAGTCCAAAGGATTTACACCAGCCTATAAGCATAGTGCAAATAGTATTATAGATAAATTATGGCTATGGACGCAGGGCGGAAGTATTCCCATATTAATGGATGTAACCTCATGTACTCAAAGTTTGCAAAGTGCTAGGCCATATTTATCGGCGCAAAACCAGCAAAGGTTTGATCAACTTAAAATAATAGATTCTATCAATTATATAACCGATATGTTGCTGCCTAAATTAAATATCAATTCG
Source organism: Sphingobacteriales bacterium (assembly GCA_004293485.1). Lineage (GTDB taxonomy): Bacteria > Bacteroidota > Bacteroidia > Sphingobacteriales > Sphingobacteriaceae > Pseudopedobacter. Next base: position 9,970 of record RDYW01000010.1, on the reverse strand, counting down.
CCCAAAAAGCATATTGTGTTTCACCCCGTGTGTAGCGTTACCAAAATGGGCTTGCAGCAGCAATTAAGTAACATTGGAAAAGCCTGTGCCGAAAATTACGATATTCCGTTTCAGGTGGGTTGCTGCGGCATGGCTGGCGATAGAGGTTTTTATTACCCAGGCCTTACCCAAGCGGCCACATATAACGAAGCCAAAGAGGTGAATCAACAGCAATATGATGGTTATTACTCGAGTGCCAAAACTTGCGAAATGGCATTAAGCGAAGCTACGGGTTATCAATATCAGTCGCTTTTTTACTTACTTGATGAAGTAGTGAGCTTATAATCATACCTTTGTCTTTATGAAATCTGTATTAGGGCAGCGGGCTTTGTGTAGTGTTTATTTTATTAATAACTTTTCGTTTGTGCAAAGTTATAATTAATAAACGCTTACATAAATTTTAACACCACAAATGTATAACCTAAGATAACCAAGCCGCTTTAGGCCTAACTGTAAAGCCTGTGCTTAGTATTTTTTCGTAATCGAGGCCAATGGTAAGGTCTAACCAATCTGGGTTTACTCCGCGAATAATGCGTTCTTTTTGTACTCGGGTAAAACGGTTGATGGCTTTAAATCGAAAATCGGCACTTGCTTCATCTTTTAATTCTTCGAAATAAACCAAGCGGGTTAATTGCTGCCCGGCATCAAAAAATAAGTTGGGCATCATACGATAAAAACTCATGGTCTTCATCATATCGGTACTTAAACCAACGTGTAAGTTATTTCGGTTACGGTCGGTTACTATAAACACAAACTTTTTCATTTTACTCTGCATTAAATTGTTCAAAAAAAATTTTGTTATCTAATTATTATTACTAATTTTATTGGCACAATAATACTAATTAATTTAGTAATTGCAAATTTTTTTAGAAATGGGAAAAATATCAGAAAACATAAAGTATTTAAGAAAGAAAAAAGGCCTTACACAGCAACAGTTTGCAGATGAGATACAAATTAAACGATCGCTAGTGGGTGCGTATGAAGAAGACCGGGCCGACCCGAAATACGATTTGCTCATAAAATTAGCATCTTTTTTTGATTTAAGTATTGATGAACTCATCAATCAAAAGATAAATGATAAGTATAAACCACTGCCAAAAGCAAATGCGGCCAATGTAAGGGTGCTAAGTATAACAGTTGATAAAGATGATAAAGAAAATATAGAATTTGTACCCGTTAAAGCAAGTGCGGGCTACTTAAATGGCTATGGCGACCCCGAATTTGTGGCTGCTTTGCCAAAATTTTCGCTCCCATTTTTTACACAAGGTACGTATAGAGCCTTTGAAATTAAGGGCGATTCGATGCTGCCCCTACCCTCGGGTGCTATTATTATAGCAGAATATGCCGAAAACTGGGCCGATTTAAAAATATCGGATACTGCCGTAATTATTAGTAAAAACGATGGTGTAGTGTATAAACGACTGGGCAGTAAATTTAAAGTTGATAAGGGCTTAAAATTAGTTTCGGACAATGCCGTTTATGAGCCTTATGCCATTGAAGCCGAGGATATTTTGGAAATATGGAAGGCAAAAGCATTTATATCAACCGAATTACCACAACCCGCCGCCGAGCCTACGATAGAAAACTTAACCTCAATGATGGCGCAAATGCAAAAATCAATCGGGCAATTGCAAAAAAGCTAGGCTATATTTTGGATGATTTTTTAGATAAAAAACTGCAAGAACGTGAGGAGAATAATTCTTTACGCAGTTTGCAGTTAAATAAAAATTTGATTGATTTTTCGTCGAACGATTATTTGGGTTTGGCACAATCGGCGGAAGCCAAAGAAGCTATTGCCCAATATTTTTTAACAAACAATAATTATCAGCTGGGTGCTACGGGTTCAAGGTTATTGAGCGGTAATTCGGTATTTGCGGAAGAATTAGAAAGTGAATTGGCTAAATTTTATGAAGCCGAGGCTGGCTTAATTTTTAATTCGGGTTATGATGCCAACTTAGGCTTATTTGCCTGCATAGCACAAAAAGGCGATACCATTATTTGCGATGAACATATACACGCCTGTATTATTGATGGTGCAAGGTTAAGTTTTGCCCAGCGCTTTACTTTTTTACATAATGATTTAAACAGTTTAGAAAGTAAGTTAAAAAACAGCCGTGGCACTATTTTTATAGCAGTTGAAAGTGTGTATTCCATGGATGGCGATGTAGCTCCGCTCGAAGAAATATCGGCCTTAGCCAAAAAATATAAAGCCCATGTAATTGTAGATGAAGCACATGCCACAGGCGTAATAGGTAAAAATGGCGAAGGATTGGTACAGCATTTAGGTTTACAAAACGATGTTTTTGCCCGTGTGGTAACCTTCGGTAAAGCTTTAGGTTGCCATGGCGCAGTGGTTTTAGGTTCGCAAAAACTAAAAACTTACCTTATTAACTTTGCCCGATCATTTATTTATACCACTGCCCTACCCTTACACAGCTTGGTAACTATAAAAATAATGTATGCACAAATGCTTAAAAAACAAAGCATTGCAAGGCTTATGGCGAATATTAGGTTTTTTAAAACGCAGTTTCTAGGCACCAGCATACATTTAATACAAAGTGATAGTGCCATACAATGCCTCATAATTCCAGGTAATGTAGCGTGTAAAAACACAGCATTACAATTGCAAAAACAAGGCTTTGATGTACGCCCCATTTTATCGCCCACGGTGGCAAAAGGGAAAGAACGGTTACGGATATGTTTACATGCTTATAATAGTGAGGAAGATATTGGGGGATTGTGTGCTTTGCTAAAAAAAATAATATAAGCACCTATAAAATTAACGCATTAAAAAATAAAAATAATGCAAAACAGATAAAAATATTTACAAAAAATATTGTTAAAATAATACTATTTAAAATATAAATCACATATTATGAGTTAATTATAAATAAATTTGAATAAATATAAATATTTTATAGTTGGCTATAAGTGGTAAAAAAATGGAGTTATAGCCAATTATGTAAAATAATAAAAAAGATAAATACTTTGAAATTATGTGTTTTGGTGAAGAAAATGCCGCATATACCATAAAATTGCCGAAATAAAACAGCCTCAAAAAAATTGTTAAAATTAAAAATTAGGGATAAAAAGCTATAAGAAATGTTATAAAAATAATGCTATAAAAAATATTAACTATTTTATTATAAAGTACTTATAAAGTAATTAATGTAAATAGCTATATTTCATAGTTGGCTATAAGTGGTAAAAAATAGAGTTATAGCCAACTATGTAAAATTTTAGATGGGTAAATATTACAAAAAAAGCTCGTTCATGGTGATACTATTTTGAATGCTGGTGTAGGCATATTCGTTTTGCTTGATACCGTAAGTGGTAATCATTACCAAGTGTACCGCTTTTTTTGTATTGGTAACTTGCCTAAATATGCCTAATTTATTCCTCAAAACGGCATCATATTTTTTATTAATTACAAACTCGTTTATCGAAAACTTGGTTTCAAAAATATCGATAATGCCATCTCTTCGTTCCATTACTAAATCTATTTGCGCCTCTTTACTTTGCCACGAATAGGTTTGTGTTTGTACGGCAACAATACCTAAGGCAATTTTTATTTCTTCGGTGTGGTGCAGGCAAACTTTTTCGAAAGCATAGCCAGCCCAAGTACGGCAAGCAGCACTATCGGCATTGTTTAGCCAATATTGGGTATCGGTTGCATTGGCATTTTTCATAAATTTTAAATAAAACATAGAAAAAAAATCGGATAGCTGGTACAACGAATCGCGGGTAGCTTTGCCGTAACCAGCATATTTTCGTATAAAACCACTTTCTTCCAGTTCGTTTAATATACGTGTAGTTCCTCCGCCATTAGGCAATTTGGTGTATTTAATTAAATCGTATCGGCTTAAGCCAATGTTTTTTAAAGCAAGTGTTTCAACAATTTTGATATAATTTTCTTCGTTTTTAAATAGCGAACCGTAGAGATTTGCAAATTCGTTGAGTAATTTACCGTTGGCGGCAAAGCAAATATCGTTTATAGCTTGCGCCCAGCTACTGCCTTTTTTTATCAAATCTAAATAATAAGGAATACCACCTAAGCACATGTAAATTTGTACTATTTGGTACCTATCAAACACCACATTTTTATGCTTAAAAAACGCTTCGCATTCTTTTAACGTAAAAGGATTTAGCTTTATATGGCGGGTTACCCTGTTGTGTAAGCCAACTCGGTTGTTAATTAACTTATTTATCATCCAGGTAGCAGCCGAACCACATACTACCAATATAATGTCTTTTCGGGCATTTGCCCAGCTGTTCCAAAAATGTTCTAATGCGGCAATAAAATCAGATTTTGCTGTATCCAACCAAGGTAGCTCATCTATAAAAACAACTTTACGCTCTAGTTTACTTTTTTCGATGAGCGTAATCAATTGCCCAAAAGCTTGAAACCAATTACTAGGGCTAATATTCACTTTTTTTGTACGGCTATATTTGGCTAATGCAGTTTGGAAATTGGCTAGCTGTGTTTTGGTTTTTACATTGGCTATCCCCGTAAGGTGAAACACGGTTTCTTTTAAAAAATATTCTCTTACCAAAAATGTTTTGCCTACTCTTCTTCGCCCATAAACGGCCACAAACTCCGATTTTTCGGAACGAAGAATATCGTATAACTCTTGCTTTTCTTTGTACCTTCCTATTATTTCCATAATCTATACTTGGCTATAAAGGTAATTTTTTTATAGTTATAGCCAAGTATGTTTTTAATATTTTATTTCATATTACACATTTACAGCGATTTATATTTTTTTTATAAAAAATGGAAATATATGTATTTATCTAAAAAAAATGTTTTTTTAATTGAAGAAAAACGAGTGGTATTATCCGATAATATATTTTTAAAATGGGATGCAAAATTAATTGCCCATTAAAATCTTAGCTTTAACAAATGCTTATTAAAAAAACATCGAAACAATTTACCGCTTTATCCGTATTTTTGATACGTAATTATTGGAAATGAATAGTCAAGAAATTTTATCCCGAGCACATAATTTTGAATTTTTAAGCCTACAAGAAGGCGTACATTTATACCACAATGCTACCACGCCCGAGTTAATGTATGTAGCTAATGCGTTACGAAAAATACAGGTTCCTCACGGTAAAGTAACTTGGCAGATAGATCGTAATGTAAATACTACCAATGTGTGTATTGCCAATTGCAAATTTTGTAATTTTTTTAGGCGGCCAGGCCATGCCGAGGCTTACATTACTGATATCGAAACTTACAAACAAAAAATTGAAGAAACCATACAACTAGGTGGCGACCAATTATTGCTACAAGGCGGCCATCACCCCGATTTGGGCTTGCAGTTTTACACCGATTTATTTAAACAACTTAAACAACTTTACCCGCACATACGCTTGCACAGCCTCGGCCCGCCCGAGATAGCCCATATATGTAAGCTAGAGGGTATGAGCCATTATGATGCACTAAAAGAATTACAAGCCGCTGGCCTTGATAGTTTACCTGGGGCTGGTGCCGAAATTTTAAACGACCGTGTGCGCAGGCTAATATCAAAAGGTAAATGTGGTGGGCAAGAGTGGTTAGATGTAATGCGGGCTTGCCATAAACTTAATATTGCTACATCGGCTACAATGATGTTTGGCCATATTGAAACTATTGAAGAACGCTTCGAACATTTAATATGGATACGTGAAGTACAAGCCGAAAAACCCGAAGATAACCATGGCTTTAAGGCATTTATTCCTTGGCCTTTTCAGGATGATGGCACTTTGTTAAAAAAAATTAGAGGCATTACCAATAATGTAACAGGCGATGAATATATAAGAATGATTGCCCTAAGCCGTATCATGTTGCCCAATATTAAAAACATACAAGCATCGTGGCTTACGGTGGGCAAGCAGGTAGCGCAGTTATGTTTACACGCTGGCGCCAATGATTTTGGCTCGATAATGATTGAAGAAAATGTAGTAAGTGCCGCTGGTGCACCACACCGTTTTACGTCCAATGGCATACAGGAAGCCATAAAAGAAGCTGGCTTTGAACCACAATTGCGCAACCAACTGTACCAATGGCGCAATCACCAAGAGTTACCACAACAAGTTATTGCCTATTAATTTTACACCTTTGGATAATATTGAACAATTTATAGAAGCCCTGATTTTTGCATCGGACCAAAGTATAAGCAAAACAGAGATTACAAATTGCCTACACGGCACTTTTGAGGTTACCTATCCCGATGATGAAATTGAGGAGTTACTACGCAATATTATGGCTAGGTACCAAAGCGATGATTTTGCTATACAACTAATAAATACAGGTGGTGGCTACCAGTTTTTAACAAAACCTATATATTATCCTATTATAAACCAATTACAAACACAACAAGCAAAACGAAAATTAAGCCAAGCTGGTTTAGAAACTTTAGCTATTATTGCAAGTAAAAAAACAGTAACTAAATTAGAAATTGAACAAATACGTGGCGTAAACAGCGACTACACAGTACAAAAACTATTAGAAAAAGAATTGATACAATTAGCTGGAAAAGCAGACCAACCCGGTAAACCAATAATGTATTGTGTAAGTAAAAAATTTTTGGATTATTTTGGCCTAAACTCAACTACCGATATTCCTATTTTAAAAGATGTAGAAATCACAAACACTTCAGCAATAGGCAAAAACAATGAATAAAAGATGCTAATGTATAGTTGTGCATTGAAATTAGGTTTTAAAATTTGTTATTATTTTTTTTGAAGTTTAAAAAACTTATTAACTTTATACTTCAAATGTGAAACACAAATATTAAAAATATGGCTAAAAAAATTACAAAAAAACCTATTGATAACGAAGAAGATTTACCTCTTGAGAACGAATTTATAATTGATGACGATGTAGATGACGATTACGAAGTTGCTGATATTGATGATAAAGCAATTTCTTTAGAAGAAATAGACGTTGATTTTGATGAAGATGATGATGATGATTATTAATATTTAATAATCGTCATTTTGAAAAAAAGGTTTTTTGGTAATTAAAACCAACAACTTTTATAATATCAACATCATACCATGCAAATACAAGAAATCGAAAATCTGAAAACTATCAAACAATTTTTAGATTTTCCTCGCACACTTTATGCCACCGATAAAAACTGGGTTTGCCCACTAGATGTGGATATAGAGGCTGTATTTGATCCTCAAAAAAATAATTTCCACTCTTTTGGTATTATTACCCGTTGGATTTTAATCGATGATGAACAACAAGTTATTGGCCGAATAGCTGCATTTATTAATCATAAAAAAGCATTTACCCACCCACAACCTACTGGTGGTATTGGCTTTTACGAATGTATAGATAACGATGCTGCTTCAAAGCTATTATTTGATACCGCCAAAAATTGGCTACAAAAACAAGGCATGATGGCTATGGATGGCCCCATAAATTTTGGAGAAAACGATAATTTTTGGGGCTTACTTATCGAAGGGTTTACCCAGCCATCGTACGGTATGAATTATAATTTTTTGTACTATAAAAAACAGTTTGAGCGTTATGGTTTTAAAACCGAGTACGAACAAATTACCAATCATTTAAACTTAAATATCCCATTCCCCGATAGGTTTACTAAAATTGCTACTTGGGTAGCCAGTAAGCCTGGCTATACTTTCGAGCATTTTAAAACTAAAAATTTTAATAAATATGCAGCCGATTTTATGGAAATTTATAACGATGGCTGGCAAAATTTCGCCAATTTTACACCTATAAAATTAGAAACAGTAATACATAGTTTTAATAAAATGAAGGCTATTATGGACCCTAAACTACTGTGGTTTGCCTACATTAATAACGAACCAGCATCGTTTGTGGTTATTTTGCCCGATGCCAACATTATGCTAAAACCGCTTCATGGTAAGCTAAACCTTTGGGGTAAATTAATTTTTTTATATAAAAAATGGAAAGGCGTAAACCGAATGCGGGCTGTAGTAATGGGTACCAAACAAAAATATCAAAAACATGGGCTCGAATCGGCCATTTTTATAAAGCTTAAAGAATATGTAATCCCTAAAAATCAATACGACGAACTTGAACTTTCGTGGGTAGGCGATTTTAATAACAAGATGTTGGCTATACACGAAGCTACGGGTGCCAAATTTGGAAAACGGCATGCTACCATGCGCTACATTTTTTAATTTTATACATAGTTTACAATATCGTACAAACAAGTACTTTTATCTTTTAATTGCGATAGCAAGTTTTGCTATAAATTATTGTATTTCAATTATATAAACCTAATATAACTATCGAAACTGGGTTTGTATGTAAAAATAAACGTTATCGTTTTACTCTTAAAAAAAAACTGTACAACTTTGCTTGTTTTATTCTAGGCCATCAACATTTACCGAAACTTTGCCCCCAATAACCACCATAGCTACAATAGCATTAGAAGTTAAAACTACTTTATTTGGCGTAATGGCGCCTAAAGTTCCGTTTACTTTTACACCTTTTACTGGTTCATAATTGCTTAAATAAGACGCCATAGTTTTTTGCCCTTCGGCAAGTTGGCTGGCTATCGAAAACCTACAAGCAGCCGCCATTTTATTAACTATTAGGCCATGAGCAAGCCAATCGCCAATTTTTAAGAGTCGTGATTTTGAGTCGAGCACAAAATCAACTTGGTCTAAATATATTTCTTTTGTGGTAACATCGTAAGCAGGAACGCCAGTAAGGTAAAAATCGCCATTTACCGATCCGCTTAAATTTAAAGCTACGATCATTTTGCCCTCTTTACCCCATAATTGTACAGTATTAACAGTAACATTTCGTTTACCAGATTCGAATTTTTGCCCGGCAAAGTTTTTTTGAACCACTTCGCTTGCATAGGTATAAGGTGCAAATGCAGCTAAATTTACGCTAAATTCGTTTGGCATTTTATCAACTGTTTTTAATAAAATAGTGTTTCTATCATATTTTATGGCGGGTTCTCTGCCTATCGAAGTTTCTAAAAAAGTTTTTAATCCCATATTAATGGTTAATTTTTTATTAGCAAGCGTAGGTTTGGTAGTATAAATTTCAACGGGTTGCATAGCAAACCAAGCTTGGTAAGTATTGTTTACCTTTACTGCTTTGCTTAATCCTGCTACAGCATCTAACACATAAGGTTTAATATCAAGCGATTGTGTAATAGCATTATCCACCATTTTAGCTAGTTTACTTTTAAATACCAACAGTGCAGGATTTATAAGGTAGGTAATGGGTATCGATTTTCCGGCTATAATTATATTTGGGCTTTCATTCCATTTTACATTATCAATACTGGTTAGTGTAGTTATTTTCCAATCTTGTAGGCCTACTTGCGAGCTTAATTTTATTACACCGTTTAAGTTTACATCGCGTGTATCGCTTAAATCAACACCAAACGAATTAATACCATACTTATATTTTGCCCAAATTTTTAGTGGAAGTTCTATTTGTAACTTGCCATACTGCTCGCTTACTGTTATGGGTGCTTGTTTCCATACCTTCATCATAAGGTTGTTATCGTCTAAAATAGCATCTTCATAAATTAAACCATTAAGGTATTTATTGGTTTGATTTTGCAAATCAATAACCGAAACTTCTACTGGCATATTTATATACGAAAGTTGTTTTTCGTACACAATATTGGTAGATGTATAGTCGGCCAAGGGTTTTAAGGCAGCTACTTGCTTGGTAGAACTACACGAAACTAACCCTAGCATAAGTGTTAAACCTAATACAGAATAAATAAATTTGATTTTCATACTATTTTAAATATTTAATATTTTATTTAACAATGTTTTTGTACAAGAACAATAAATGTAAAATATCAAAAAAACACTGGTTGTAAGTTCAATTGATAAGTGCAACAGGCATAAATCCTATGGGAACAAAGTTGAGCGTAGCGAAACGAAGTTCCCATAGGATTTATGCTGACAATAC
>RDYW01000044.1 GCA_004293485.1 Sphingobacteriales bacterium | reverse complement strand
TATTGTCAGCATAAATCCTATGGGAACTTCGTTTCGCTACGCTCAACTTTGTTCCCATAGGATTTATGCCTGTTGCACTTATCAATTGAACTTACAAAAGCTAAATTTTACCAAAAAAAAACCTTTTCAGATTTGCTTTTGGTTACGATAAAATTTGCTAGCCACCGATTTTGTACTTTATAAGTTGTTACCAAGTTTTGCTCAATATGTTTTAATTAAGTAGCAAAAATGTATAATTAATGTATGTAAACCCTAATCAGAACAAATTATAAAGTATAAACCTTTTTGAAAACGTTTTATAGTTAAGCATGTTAAAAATTAAATATTTCTTTGTTTTTTTAGAGTTATCATTCGAGCTATTTATAAAATAACACAATAAATATTTGCAATTATCAAATTTATTTTTCTTATTTGATTAGCATTTACTTAATTACTCTCTGCTTACATTAAGTGTTGCCAACCAATTATTTATACTTATTTAACCAATTTTATGAAAAATTTTTACTCTAAAAAATTTAAGTACTTGTTATTTATGCTTTTTTCACTTGCATTAAATACAAGTTTACTAGCCCAAACTGCAATATCCGGTAAATTATCCGACGAAAATGGCGAACCATTACCAGGTGTATCTGTAAAAGTTAAAGGCAGCAAAGGAGGTGGCTTTACCGATGCCGATGGAGTATATAATATTAGCGCACCAAGCAATGGCACATTAATATTTACCTACATAGGTTTTGATAAAGCCGAAATATCTATTGAGGGTAAAACAAACATAGATTTTGTTTTAAAAAGTACTACTGCGGCTTTGGATGAAGTAGTAGTGGTAGGGTATGGTAGCCAACGAAAAAAAGATGTTACAGGTTCTGCTGTATCGGTAAAAACCAAAGACTTAAATACTACCAATGCCGTATCAATAGATAACTTATTACAGGGTAGAGTTGCTGGGTTAAATGTAAATACCTACACTTCACAACCAGGGGGCGGTATATCTATTAACATTAGGGGTTCAATATCGCCGTTAGGCGGTAGTAACCCATTGTATGTAATTGATGGTGTACAAATTACCAATAACGCATCAACAGATTTTACGGCAAGTAGTGCAAATACGGGTATGCGTGGCTTTGTAGATAGAAACCCTTTAAATAACATTAACCCAAATGATATAGAAACAGTAACTGTTTTAAAAGATGCTAGTGCAACAGCTATTTATGGTTCGGCTGCAGCAAATGGGGTAATATTAATTACTACAAAACGAGGGAAAGCGGGTAAGGTAAGTGTAAGTTACAATGCTACAGAGTCGGTACAAAATATGGCTCCTTACATAAAGGTATTTAATGCACAAGAATTTATGCAGCAAGCTAATTTGTGGAGAGATGAAAATAGGTTATACACAAATGGATTTGCACCTTATTACGGCACTAAAGTTGATGATGGTTCAATTCCTCAAAATGCTAAAGTTTTTTCGGAAACTGATATAGCTAATGCGGGTATGGGCACTAATTATATTGATCAAATTACTAGGCGTGGTCGTATATCTGATCACAACATTTCATTATCCGGAGGCAACGAAAATACCAAAGTTTTTTCATCATTTAATATTTTCGATCAAAAAGCTATGCTAGCTAATTCATCGCTTACGCGTATAATTGGTAGGGTTAATTTAGACCAAAGAATTGGCTCGGCTATCAATTTTAAACTAGGGCTTAGCTATTCCCAAATAAATAATAATAATGTATCTACAGGTAACCAAACAGGTAACGACAGAAACTCTCCTTCTTTATTAAGAGATGCCATGGCATTTGCACCATCAATACAGCCGTTTAACGATAGGGGAGAATTAAATTTAACCTATGATACAAAGGTTAATAACCCATTAGGATATTTTATGATAACCGATAAATCGCAAAATAAGCGATTGTTTATAAACCCTAGCCTTGAGGTTAAAATTACCGATGAACTACGAGCCACTATTGTTGGCGGTATAGATCAAACTAGTACAACAAGTGATTTTTTTATTCCACGAAAATCTAGGTTTTGGAATGCCCCAACAGGTAACGGTCAAATAGGTTACCAGGCTCGTAATAATTATAGCATGGAGGGTTTTTTAAACTTTGATAAAAATTTACTTAAAAATAGCCACCGCATAACAGTAGTTTTGGGAGGTGGATATTATACCGCTACCGGAAATGATTTTGCTTTAGATGGTGTAAACTTTGCCACAGATGTATTTGGCACTGCAAATATGGCCTTAGCAGCAAATAAAGATTTAAACAGATTATCATCCAATAAAATTGTACCTCCCGTAAAATTATCTCAGTTTACAAGGCTAAATTACAGCATTAACGATAAATATTTATTTAATGCTAGTGCTAGGTTTGATGCATCTAATAAATTTGGTACTAACAACCAAGTTGGCTTTTTTCCTGGCGCATCATTTGCTTGGAAAATACATAACGAAAAGTTTATGAAAGGTACAAATAATACCATAAGCGAGTTAAAATTTAGAACAAGTTATGGTACTTCGGGTAACGATAATATTACGGGTAACCAAACCCTATCTTTATACGGCCCTGGTTATTCTACTGCACCATGGAACTTTCTTTTTGGTAACCAAATTGCTACAGGAATTTTACAAACACAACAAGGTAATCAATCTATAACTTGGGAAACCAATATTACATTTAATGCAGGTATTGATTTTGGACTTTTTAAAGATCGAATTACGGGAAGTGTAGAATACTTTAACCGTACAGCTAAAAACCTATTAGATTTTGCAAATTTAAATTCTAACTCAGCAATTCAACGTATTGGAACCAATGTGGGAAGTACCCGAAGTACTGGTATTGAAATTGCTTTAAATACCAAAAATATTTTAACCAAAAACTTCTCGTGGAACACAAACTTAACACTTGGTACATTTAAGGCAACTTGGGTAAGTAGAAACCCCGATAACCAACTATCTCCTTGGATAAAAGAAAACGACCCTATGCAATCTGTATACGGCTGGAAAACCAATGGCATCATTAGAACACAAACCGAATTAGATGCTATAAAATCTTTACAGCCTAATGCAGTTATTGGAAACTTACGCTACATAGACGTAAATGGGGATGGTAAAATGAACAAAGACGATATAGTTAATTTAGGAGATTTTAATCCTAAAGGAACTTTTGGTATAAACAATACTTTTGCTTTTAAAAATATCGACTTATCGTTTTTTATATATGGTAATTACGGTGGTTTAAGCTGGGATGGTTGGAGAGATTTTACAAGAGGTTTTGATTTTGGTACTGTAACACCTTCAAATGCAAGCGTTTATTCGGCCGATATATTTACTTCATTTAATACCAATGGTAAATATCCAAGCATAGCAAATGATTTAACTGCGGCTAATAATTCAGCAGGCGCAAACGATTATACGATGAAAAAAACTTATTTCGCCCGATTAAAAAACATCACGCTAGGTTATACTTTACCAAATAAAATATTAGGCAAAAAGAAAATTTTACAATCAGCCAGGTTATTTGTTGATGTTGCCAATTTAGGCGTAATAACAAATTATGTAGGCTTAGATCCCGAAATGGAACGAAACAATGGCCCTTACCCGATAGCTCGTACAATAGCCTTTGGATTTAATACTAGATTTTAATTTTAATAAATATGAAAAAGTTTAAAATAATATTTACAATTACAGCATTTGTTTTAAGTGTATCATCTTGCAAAAAAGATATTTTAAAACCCAAAATTTACGACCAATACTCCGAAACTAATTTTTTAAAAACCGAAGCCGATATTCAAGCTGCAATTACTCCTTTTTATTCGCTTTTTGGCACCGATTGGGGCGCTGCCGACGTTGCTTCAAACAGGTACATAGGTTCGTTTAATGTTGCCTTAGGAGGGCTTGATTGGACAACTTCAAAACTTACCGACCAGATGTATGATGTTTGGCAAAATCCACCTTTAGGTATGTATGCTTTTGGGCCTGCAACGTTTAACTCTAGAGACAACCAGCAGGTTTTTTACTCTAGAATACAATTTATAGCCAGAGCTACCAAGCTTATCGATTTAATAAACAAACTAGAAGGTGTAAATCAGCAAGTTAAAAATCAATATTTAGGCGAATTAAAATGTATGCGAGGTTGGCTAATGTGGATTTTGTACGATTTATACGGCCCGTTAAATCCTATTTTAGACCCAGCTAAACTTGCAGATAAAGAGATGCAGCCTCGTATGACATCAGAAGACTACTTAAAAGCAACTGAAAACGATTTAACCGATGCGATAGCTTTACTTCCTGTTACTAAATACAACAGCGATGCTAATAACTGGGGCCGAGTATCTAAAGCTGTGGCTAGTATGGTACTTTTAAAAATGTATGTAAACACTGCCAAAACAACTACCGATTGGCAAAAAGCCAAAACACTAGGTACAACATTAACTACCATGGGTTTCTCTTTACTACCTTCGTACAAAGATGTATTTATAAATAAAGCCAATTCCGAAATTATATATGCTGTGCCTGGTAATGCTGGTACCTACAATTGGTGGTTTCAAACTGTTATACCTGCCAATGCTATAAGTATGTTAGGTGTAACAGTTAAGCCCGGCTGGGGAGGATTAGGTATGAATTGGGAATATTATGATAAATATCAAACTGGCGATAAACGCCTCGAAACTATTGCTGATAGATACCGAAATGATGCAGGAAGAATGGTTACCCGAGCCAACGGGTTAAAATATGCTATACCACTTAAATATTTAAAATATGTGGATGTAAGTGGAGGTTATGACTGGGTTATGTTCCGTTACTCGGATGTTTTACTTTATATGGCCGAAATAATTAACGAAATAGACGGCCCAACATCCGAAGCAATCGGTTTTTTAAAACAAATTACCGATAGGGCAGGGGTAACTATATCAACCGACCCAGCCATAGATCCCAAATTATCAAAAGAAAAATTTAGAGACTATGTAATTGAAGAACGAGGTAAAGAACTTTATTTAGAAAACGGTAATCGCCGACAAGATTTAATACGTGTAGGTAAACTAATTTCAAACGCCATTGCCAGAGGACGCACAAATGCTAAACCTTACCATGTACTATTCCCAATTCCATTTAATGTTGTAGATGAATCAAAAAATATAATCAAACAAAATCCTGGATACGAAAATTAAAAAATTAATAAACTATTAAAACAAAAAAACGATGAAAAAACTATTATCTGCCTTATTAATGCTAGTATCCGTAACTGCATTGGCACAAAACAAAACCTATTACATTAACCAAAATACTCCCGAAAATGGTGGAGGTAATGATGCAAATAGTGGTCTTTCGCCCGCTTTGGCTTGGAAAACTATTGCTAAAGCAAATAGTACCAGCTTTAAAGCAGGCGATAAAATATTGTTATTTTCTGATGGTAGCTGGCATGGAGGTAATTTTGTATTTGGCACTGATGATACTGGTACACCGGCAAACCCTATTACAGTATCTAAATATGGGCCAAATGCAGTTGCAAACGTATGGTGCGACGGTGTGCAAGGAGTTTATGCAGGTGAAACAGCATCCATTATTATCAAAAATATCAACTTTTACGGAGGCCGAACTTTTGGAGGTGCAAATACAGCAAACGGTATAAATTTTTATACTGGCGCAAGTACTAACTACAAATCAACAATCACAATCGACAGTTGTAGGCTTGAAGGTTTTGGAATGCAAGGTATTTTAATACAATCGTGGAACAATGTGGATGCCAACCAAAAAGGATTTTCAGATATTACAATTACTAACACTATCATTGTTAATTGCGGCAGAGCTGGTATAAACATTGGTGCATTCGGCGATTTTGGGCATGCATTTATGCACAACAATATTGTTATTAGAAATGTAAGAGCCACTGGAAACGCAGGTTCTAACGGTTTTACCGAGTATGCAACAGGTAACGGTATAGTGGTATCATCAGCAAGTAACGCTTTAATCGAAAATTGTGTTGCCGATGATAATGGGGCATTAAATAGTACCCTAGGTGTGGGTATTGCTGGTATATGGTTTTATAATGTAAATGGGGGCTTAATTCAAAATTGCGAATCGTTCGGTAATTTTGCTGGTCAAAATGCCGATGGTAATGGTTTTGGTATTGATGGCGGGTGCCAAAATTGTACTATTCAATACTGCTATAGCCACGATAATGAAGGTGCTGGTTATGGATTGTTCGAGTATGGAAGTGTAAATCCTCATACCAATAATACCATACGATATAACATAAGCCAAAACGATGGCCGAAAAAATGCTTTTGGTGCATTCAAAGTATGGGGCGTAAACAACTCACACAAAGTAACTAACGATAATGTATATGGAAACTCTGTTTATGTAAACGACCAAAATTTAGTTGATATTAACGAACCTCCTGTAGGTTTAAGAATTCTTGGAAACCACATCCAAAATGTAAAATTTATGAATAATGCATTTTATATGGATAACAACCTAGATTTTACAAGATCTGTTAGTTTAATTAATCAGCCTTTGAATATTTTACCTGGCGAAGTTTTAATGCTAAACAATATGTACCATAATGCAGGTGGTGGTTCTAAATTTTCGTGGGGCAATTTATATAACACACTTACCGATTTTAGAAACGGTACATTGCAAGAAAAAAGTGGTGAAACCAATTATGGCTATGCCTTAAACCCAGGCTTTAGTGCTGCAGGAACTGCTCCTCAACTTGCGGCAACTTTTAATAACTCAGCTTCAAATCAAGCAATTCCTTTACCCTCTACAGGGGCAAGCCTTAGTACACTTACCCAATATAAACTTACTACATCGGCCGAAGCTAAAACTAAAGGTATCAACTTAAATACTATGTTTGGTATAAATGTAGGTGCAACCGATTATTTTAAAGGTAGTTTAGCAGGTGTTATGTCTTTCGATATTGGTGCACATCAATCTAATGCGGTGCTCCCATTATCATCATTACAAAATTTTGATATAAAAGTTGAAGCTACTGGTAATAAGTTACGATGGACTTTGAATACCCTTACAAACCTTAGTGGATTTGAAGTAGAATCAAGCACTGATGGCATTAACTTTACAAAAATTACTTATATACCAGCTAGCAGCAGCTTACAATATACTTTTTTTGATGCTTTGGTAGCAAAAACAACATATTACCGCCTAAAAGGTATTGATACCAATGGCGAAACTTGGTCGCCTAATGTTAAAGTAGCCAACAGAACTGTAGTTGAAGGTTTAAGTATTTTCCCTAACCCATTAGCCGATGTTGCCAATATTTCACTAAATTGGAGTAAAAAAGAGATTGTAAAAATCTTCATTTTTAATTCATCGGGTAAACTTGAAATTACCAAAAGTATCGTTTTAAACGAAGGTAACAATACTATTGTGCTATCAGAAATGAGTAAACTACCCTCTGGAGTTTATTTATTAAATGTATCAGGTTTACAAAATAGTTTATCAAAAACAGTTATAAAACAATAATTTTAGTTTTTTATCAATTTTTAAAATCTAGTGTTTCTAAAAGTGTGGAAGTTAAAAGTTATCAGAAAAAGGTCGGCGTACGCCGACCTTAAAAACCATAAGGCAATTAAATCAAATAAAACTCTCCTATTTTTGAAACATCAAATTCTATAAGCCCATTCTCGTGTGTACTAGTCATGCTTATAAACTTGGCACCATATACAATTTCGCTGGCTTTATACGAAGTACGCGAGTGTACCACTTGGGCAAATGCGTCATCAAATGATTTTATTATAACCAAAAATTCGGCATCGCTATCTTTCAATTGTTGTAATGTTAAATCCAAAATAGGGCTATCATCGGTAATAGGGTGTACAATTGTCCAGCTGGTGGCCAAAATAGCTACTTTATCACGTTCGAGGTTTAATTTTAAAAACTGCCTTGTTTTATTGTTTTCAATAACTAAATTGTAAGCTAAGTATAGTTCGGCTTCTACGTCTAACAATTGGTTGCTACGGTAATTAGCCAACCGTAACATTAAGGCCTCGGTATTTTTATACGGACTTACCAGCATATTATGGCTGTAAGTAATTTTAGAGTTTGGCCTCGAAAAACGCCCATACAATAAACCTGTGGCCATAGCAAATGCCAATAAGCCCAATAACGACTCGAAAGCTGCTACACCACTGGCAGCCATACCCGACGGACTTAAATGCCCATAACCTACTGTTGATATGGTTTGTGCCGAAAAAAAGAAACCATCAAAAAATTGTTCGAAATTGTTTTTAGCCTTACTACCTGCCAAAGCTTGCTTACCCAAGCAAAGGTATATACTTGCAAAAAGCGTATTTATTAAAAAATATACAGTTAAAATAATTACCCAAAACCTATACCAACTCATGTAAATTAACGAGTTATAAGCTTCGTGAGGTTTAAAAAATGGTAAACCTTTACGCTTTAAATTTGACGAACCATCTTTGTTCATCATCCGCTGGTTATTTTGGGTAGGCTGTTGCCCAAAACCTAAATCTTGGTTTGGCTTGGCTTTAAAACGTGGGTCTTGCATATATTTTTTAGATAAAAATGTAAAAATTAAATTTACTATTTGTATCTAATTATCAGAAATTAAAATTGTTACACAGGTTTAATAATTGCAGTTCAAAATAATAAGAATTAAAATTTTCAAAAAAATTAAGATAATTGGTTTAAAATGCTTACCACATCCTATCCAGTATTTGTTCGTAATCGGTTTCGTTAAGGGTATATACCGAGCCATTTACCTTATTAAATTTTAAGTTTGATAAAATGGTATTACGTTCAGAGGGTAAAATACCCACTTCGTTTAGCTTTACAGGCGTACCAATTAGTTTATAAAAACTTTCTAATTTTTTGATAAAAATGCTTGCTGCTAAATTTTCATCACTTTCATCAATATCAAAAACCTTTG
Source organism: Sphingobacteriales bacterium (assembly GCA_004293485.1). Classification (GTDB taxonomy): domain Bacteria; phylum Bacteroidota; class Bacteroidia; order Sphingobacteriales; family Sphingobacteriaceae; genus Pseudopedobacter. Next base: position 45,155 of record RDYW01000044.1, on the reverse strand, counting down.
TGGCTAAAAAAGCTAATTTAGCGTTTATAATAGGCTGATGGTGCCTTAGCCAAGCAGGGTAAACTATTGATAAACCTGCCCCATGGGCTATATCGTACAATACGCTTAGTGTATGTTCAAAATCGTGTACGCCCCAGTCGCCTGCGTTTTTGCCTGCTTTTAAAGTTCCGTTTAATGCATTGGTAGCTAGCCACATTATTTGTTCTCTAGCCTCATAATCTTGCAAGTTTAACATTAATTTTTGGCCATATTTGATAGCTAATTTAATTACGGAGGCGGTATATAAATCGGATAAAGGAGATTCGCCTTTGCCAAAAAACTGTTCTAACGCATGCGATATCAAATCCGAAATTCCAAAAGCGGTTTGGTTTGCTGGTACTGTAAGGGTTAAGTGGGGGTCTAAAAACGATACTTTTGGAAACATGCAAGGAGCACTATATCCTAGTTTCATACCTGAGGCATTATGCTGCAATACCGAACCCGAATTCATTTCGGTACCTGTAGCCGCTAGGGTTAAAATAGTAAACAAGGGTAATGCCTGCGTTGGTTTGGCAACTTTTTGGGTATAAAAATCCCAAACCGAGTGGTTTACGTAATAACCAATTGCAATGGCTTTTGCAGTATCAATAACCGAACCTCCACCTATGGCGATAATCATACTCACTTGTTTTTCTTTGGCAAGTGCAACAGCTTCATCGGCATGTTGTACTATTGGGTTTGCCTTTATTCCTTCGTAAGTGTAATGGCTAACCCCACAAATATTCATCAACGATACTACTCTAGCATACAATCCACTTGTTTTTACAGAATTTTTACCAATAACCAAAAGTGCTTTTTTACCCATAGGGCTAATTTCGGTACACAATTGCTCTAACACATCTTTACCAAAAAAAACCTTAGTAGGGTTATAATATTTAAAATTTTCCATTTTTTTTAAACCAGTATTTTTATTTATTGTTTGCTTTATTTTAAATTAGTTAAGATGTTTTTTTTTAATTCTAAATGTATATGTTTACTAGTGTAAAAGTATAACAAATTTATGGGGCCATCATTTTATTACCAAAACAAAAATTTAGTTTTATTAATTATAGTTGCTTCTTTAGGCTATTTTGTAGATATATATGATTTGGTATTATTTTCGGTAATAAGGGTAGCTAGCCTAAAAGGTATTGGCGTAGCCGAAGCCCACATGCTTGATACAGGAGTAACGCTTATTAATGCACAAATGTTGGGTATGCTTTTGGGTGGGATTTTATGGGGGATTTTGGGCGATAAAAAAGGAAGGTTAAAAGTGCTATTTGGCTCTATCATTATGTATTCGCTAGCTAATATCGCAAATGGTTTTGTAACTAATGTGCCGGCATACATTACAATTAGGTTTATTGCTGGTGTAGGTTTAGCAGGCGAACTAGGTGCAGGTATAACCCTTGTGGCCGAAAGTATGCGTAAAGAAATACGAGGTTATGGCACTATGATAGTAGCCGCAGTAGGTTTGCTAGGTGCAGTGGCGGCTGGTTTAGTTGGCGATAAATTTGCTTGGCAAACTTCTTATTTTATTGGAGGTGGCTTAGGTTTGCTGTTATTGTTGTTGCGCTTAGGGGTTTTCGAATCAAACTTATACCAAAAAACCGAAAATAAAACTACTGTGCACAAAGGCGATTTTATGTTGCTATTTAAAAAATTTAATCTTTTTAAAAAATATATTAATTGTATTTTAATTGCTTTGCCTGTATGGTTTGTGGTGGGTGTGTTAATTACTTTTGCACCAGAATTTGGCAAAGCTATGGGTGCTACACAGCCTTTAAGTGCTGGTAAAGGTGTTATTTTTACATATATAGGTATTTCGCTAGGCGATATTATGGCAGGTGTACTAAGCCAATTATTTAAAACCCGAAAAAAAATTATTATTTTATTTTTAACCGCTACTTTGGCTAGTGTTTTGTTGTTTTTATTTTCGAGCCAAATAAACGAAACACAGTTTTTGGTTATTTGTGTACTTTTAGGCTTTTCAACTGGTTTTTGGGTAATATTTGTTACTATAGCTGCCGAACAATTTGGCACTAACATTAGGGCAACAGTAACTACTACAGTACCTAATTTTGTACGTGGGTCGGTGGTACTTATTACGTTAAGTTTTCAATGGTTAAAACAGCCCTTAGGTATTATAAACGCTGCCTTTGCAGTAGGTTTAACCACTTTAGCTATTGCTTTTATTGCGGCCTACCAATTAGATGAAACCTTTGGTAAAGATTTAGATTATTTAGAAGAAAATTAATCATGTTAGATAAACACAACATTGCAACCCAATACCAGCAAATACAAAATACTATATGCGAAAAGCTCGAGTTTTTAGATAGTAAAGCTGTATTCGAAACAGAAAACTGGCAACGTAAAGGCGGTGGTGGTGGCTGTAGCCGAGTAATACAAAACGGCGATTTAATAGAAAAAGGTGGTGTAAATTTTTCGGCGGTACATGGTATACTACCCGATGCAATTAAAAAATTGTTTAAAACAAAAAACAACAATTTTTTTGCCACTGGTATTTCTATCGTATTACATCCGAACAACCCATGGGTACCTATTATACACCTTAATATAAGGTATTTTGAGATGGATAACGACCTTAAATGGTTTGGTGGAGGTATAGATGTAACACCGCATTATGTTATAGAGGCTGATGCTATACGTTTTCATAAACATTTAAAACATGTGTGCGATAATTACCAAAGTACTTTTTATACTAAATTTAAGGCTTGGGCCGATGACTATTTTTACATTAAACACCGAAACGAAACCCGAGGAATTGGAGGTATTTTTTACGATAGGCTAACGCCCCAAAATACCGATCTAAGTTGGGAACAAATTTTTGAGTTTTCGAAAACCATAGGCAATACTTTTATCCCGATATATGAAAACTTAGTTAGCCAAACACGCAAACTCCCCTTTACCGCCCAGCAAAAAAACTGGCAATACCAACGACGAAGTCGCTACGCCGAATTTAATTTAGTGTACGATTCGGGTACAAAATTTGGTTTAGAAACCGATGGTCGAATAGAATCGATACTGATGAGCATGCCACCTATGGCCGCTTGGGTGTATAATTATCAAGCATCAGCTAACAGCAACGAAGCAAAAACTTTGGATTTATTACGTAAAGGGATAAATTGGGTAGCAAAGTAGTTTTTTAAAAAGGCGCATCATCGTCGTTTGCATTATCCCAGTTAGGCTTTAAGGTAATACTTTCGAACTGTGTTGATGGCGAAATATTACTAAAAGGGTCTTGCCTGATGCCTACTTCGCTACTATACCCAGGTTCTAAATCGGCAAATTTTACATATTTACCAATAAACTTAAGGGGTACTGTACCTGTTTCGCCATTACGATGTTTGGCAATAATTACTTCGCCAATACCTGCGGTAGAATTTCCGTTTTCATCTTGGTCTAGCCCATAATACTCGGGGCGGTATAAAAATAAAACCATATCGGCATCTTGTTCTATCGCCCCCGATTCGCGTAAATCCGAAAGCATAGGCCTTTTAGAGCCTCCAGGCCTATTTTCTACTGCCCTACTTAACTGCGATAGTGCAATAACAGGTACCTCTAACTCTTTGGCTACCTGCTTTAATGCCCTTGATATACTGCTTATTTCTTGCTCCCTGTTTCCGCTTTTACCATCGGCTCGGCCTTGCATCAATTGCAAATAATCAATTATAATCATTTGTATATCGTATTGCGCTTTTAACCTTCGGCATTTAGCCCTAAACTCAAATACGTTTAAAGCGGGTGTATCATCAATAATTAGCGGGGCTTCGTTTAAAGCCCCAATTTTAGAGGTTAACTGTTGCCACTCCCAATCCATTAATTGCCCTTTTCTTATTTTCTCTTGCTCAATTTCGGTTTCGCCTGATATTAAACGATTGGTTAGCTGTACCGACGACATTTCTAACGAAAATACTACAACAGGCTTATTAAACTGTACGGCCGCATTTCGGGCGCAACTAAGTACAAAAGCTGTTTTACCCATCGCTGGGCGGGCGGCAATAATCACTAAATCCGATTTTTGCCAACCATTAGTCATCCTATCTAAAGCTGTAAAGCCCGAAGGTACACCCGTTAAGGCATCTTCTTTATTACGAAGCGACTCTAACTGTTTGATAGATTCTTTTAATAAATCATCCATCTTACGCGAATCTCGCCTCAAATTATTTTGTGCTATTTGAAACAAGTTTTGTTCAGCAAAATCCAGTAATTCAAAAATATCACTTGTATCTTCGTACGATTGGTTAATAACATCGGTAGATATTCTAATAAGTTCACGCTGAATATATTTTTGCGAAACTATACGGGCATGGTATTCGATATTGGCTGCCGAAACCACCCTATTGGTAAGTTCGGTAATGTAATAAGCGCCACCTACCATTTCTAAATCGCCTTGCTTACGTAGTTGTGCAGTAACGGTTAATATATCTACTGGTGAAGTGTTAGAAAACAAAGTAATAATGGCCTGAAATATTTTTTGATGTGCATCTACATAAAATACCTCTGGTTTAAGTATTTCTACAACTGCAGATAGTGCATCTTTTTCTAACATTAAAGCACCCAAAACTGCTTCCTCTAAATCGCGGGCTTGGGGTTGCAGTTTTCCTAATCCCGAAACAGCAGTGGTAAAACGATTTCTTTTTTCTTTAGCTAAAGCAGATTTTGTTACATCGGGTTCGGTATTCATAAATACAAAAATATAGTTTTTTTTGGGCTCAAATACTTATTTTTTTAACAGTTATTTAATAAGTAGTGTATAATTTTATTTATTTGTGTGGTAAAGCTATTACAGTACTTATGTTTCAACACAGTTTGTTGATAACATGTTAATAATTTAGTAAGTTATTCAAAATCATATTAGTTTTTAATTGTTAATAAAATTTATTGGTGTTAATAAGTTTAAATAGCTTGTTTAAATAAATGATTTTTTGTAAAAGAGAAAATTGCTTTTTTTCAATCAATCTTATTAAAGTAACTTTTCGAAGTTAAACAATTAAACATTTAATAAAATTTTAAGATTAGCTAGTTTTATTTCAAAATTTTATTACACTTTTGCGAAAAATATTATCCATGCAGAGCTACGAAGAATTTTTAGATTTAAGTGTTGGTTTTCCACAAGATGGATTCGAAATAATAGATGATGAGCTATATTTTCATGACCTCAACCTTATGGAAATGATAGAAACTTATGGTACACCACTAAGGTTTACCTATTTACCTATTATTAGTAAAAAAATTCAACAAGCCAAGCTACAATTTCATAGTGCCATTGTAAAAAATAACTACCGTGGCTCGTACAAATATTGCTACTGTACCAAAAGCTCGCACTTTAAGCATATTGTTGAAGAGGCTTTAAAAAACGAAATACACTTAGAAACTTCATCGGCTTTTGATATGCCTATGATTGATGCTTTAGAAAAAAAAGGAGCACTTACAAAAGATGTTACTGTAATATGCAATGGATATAAAACGTTTCAATACAAAACTTATATTATTGATATGTTGCATGATGGCTTTAAAAACATTATACCCGTATTAGATAATAAAGAAGAATTTAATATTTATGATGATGAAGTAGATATCGATACACCTTGTAATTTAGGTATTAGAATTGCTGCCGAAGAACAACCCGATTCGCAATTTTACACCTCTCGCTTAGGAGTACGTATGGAAGATATTATTGATTTTTACAACAATAAAATAGCTAATAACCCCTACTTTAAAGTTAAACTTTTACATTTTTTTATCAATTCGGGCATTTCCGATACACCTTATTACTGGAACGAATTAGAAAAGTATGTAACACTATACTGCAAGTTTAAAAAAATAAACCCCGACTTAGATACCCTAGATATTGGTGGAGGTATGCCTTTTAAAGATTCGTTAGTTTTTGATTTTGATTACGAATACATGATTAACGAAATAGTATTACGTATCAAACAAATATGTGCCGAACACGATGTTATCGAACCTGATATTATTACCGAATTTGGTAAATATACCGTTGCCGAAGCATCAGGAATATTGTATAAAGTACTAGGGCGTAAACAGCAAAACGATCGCGAAAAATGGCTGATGCTTGATGGTTCGTTTATTACCAACCTGCCCGACGTTTGGGCATTAAACCAACGCTATATTTTATTACCTATTAATAATTGGGATAACGAATACGAACGAGTAAACCTTGGTGGCATAACCTGCGATGGGCAAGATTATTACAACCAAGAAGCCCACATGGACAGTATTTTTATGCCCAAAACCCGCAAAGTGCAATATTTGGGATTTTTTAATACAGGTGCTTATCAAGAAGTATTAAGCGGTTATGGTGGCATACACCATTGCTTATTACCATCGCCTAAGCATGTAATTATTAGGCGTAACCGCGACGAAACGTTTAACTACGAAGTATTTGGAGAAGAACAAAATAGCAAGCAGGTAATGAAAATTTTAGGGTATTTGTAGTGGTTAGTTGATTAGTGGTTAGTTGGTTAGTTGGTTATTTGGATTTCAAAGCTTTATTGTAGGTTTACAATTTATAATTTAAATGTATGATGCTATTGGGTTTAGGATTGTAGCCTTTTTTTTCGTAAAACTTACTTAAGAAATTTGTTTAATTTTTTTGATTTTTCGAGAATAAATTTTTTGCCTCTTTGCATAATATTTTTGAGATAAATTCTTTTGTGTTATCACAAGCTATTAGTAACGAGTTACTTCAAAGCTACTTAAACCACCTTTTAAATTTATATACACCTTGTTGGTAGATTTTTTAAAATTTGAAGTTTCGTAAACTCCCTTACCCAAATTGTTAAAGCCATTAAACTCTTTAGCCGAAAGTCCCGAATTTACATACACTCGGCAGCCCGATAATTCGGGGACTTTAATTTCAACACTTGCAACTCCAGTTTCGGCCGTTAGTGTTGTATGGTTATATTTATTGCCAAGAGTAACACTAAAAGCAGCTGCACCACCTTTAAGAATGGCAGTATCAATTTTAAAATTTGATAAATCTAAATTTATTTCGCCTGCACCTATATTGGCTTCAATATCCCATAAAGGGTTTACATTTAAAGCTACATCTATATCGCTTAACTTATTGCTTTTAAAAGTATTACCATAACTCTTATTATTATTTAATTCAATTATCGCACTGGTATCGGTTTCGGTTTTTTTGAGCATAAATTTTTTAAAAGCTCCTTTAACGTTGGCATCTAAAAGTTGTGTGGTACTATCGTTTATGGCAAACGAACCTGCTGCACCATTTATAATTAGTTTGGCGGTTTTATAGCGGGTATCGTAATCTTCACTATACGTAGTAGCTTCGGTACTATCTAAAGTGGTAGTAGTTTCACTTTCTTCATCTTCTTCTTCAAAAATAACAACTGTATCATTTTTGTTTTTGGTACAGGTACGCATGCCTTTATAGGTTAATAAACCCAATAATAATAGTGTAAATATAATTACTATTGGAACGCCAATTTTAGGGTTTGATTTTGCCGTGATAGTATTTATACCTACCAAAATAAGTAATACTGGCCAAAATCGCCATATTTGCGACCAGTAAAATTCGATAATATTAAAGTTTTCGAGCAGCAAAATAGTACCGAAAAATATAAGGATAATGCCCCAAAATATTTTTTTAGATTTCATAATATAGGTATATTAAAGTGTTTCGGTGTTTTTGTTTTCGGTTTGTGTTTTATCGATTTCGGTGTCAATAAAAGGCTTTTCCTCTTCGTGTTTAACAGGTTCGTGGTCGGTATATTTTTTAAAATCGCTTGTATCAAATTCTTTGGCTGCAGCCTCTTGCTTGGCACCTTTAAACAAAATACTTAATCCTATAAATACAAATATTAAAGGCCAAAGCTTGCCTACATTAAACCAATCGGGTATAATATTAAATTCGTCCAGCAAAAAGTACGAGCCCAAGGCAATCATAATTAAACCACCTATTAGGCTACCATTAATTTTTTCTTTGCTTCTTTTGCGTTTATTTAGGTTACTAAAAACCGAATCGTTATTTACCGAAGGTTCGTAAATAGTCGAAAAACTATTTTCGGGTACGGCAATCCATAAAATAATGTATATCCATAAACCTCCACCACCAAAAAAAGTGGCCAATACAAAGGCTATACGTACCCATGTTACTTCTAATTGAAAGTAATCGGCTATACCTGCTGCCACACCTGCCAGCATTTTATCGTTCAGGTTTCTTGTTAATTTTTTCGACATTTTTTATATAATTATTTGGTATTATTTAAGATTTAACTAAAAGTGATTTTACAATAATTTGTTCGGTATAGGCATGGGCAGTCATTTGTAAAGTATGGGTAATGGCCCTGGCTATATCTTGTGGCTGTACAAAATTTTGGGGTACGTTTGTAAAACCTTCCCACGAGTGTGTATAGGTAGCCCCTGGTAATATTGCAGTTACTTTTACGCCATATTTTTTTAACTCTTCTCGCATTACGTTGTTAAGACTTAGCATAGCTGCCTTTGTTACACAATACGAGCCAGCATGTGCCAAGGTTTCGATACTTGCTACCGAACAAATATTAAAAATATGCCCTGCCTGGTTTTTACGCATACTTTTACCTATTTCTTTATAAAAAAAATAAGCCGATAATAAGTTGGTTTGCATCTGCGAAAGCATAACATCATCTTCCTCATCTAATATAAATGAATACTTAAATACACCCACATTATTTATCAATACATCTATTTTACCCAAAGTATTATTAGCCAATTGGTTAAATGACTGTACATCTGTTTTTATGTCACAATTGCAAGTACCAATAAATATTTGTTGCTTTTGGGTTAAATTAAGTTCGGCTTTAAGTAATTCTAAATCGTGGATATTACGGGCACAAAGTGCCAAATTATGGCCATTTTTAGCCATTTCGATAGCTATTGCTTTGCCAATACCTTTGCTTGCACCAGTTATTAATATGTTCATTTATATTTTCGTTTTTAGGTTTAATAATAGCAATCAATAAAAAATATTAATTTAGAAAAATTTTTTTTATGGTGTTTCATCATTTTGGCAAATATATATTATTATTAAAATCTGTTTTTAGGAAACCCGAAAAATTAAGTATTTATAAAGACGAAATTTTTAGGGAAATGGTAGAAATTGGCTTAGGCTCGTTAGGTATTATAAGCATTATTTCGGTTTTTATTGGGGCGGTTACAACGGTACAAACTGCTTTTCAGCTTGTTAGCGATTTAATACCCAAATCGGTTATTGGCGGTATTACCCGCGATTCTACCATTTTAGAACTTAGCCCTACCATTTGTTCGTTGGTACTGGCGGGTAAAATAGGCTCTAGCATAGCTTCGCAAATAGGCACTATGCGGGTAACCGAGCAAATAGATGCGCTAGAAATAATGGGCATAAATGCACCTGGTTATTTAATTTTGCCCAAGGTTGCAGCTGGGGTAATGATGATACCTATGTTGGTAATTATTTCTATTTTTTTGAGTATTACGGGAGGTTATTTGGCAGGTACAGCATCGGGTGCGGTAACATCAGTCGAATTTATACAAGGCCTTACCACCAATTTTAACCCATTTACGGTAACTATTGCCATGGTTAAAGCGGTAGTTTTTGCCATTATTATTACTACGGTATCTGCTTACCAAGGTTTTTATACCAATGGTGGCGCATTGGAAGTAGGCCAAGCAAGCACCAAGGCGGTAGTAATAAGTTGTATTGCCATTTTGGCTGCCGATTATATTATAGCACAACTATTATTATGATAGATATTAAAAATATAAAAAAAAACTTTGGCGAAAACCAAGTTTTAAAAGATATAAGTGCCAGTTTTAAACCAGGTGTAAGTACGCTTATTATTGGTGGCTCGGGTTCAGGGAAAACTACTTTAATGAAATGTATGGTAGGGTTGCATGAGCCTAATATGGGAAATGTGGCATATGATGGCCGAGATTTTACTTCATTATCTTTTGAGGAAAGAATTGATATTAGAAAAGAAATTGGGATGTTGTTTCAAAGCTCGGCTTTGTTCGACTCAATGTCGGTAGAAAAAAATATACTGTTTCCGCTAAATATGTTTAGCAATATGCCCAAAAGCGAAAAACGAGATAGGGTAAATTTTGTATTAGAACGGGTAAACCTAGCGGGTAAAAATAAACTTTACCCAGCCGAGCTTTCGGGTGGGATGAAAAAACGGGTAGGCATAGCCCGAGCCATTGCCATGAACCCTAAATATTTGTTTTGCGATGAGCCAAACTCGGGACTCGACCCTAAAACATCTATCTTAATTGATGAATTGATACAAGAAATTACCATCGAATACAATATAACTACTATTGTTGTAACACACGATATGAACTCGGTAATGGGTATAGGCGAGCATATTATATTTTTACACCAAGGGCAAAAATGGTGGGAGGGCTCTAATAAACAAATTACCGCTACCTATAATAAAGAACTTAACGAGTTTGTATTTGCTACCAAACTTATGGAAACATTACTTAAAAAATAAAACAAAAATATAGCAATGGCTGTACCCATTATTACTGCGCTTAGTTCGCAATATTGGCAAGATTACGAATTATTAGATTGTGGCGATTTTGAAAAACTTGAACGCTTTGGCGAATTAATTTTAATACGCCCCGAGCCACAAGCCGTATGGCCCAAAATATTGCCCGAAAGCGAGTGGACAAAGCAACACCATATACGCTTTAAAGGCCGTAGTGCCACCAGTGGCGAGTGGGTAAAAAAAACAAAAGACGTACCTGATAGGTGGCATATTAGCTATGCCAACCCCGATGTAAAAATAAAGTTTCGGCTTGCTTTAACATCATTTAAGCATGTGGGTATTTTTCCAGAACAGGCGGTAAATTGGGATTATATTTCAACCGCTATTGCGGCGTTTAAAACACCTAAACCCAAAATTCTTAACCTATTTGCCTACACAGGCGGTGCATCATTAATAGCCAAGGCGGCTGGTGCCGATATTACCCACGTGGATTCGATAAAGCAAGTGGTAAGCTGGGCTAGCGAAAACCAAGAATTATCGGGTTTAAAAGATATGCGCTGGGTGGTAGAGGATGCCTTAAAGTTTGTACAACGCGAACTAAAACGAGGAAACAAATACAACGGCATTATACTGGACCCACCTGCTTATGGCCATGGCCCTAAGGGCGAAAAATGGAAGCTAGAAGACCATATACAAACGATGATGAAAGATGTGGTACAACTGCTAAACCCCAACGAACATTTTTTAATACTTAACACCTATTCGCTTGGGTTTTCGCCCATTATTGTCGAAAACATAATTAAAGGCGCATTTCCAAAAGTAAAAAACCTTGCTATCGGCGAGTTGTATTTGGCAGCCAAAAGCGGCGTTAATTTACCCTTAGGCGTGTGGGGAAGGTTTAGTACTTTTAATATAAAATAAAAGCAATGAATATTTTTGAAACCCAATACACCCCAGCCAACGCCTTTGATAGGTTGCTAAACATTATGAACGATTTAAGGACACAGTGCCCTTGGGATAAAAAACAAACCTTAGAAACTTTACGCCACTTAACCATCGAAGAAACGTACGAACTTTCGGATGCTATACTTGGAGGCGATATGCAAGAGGTGAAAAAAGAACTGGGCGATATGATGTTACACCTAGCTTTTTATGCCAAAATAGGCTCCGAAACTAACGATTTTGATATAACAGATGTAGCCAACAGTATATGCGAAAAACTAATAAACAGGCATCCACACATTTACGGCAACGCCATAGCAGAAACCGAAGAACAAGTAAAACAAAATTGGGAACAAATAAAGTTAAAGGAAGGAAACAAATCGGTACTATCGGGTGTACCCAAATCGTTACCTGCTTTAATTAAAGCATCACGCATACAAGAAAAAGCCAGAGGCGTAGGTTTTGATTGGGATAAAAAAGAAGACGTATGGCTAAAAGTAGAAGAAGAACTGGCCGAATTTAAAGCCGAATTTAATACCTTTACAAACAATGCCGTAGATAAAATAAAAGCCGAAGCCGAATTTGGCGATTTGCTATTTTCATTAATTAACTTTGCCCGGTTTATTGATATTAACCCCGAAGATGCTTTAGAAAAAACCAATAAAAAATTTATAAAAAGGTTTCAATACTTAGAGGCAAAAGCGGTAGAAAAAGGTAAATTATTACAAGATATGAGCCTAGCCGAAATGGATGTTTTTTGGAACGAAGCTAAAAAAGTTTAACTATTGATTTTCAGCGTTAAAACTTTTTTTTTAATATTAACGTTGAGATATAAAAATGCTGCTTAATTTAACTTACAAAACAATGAAAAAATTTTTAGTACCAATAAAAATATTTTACATAACCACCATCTTGGGTTTTGCAACTATGGCCTTATCATGCCGTAAAAGCACCATAACAAAAAATGTAGATAATAATATACCCAGCACAGGCAGTAAAGCCGACCTTATTAAAGACTCGATTTTTTTATACGCACAGCAAGTATATTACTGGTACGATGCCCTGCCCACTTATGGCGTATTTAAACCTAGGCAATACACCAATGCAGGTAACGATTATGATAATTTTAACAAGGTATTGTTTCAAATTACCCGTTATGGGATAGACCCCAATACCAACCACCCTTACGAATATTACAAAAAAAATCCCCAAGAAACTAAATATTCTTATATCGAAGATTTGGTTGCCAATGGTAGCTTAGCTATTACACAGTATAACAAACAAGCAATAAGCTGGAACGGTGAAGCTAACGATGTTGGCTTAGGTTACCAGTTTGTTGGTACACCCAGCAATTACTCTTTATATATCAGATATGTAACGCCAGGGTCGCCCGCCGAAAGGGCTAAATTTACTCGTGGATATTATTTTAACAAAATAAACGGATTTAGTTTTGGCAATAATTATAGTTTAGAAATTGATAGAATAATAGCAGAGTTAAATAAATTTAGCCTTACCATTGAAGGAAGAAAACAAGATGGAACCACCTTTAACACTACTTTAAGCAAAAGTTTTTATAATGCAAACCCTATTTATTTAGATAGTATTTACACTTTAGGAGCAAAAAAAATTGGTTACATGGCTTACGCCCGATTTTCGAACTCAAACAATTCGATACTTAAATTTAATGCCATTTTTAATGAATTTGCAAGTAACGGTGTTACCGATTTGGTGATTGATTTACGTTATAACGGAGGTGGACTAATTTCTACCGCCGAGTATTTAATCGAACTTATAGGCCCAAGCCGAATACCTAATAATAGCCCCTTGTTTTCAGAACATTACAATGCAAAAATGCAAAATGGAGATGTTAGTTTTTTAAAAAACCAACCAGAAAGAGATGGAAATGGAAATATTATATATGAAAATGGTAAACCAATTACGCTTAACCAGTACTCGTACAAAGCCGAAAATTATGTTACCCGATTTAACAAAATAGGGCCATTAAACAATATCGAAAATGTGGTATTTATAGTTTCTGATTATACGGCATCGGCTAGCGAATTGGTAATAAACGCCTTAAAACCTTATATGAATGTAAAAACGGTAGGTACTACTACTTTTGGCAAACCAATTGGTTTTTTTCCTATCCGTATTGATAAGTATGATGTATATTATTCGATGTTTAATGTAAAAAACTCGAGAGGCGAGGGCGATTACTTCTCTGGCCTTACCCCTGATTATATAATAAGCGACGACCTTACCAAACTATTTGGCGATACCAAAGAAACCAACCTTGCTATGGCTTTATCGGTACTTACAGGTAGTTCACCAGCTATTGCCTCTAAAAAATATATGATGGTAAAAGGACAAAGTATGGCTAACGATTTAGTTTCGTACAGCCCCATAAACGATACAGAGTTTAAAGGGATGATTGGAGGTAGGTTACATAAAAAGTAATTTAATTTTTATAGCACCGGCGTTTAAAAAAAAGCGTAAAACCTTTTTTTTGCTATTGTCTAGCATCAATCACTTCATAGTAGCATTTTATTACTCAAAATAAGTATGAAAATATTTTTTTAAACTTATTTTAGCATCTATTGTTAAATTATAAATAAATATCCAACACAATTTATGCAACCAAAGCATCTATTACAAATACTGTTAAACGATACCAGCATCGCCCAAAGGCATAAAATTATTGCACAAAAAGTATATAATAACCAACGTATTAGCTTTGATGAGGGTGTTTATTTATACCAACACGCCAATTTACCTTTTTTAGGTGTACTGGCTAATTATATCCGCGTAAAGCGCCATGGAAACAACACTTATTTTAACAAAAATTTTCATATAGAACCTACAAACTTGTGTGTTTATGATTGTAAATTTTGTTCGTACTCGAAACTTATAAAACAAAAAGCAGAAGGTTGGGAATATACCATGGATGAAATGTTAACCATAGTTAAAAATTACGATAGCCAAGCAGTAAGCGAGGTACATATTGTAGGCGGTGTATTGCCACAGTACGATATGGAGTTTTACATTAATTTATTTAAAAACATTAAAAACCATCGCCCCAGCTTACATATAAAAGCTTTAACACCAGTAGAGTACCATTATATTTTTAAAAAAGCAAAAGTTGATTATGCTACAGGTATGCAAATAATGAAAGATGCAGGTTTGGATTCGATGCCTGGTGGTGGTGCCGAAATTTTTGCACCCGAAATACGCCAAATAATTGCTAAAGACAAATGTACGGGCCAGCAATGGTTACAAATACACCGCGAGTGGCATAAGCTGGGGATGCGCTCAAACGCTACCATGCTTTACGGCCATATCGAAGAATTTAAGCACAGGGTTGACCATTTAGAGCAGTTGAGGAATTTACAAGACGAAACAAAAGGTTTTCAGGCTTTTATACCCTTAAAATTCAGAAACCACGATAACCAAATGTCGCATATTACCGAATCGACCGTGGTGGAAGATTTACGCAACTATGCTATTTCTCGGATTTATTTGGATAATTTCGACCATATTAAAAGCTATTGGGCAATGATAGGGCGTAACACAGCACAGCTATCGCTCAACTTTGGGGTTGATGATATTGACGGTACCCTTGATGATACAACCAAAATTTATAGTTTGGCTGGTGCAGAAGAACAACACCCAGCCATGAGTACACGCGAACTGGTAGATTTAATAAAAAGTGTTGGTAAAAAACCTTTAGAGCGAGATACTTTATACCATATTATTACCGATTACGAAAATGTAGCCTTTACCGATGACGCAAAACCAAGCTATTATGCTTTACCCGTTTTAAATTAAAACATGCAGATACAAAAAAAAATATATATTATTCGCCACGGTGAAACCGACTTAAATAAAGATGGAATAGTACAAGGGAGAGGTATAAACTCCGATTTAAACCAAACTGGTATTGCGCAAAGCAAGGCTTTTTTTAAAATGTACCAAACTATTGCATTCGATAAAATATATACTTCTACCCTAAAACGAACGCACCAAACGGCTGCCCAGTTTATTGCAAAAGGTATTGCTTGGGAGCAACTAGAAGGGTTTGATGAACTTGCTTGGGGAATTTACGAAGGAAAAACAAGCACTCCGCAATTGCGTGAGGATTTTAAAATATTGATAGACAGCTGGGCAAATGGGTACCTAGATGTTAAAATAGAAGATGGCGAAAGCCCTAACGAAGTGTACGCTAGGCAACATAAAGCGATAGATTATGTGCTTAAACATAAAAACGAAAAAACGGTTTTAATATGTATGCATGGCAGGGCTATACGCCTGTTATTATGTTTATTACTAAAAAAACCACTATCCAATATGGATGAATTTCCGCATCAAAACACTTCGCTTTATGTACTTAATTATTATGGAGATATGTTTGAGATAGAAGTATTTAATAGTTTACAACATCTTGAGGGGTTTAGATAAAATTAAAATAGATGATTTTTTAAGTTTAGATTTTAGTAAACTTTATATCAAACCCTATAGCTCGATAACTAACCGAGTCAATGTTTAAAAGAATTTATTTTGTTAGGTTTTTCAAGAGAAATACTACGCTTTGATAAATCTACGCTGGCATTTAACTCATATCCCACCAAAATAATAATAGAATTAAGGTATAACCAAACCATAATTACCAGTAGAGTGCCAATAGAGCCATAAACTTTATTGTAATTTGCAAAATTATTAATATAATAAGCAAAACCAACGGATGTAACAATAGCTAAAATGGTAGCCAACCACGAACCTGGGCTAAAAAATTTCCATTTTTTTGGATTAGATGGGCCGTATCTATACAATATAGATGTGGTAACAAAATATACGGCTACAACAATTGCCCAGCGGCTAATAGCAATTAAATAAATCCAAAAATTTGAATCGTTAAAGCGTAAAGTTGATTTTATACCATTAATAATAAACTCGCCAACAACCATAACACCTACGCCCAATATTAAAGCAAAAGCGGTAAGCAAAGTTAAATTTAAAGCTACTAAACGCTGTTTTAACCACGACCGAGTTTCGGTTACCAAAGACGATTTGTTAAAAGCTTGCATTAATGTATGTGTACCATTGGTAGAAAAAAACAAAGCCAAAATAAAACCCACCGATAGCAGTTTACCATTTTGGTTTTTTACGATATCTTCAAAGGTGGCTTCGAAAGCTAAGTAAGCGTTTTTGGGTAATATTAAGCCAATTAAAGCCAATAACTGATTTTGAAAATTTTGAATAGGAATATAAGGTATTAGGGTAAATAAAAAAATAATAGAGGGAAAAATAGCCATCATAAAATTATAAGACAGCGCTGATGCTTTATTTACCAACGATTCTTTTTGGATTTCTTTGACAAAAAAAACAACAACTGTGTACAACGGAAGCGGAGCAAAACCTGGCAAAACAATATATTTTGTCCACAATATAAAGTATCTATAAAATTTTAACTTTTTTAAAAAGCGATGTATAGGTAACATTTTTAAAATTAATTAAAAAAAGTATTCATTTTATCTAAAAAAACAGGTGGTGGTAGGCAGGGTTTATTTTTTGATATACTAAAAAACACTAAAGTGGTTTCTCCTGTATTAATTAGTTCTTTATTTTCGTTAAATAATTCGTAATTAAAAACTATACGTACCGATGGTTTTTTGTTTATGCTTACTCTTATTAAAATATTTTCGTCGTATAAGGCAGGTTTAAGGTATTTTGTTTTTAATTCGGAAACGGGTAGCATGATGCCATTTTTTTCCATAGCACTGTAACTCATGCCTAGGCTACGCAACATTTCGGTACGAGCTACTTCGTAAAAAGCAGCATAATTGCCGTAATACATATAACCCATTTGGTCGGTTTCGGCGTAGCGTACACGTATATAAGTTTCAAAAACAAACATTTATTTCTTTATGTTACGTTGGTCTAAAGCATGTTGAAATTTTTTAGCATTTATTAGATGCTGGGTAACCGAGGAAGCAAAATTATGATAACCCGAAAAATCTTCTTTAGCACACATGTAAATATAATTGTGGTTTTCGTGATTTAAAACGGCATCAATGGCTTTTATAGATGGCATAGTTATTGGGCCTGGGGGAAGGCCAAAGTTTAAATATGTATTGTAAGGAGATGGGGTGCGCAAATGCCTATTTAACACCCTGTGAATGGTAAAATCATTATTAGCAAATATTACGGTAGGGTCGGCTTCTAGTTTTATGCCTTTTTGTAACCTATTTAAATACAAGCCAGCGATGGTTGGCATTTCGTTATCCATTAAGGCTTCGCTATCTACAATCGAAGCTAAAATACTTACTTGCTGTGGGCTAAGGTTTAAATATTTTGCTTTTAGTAAGCGATTTTTGTTCCAAAATCTAAGGTATTCTTGGTGCATTTTATCGAAAAATTTTTCGGCACTGGTATTCCAAAAAAGCTGGTACGAATTTGGGATAAACATGGTATAACTATTTTCTTTAGTAAAGCCATATTTTGAAATAAACGAAGTAGAATCTAACAAGCGCATTAACATAACCGAATCGCATTCGATTTTACGGGTTACCAAAGCTACAAAGCTTTCTTTTAAGCGTATATTTTGAAACGCAATATTTACAGCTTCTTGGTTACCTGCCAATAACATATTAAGTATTTGGCGGTTGTTCATGTTAGGTTTAATAGGATATTTACCAGGTTTAAACCGTGTTTTTAAATTTCTTTGGTTAGCTAATTCAATAAAAGTATCTGAATTTTTAAGAAAATCTCGAGCAGTTATGCTATCTAAAACTTGCTGATAAGTAGCATTGCTAGGTATGTATAAGTAAATTTTATGGATATTTTTATTGTTTGATGCAAAATATGTAGTATAAAGTTTATAGCTTTTAAAGGTGGCTATAAGTATAAATATCAATCCAAAAATTAAAAAAAGTGTTTTTTTTTGTTTTTTTAACATAAATGCACATTGTATTTTTTGCTTCAAATATAAACTTGGCTCTCGTTTTTATTCCTATTTATTACTTATTTGATAAAATTAAATTAATTTTAGTACCCATGGTAACTTTTGACGAAGTATCGCTTGGGCTTGGTTTTTGAGCTACAATAATTGCCGATGCACTATCTTTAACCATACCTTCGTAAGTAACCATCCCTAAATTTAATGATGCACCTTTTAGCGAAAACATAGCTTCGCTAAGCGTTAAGCCCAATAAACTAGGAATTTCAACAGCCTCGGCACCCATGCCATCGCCCAAAACTAAATTTATTTTAGTACCTTTTGGTATTTTTTGCCCAATTTTTACCACACCACCTGCATAACTATAAGCTAGTACAGCATCGCGGGCTATATCGTTTTTATAAATTGTATCGCCTAGTTTTAATCCGTAATTTTCTAATATTGCTATGGCTTCTCTAAACGTTTTATCATCAATATCAGGGAAGCTAACATCGGGAGTAAGCGATGAAACAATAGTTAAATAAATAATACGATTAATTTTTACTTGTGTGTTTGGGTCGGGGTCTTGTTCTACTACTATACCTGGTTTTTTATCTAAAATAAATACCGAATCTAATTGATAACTAAAGCCTTCGGCATCTAAAATTTCTATTGCATTGGCAATGTTTAGCCCTTTTAAATTGGGTACAGCTTTTCCTTCGCCATGGCGAGTGTAAAACCTTAAACTTACTACCAAAACTATAATAAGTGTGGCTATTAAAGCCACAGCGATAAGTAACTGTTTCCTAAATTCGGGAGAAATTAAATAATTTAAAATTTTAGCCATCTAAGTAATAATTTCGAAGTCAAACTTAACTAAAAATATAATTTTTGTGCTAATTATTATTGGTGTTTCGAACTTAATTTTTTGGATAAAAATTACAGCTCGGTTGTAAAGTAAATGTTAAATTTTTGTAAAATTAATGCTAAATTAATTGTTTGCTAATAGCTGGCTGCTTAGTTTAGCGGTATGAAAAAAAATCATATAATTATAGATGCTGATAACGAAAAAAAAGCTATTGTTTTGATAGTTAAAAAATTAAATTCTATAAAACCAACCATAGGTGCCTATATAGAACATTACTTGATAACCGAAAAAGATATTTTGGTTAAACTTAGCAATGGTTTTTTTAAAATTAAAGCCAACAGTTTAACAAACTTACAAAGTAGCCCCAATGATTTACCTTGTTCAGAATTGCAACGCATTGCTAAATCATACATCAATTATTTGCTTTAATTTTTTTGACTAGCTTAAACCTTTTGTTTTTTTATTGTTCAGACAATAAAATTAAACAATATAAAAACATGAAAAATTCTCTAAAAAAAATTGCCTTTATAACCGTTTGTACAATGACGTTATCTTTAACTACACTAGCCCAAGATACTGGTATAGAAAAAGCAAAAAGCGAAAAATACAATTCGGCCGCTAGATTTAACGATGAACAAAAAGCTTTAGTAAAAGCCAATATGGAACAAAAAAAAGCTGCTAAACAAGAGTTTAGAGCTACATTTACCGACGAGCAAAAAAACATTATGGCCGATAAATCGCTTACGAGAGAAGAAAAAATAAAAAAACTTGAACCAACTTTAACAGCCGAGCAAAAATTAATGTGGCAAAAAAATAAGGAACAAGCTAGAGATAACAGGCAGGCTTTAGCCAAAACATTAAGCCCCGAGCAAAAGCTACTATTGAAAAAAAAATCTTCCGAATGGATAGAAAAGCATAAAAAGATGAAAGCAGAAAGTAAAAAAGATAGTTTGAATTAGTATTTGTTTATTGTTGATGAAGATAAAGGACGAGGCAATTTTGCTTCGTCCTTTTTTTTATTTTTGATTTTAATATTAACCTTTGGTAAACCATGTTGGATAGAAGATTTTTTAAATTTTTATAAATAAAATTAAACGTTATAAAATTCCTTCTACGCCTAGGCCAAATAAGGCAAAATCGTATTTAACAGGGTCATGTGTGTTAAAGTTTTTGAGGGCTTGTGTAAGTTCTACGGCGGTAAGCCAGTCGGTTTGTTTGCGGTTAATTAAGCCCAATAATCGGGCAACCCTATCCACATGTACATCGCAAGGGCATATCAATTGTGCAGGCAAAATGCGCTGCCAAATACCAAAATCAACACCGCAATTATCGTTACGCACCATCCAGCGTAAAAACATATTTAAGCGTTTACAGGTTGATTTTTGGTTAGGAGAAGAAACATGTTTTTGGGTACGATGCGGAAAATCATCCAACGAAAAAAAAATAATCTCTAAAATGGTTTAAATGGCTTTCAATATTCAAGTTCATTTCAATTGTACTACTAGCATTGCCCGCAGCTGGCTGCCCGAAAGCCCGATTGCCGAAAGGTAAAAAAGCATCTTCTAAACTGTTAAAACGGGTGTAATGATGTTTTAAAAAATGAATAAAATATAGGGTATCGGTAGCGTTAAAAGTGCGGTGCTTAAAGTTTAAAAATGGCTTTAAATCGGCCTCTTGGTGGTTGATGATAAAATCGTGGGGTGCGCCATCCATCAAATTTATTAGTTCTTTACTTTTGTTGATAATGGTAATGCGTTTCCCCCAAGCCAATATTGCTGCCCAAAAACCCATAATTTCTATATCCTGCTTTTTGCTAAACAGGTGCGGTATGCACACAGGGTCGTTAGCTATAAAGTTGGGTTGGTTGTATTGGGCAACTTTGGCATCTAAAAAATCTTTTAGGTTTTTTACCATCCTTAAAAAACTAGGCCAAGGCTTGTTTTAAATCGTCTAGCAAATCGTCAATATCTTCGATACCTACGCTTAGGCGCAATAAATTATCGGTTACGCCTACTTTTTCTCTTTCGGTTTTGGGTATCGAGCCGTGGGTCATGCTGGCGGGGTGGTTAATTAGCGACTCTACACCGCCCAAGCTTTCGGCTAGGGTAAAAACTTTAAATATCGACGAAATGCGAAAAGTTTCTTGCAAATCGGCATTTTTTAGGGTGATAGAAATCATCCCACCAAAACCCCGCATTTGTTGTTTTGCAATAGCGTGGTTGGGGTGGTTGGTAAAACCTGGCCAATAAATTTTATCAATTTTGGGGTGTGTTTTTAAAAAATGGGCAATTTTTTCGCCGTTTTGGCAGTGTGCCTGCATACGCAGGTGAAGGGTTTTTATGCCTCGCAGCACCAAAAAACAATCTTGCGGGCCAGGGGTTGCGCCACAGGCATTGTATATAAACCAAAGTTTTTTGTACAGTTCCTCGTTATTGGTAATTAGGGCACCCATTACCACATCGCTATGGCCAGCAATATATTTGGTTACCGAGTGCATTACCACATCGGCACCTAAATCTAAGGGGTTTTGTAGGTAGGGCGATGCAAAGGTATTATCAACGGTTAGCAGTAAATGGTGGGCTTTGGTTATTTTGGCAATACCTGCAATATCCACAATTTGCATGGTAGGGTTGGTAGGTGTTTCTATCCATACTTGTTTGGTGTTTGTGTTTATGTATGGTAAAATATTTTCGGGATTGCTTAAATCTAAAAAATGAAATTTTATGCCATAATTGGCAAATATTTTGGTAAATATTCGGTACGAGCCGCCGTACAAATCGTTGCCTGTAATTACCTCGTTGCCGGGTTGTAAAAGTTTCATCACAGCATCGGTAGCACCCATTCCGCTGCTAAAAGCTAGGCCATATTTGCCGTTTTCTATTGCCGCCAAGCAATCTTCTAACGCCTTGCGGGTAGGGTTGGTGCCTCTGCTATATTCGTAGCCTTTATTATCGCCTGGGCTTTTTTGCCAGTAGGTTGATGTTTGGTAAATGGGGGTCATTACGGCTCCTGTGCTAGGGTCGGGGTGTTGGCCGGCGTGTATGGCTTTGGTGGCAAATTTCATAATTTTTTTTTACTTGTTTGATTTCAAAAATACATCTTATCAGGATATTTAAGCCTAATTAAAATATTTTTTAAGGCTATGTGGCTTCAGGTCGTCAATACATCATCATTCAAATTGATTAGTTTTTAAACTAACTTTTACATGCTTAGGTGCAAACACTTTTAATAACTATTAAATTTCATCACGCACAGGAAGAAATCCTTTTTCACCTAATGATTTAACAACACTTCTAAAAAGATAATTGTTATTAAATCGCAAAACATATTTTCGTGTGCCTTCTTTTTCGGGCATAAGCATTTTTTTATCAATTAGTTTTTTTATTTGCCTTGATACTTCTGCATCGGCCTTACCTCTAAAAAACTCTTTTATATCCGCCGCTTGTACTATTTGCAAATCGATGGCTTTTTTTAAAATCTTTGCTTCTACATCTGTAATATGTTTTCTGTCTAATGAATGGTTAATTGTAGGAATTAGAATTTCCTTTTTCAAAAAATTATAATCTAACAACCTATCAATTTTTTCGATTTCTTCTTTCAGCCCTCTTAAAACATATTCAACCCAAGTAATTATTCCTTCATTGGTTCCCTTATCGGCCTCTGATAAGTTTGCATAATAATCGTTTCTATTGCTGCAAAATACAGCAGTAGGATTTATAATTCGTCCAACATTAACATTAAACCCTGTTTTAACCAGCATTGCATAGGTAAATAATCGTACAGTTCGCCCATTACCGTTTCCAAAAGGGTGAATCCATACTAAGCGATGGTGTGCGATTGCGACTTTAAGTAAATCGTATTTAGGACTATCTTCGCTATTAACAAAATCTATCAACTCTTTCATATAATCATCCACCTTTAACCAATCTGGTGGCCTATGCGTTGATTTATTTATTTTTAAGTTTACTTTTCTGTATTCTCCAGGAGTTGTATCACCTTCTCCATTTGGAGGTGGTAATAATCCGTAAACAATCATTTTATGCATCTCACTTAAAAAAGCTTTGTTTATGGGATAATCTTTTACATTTTCCTCAACAAAAGCCATCGCTTTTTCAATGTTCTGAATTTCCTTAATACTGGGCGAAACTTTAGTGATTTCAGTAAGTTTAGTTTCAATATATGCTGCAATAGTTGTATTGTTTCCTTCAATCCTTGCCGATCCAATACTTTCAAGTGTGTGAAAAATATGTTTCAGCTGAAAAAAAACTTTCGGGTGTGTAGAACCTCCAAGCGGTTTTTTTCGGAGATAATCTAGCTCAATAATTAAATCGGTAAGTAATGAACCGAAAGACGGCTCTATCAGTTTTAAATCGTAATGTAAAAATTGTGCGGCCAACATTTGATTTTTATATTTATAACATTTAAAAAACTAATAATAAACATTTAACATATATAGTATTAAAAACATTATTTATCAATACTTTGCAAGTATAAATAATGTTAACACAATTAACAAATAGGTTAATAACATTTGTATTAAATGTGTATTTAATGTTGTATAACACAGGTGCTAATAATTAGCATTACTGTTTTTATAATAGTATACCATCAAACACCTATATAAAGGCACTTACGCTAATATCGTTAATACGTTTAAAAAAACGCCCGTACCTGCATGCCACCTGTATGTATGGTGCGTACATCGGCGGCTTTTCGGCCTTCGTAGCTTAGGTTTAGCTGTATGCCATTGGATATGGTGCGCTGAAAACTTATAGCCCAAGTTAGGTTGTTGCCAGGTTGTAAGCCATCTAATAATTCGTAAGCTACAGCGGTATTATTTTTACCCTTAAACTTGTTGTTAATACTATTTACACGGGCCGAAAACACACCTTTTTTAAGTAAATTATATTTTACTTCGGTGCTAAGCCTAAAGTTGAGGGTACTTTCGGCACCATATTGCGCATCGTTTTTTTGCTGGCTTAATGCGCCCGAAAATATGGTTTTAAAATCGGTGGTAAATTGGTAGCTAAACTCGGGCTGGGTTTCGTAAAATTTAACTACATAGTTATTGGCACCAAAAAGTTCGGATAAATACAGTTTGTTTCCCTGTTTTATTTCTACCATAAAATTGGCTTTTTGTACAAAGTTCCAGCGCAGGCGTAGGCTGTTTTCGCTGCGCTTACGGCTATCAAAACCGTTGGTTAGCAATATGCGGCTGGCGGTTTGTTGGTAATTTATATCAATACCAAATATTGGGTTTATGCGGTCAAAAAACAGTGTGTTTCTAAAAAACTGATTGTAAGCCAATAGTTTATCGTTATTAATATTGGTTTGGTAAGGGTTAAAAGCTGCCACACCATCGTTACCTAATAGTAGTTTTTTATCAATTCGGAGGGCGGTAATGGTGCTTATTTTTTTAATGAAGGTGTAAAAATTACTTTGCTTGGTTTTAAATAACGATGCTAGGTTTAAGGCTAGGTTTTGGTTAATAGCGGTAAAATTAGACCGTATAAATTGGCTGGTGGTTCTAAATATGCGTATATATTTTGCTTGGTCGGTAAAGCGTGATATTTCAAATTCGTTTAGCTCTTTAATGCCATTTTGGTTATAATCGTTCCAGGCGTATATGCCTTGGCCGGCGGGTACTTCTAGGTAGGTAAACTCTCGCTTGGGCTCTTGCCCTGTGCCTAATTCGTAAAAAGTATTAAGGATGATAAATCCCCGTAAGGCTTTAAAATTATAATCAACACGGCCTAGCAGGGTTTTTTCGTCGTTTTTTAGGCTGTCTTTTTGGGTGTATAATACAGTTCGGTACGATGTGTTAAAGGATAATTGCGAATTCGGGTTTTTATTAAACTCCGCCCTAGCGCTATAAATATTGCCTTTGCTAAACGCTTTTAAGTTATCGCCGAAAGGCAAATTATCAAACCTTGTGGTGTATGCAAACGAAAATTTATTTTTAGATATAGGCGTATTTTGTAGCACCAACTGGTATTGGCGGTAAGCAAAACTTTGTAAGCTATATATATTGGTGGCCATATCTTTGGTTTTATTTTGCTCCTGCTCAAAGTTAAAACCAGTTTCTAGGCTTTTAAATTTTTTAAGGTATTTGAGGTATTGCCGTAAAAAACTGCCTTGCTGGTTAAGGTTGTTGTGGGAGTTTAGCAAGCTGGCGGTATAGGTAATTTGGTGGCTTTTTATTTCGTAATTGGCATTAATAGCGTGTTGAAACCCTGTATAAACATTTTGCCTATTAAAATTATTAATGCGGTAAAGTACTTGTTTTAAGGGCGATTTGTATAATTGTAGCTGGGCACTTAGCCAGTTTTCGTTGCCTGCGGTGGCATTATTTATCCCGGCAAGGTTAAAATCTCGGTCGAACTCTACGGTTCGGTACCTTTCTAGCGGTTTAAACTGTTTGTTTACATACTCGTAAGCTATTTGGCTTTTTAGTTGTAGGCCTGTGCTGTCGTTACCGTTAATAAGGTGGGCATGGTTGGCTATAATTTTGTAGGCTATGCCTTGGTTTTGGGCATTGTTTACGGGCGAAAACAGGTTTACATCGTTATTGCTAAAGGCTGTTTCGGTAAATATAGCGGTGCGTTTGCCCAGTTTATAATTGGTATTTAGGGTAATTAATTGTTGTTTTTTTGGGGTTACCAATAGGGTAATAGGCTCGTAATCGCCCTGCATTATGCCATTAATGGGTGGCACATACTCGAATACCCTGCCATTGGCGTTAGCATCGGTTTTAAGTTTATAGTTTCCTTTTCCGCTACCTAGCAGGGTAAAACCTAGCCTATATTTTGCTTTTAACGAATCGGTACTGTATATATAAATGCTTGTATTTAAACTATCTACAAGGCGGTAAAGTATTTCGTTACGGTTAAATGCTACTTCGTTTACATTACTAAAAAAAGTTTGGTTAATGTTGTTGCCTATGGTTTTTAAAAAATCTTTTTGGGGTTGGCTAAGGGTTTGTAAAAATGGCTGGTTGGGGTTATCTTGTTCGTTATAATAATTAAAGCCAATTTTTAGTTTTTTGCTTTCAAAATTTTGGTTCGCAAAAACCAAACTTCGGGCAAATACCTTATCCGAGTACTCAAACTCTACGTTAATTCGCAGGTTTTGGGTAATTAAGCGTTTGGTGGTAAAGGTAAGTTCGGAGGTATTATAATCAATTACATAATCGTTATCTTGCCCACGCAACACTAATTCGCCATCAATAAAAACCCGCTCGGTACCCGATAATATCACAATAAACTGTTCGCCATTATTGCCCAATAACCTATAAGGACCTTGGTTACCCTCAATAGCGGTAATTTGGTTGCGGGCACTTCGGCCTTTGGCTATGGCACCTGCCAGCTGGCTGGTGTACATATTTTGCTTTTTATCTTTAAAAATATTGGATACATACGCTCCTTGGGTACGTTT
This sequence comes from Sphingobacteriales bacterium, assembly GCA_004293485.1. GTDB lineage: Bacteria > Bacteroidota > Bacteroidia > Sphingobacteriales > Sphingobacteriaceae > Pseudopedobacter. The sequence continues at coordinate 18,442 of RDYW01000044.1, read as the reverse complement.
AAAATAGTTCATGAAATAGCTATCGGGCTTACGCAGTTCGTAATCGCCAGCTATAAGGGTGGCTTGTTTTCGTTTTAGCTGGATAAATACACGGTCGAAATCGTTTAGCTGTTGGGTATTGCCATCGGGTTGTATGGGTAAATTATCATCGGAAATGGCGGCCAATATTTCTATTTCTTTATTTATTTTGCCCGAAAGCTGTAATACCATATTAGAGTTTAAGGTAAGATTTTGGTTGTTACCAAAGCCTACACTGCGAGATATGCTACCACTTTTATCAAATCCCGAAAGGCTAAAAACGGTGTTTTCGTTATTGTTAACTCGGTAAACTAAGCCTTTGTAGCCACTAATAGTTGTAGGAGCTATTAAGTTTAGGTTTTTATTGGCGTACTTTTTAGTAAATAAAAGCGGGAAAACACGGTAGCTTATTTGTACCGAATCTGCAATTGGTTTTACCAGCCAAGTAATGTACGAAGCCGAAAAATTAATTTTATAACTAGCGGTATCAATAGCTATATTGTTGATAGATAGCCGCAACGAATTGGGCAAAATACTTAAACTATCAATTTGTAGGGTATCGGTTATGGCTAGTTTTTTTACAAAAAAATCGGTTTTAAATTGCGCCCGCACTTGTTGCATTGCCAGCAAGCATATAACAATTGATAAAGCCTTTTTAATCATTGTTTTAAATAACGCAAATTATTGCAATTATTTACCTATTATTTTATTTTTTTTGTATTTATAATGGATTGCGGCTTTGCCTACTGGCGCATTTTTAACACAAACTTGCATACCAACTGGCTGGTGTTGTTTGTTTATGGTGTTTCTATAATTTTTATTTCTTCTTCTTTTAATTCAAAAACCGTTGAAACGGGTTGTTATTATTTCACTCATTTACATAGCCCACTGTTTAAACCGTGGGCTATGTTTAGTAAACGATGTTGTTTGAATGGTTTTAACCATTTCCTTCCACAATTTTTATTTCTTCTTCGGTAAGTTCGTAAACCAATAGATTTATTTGGGTTTCTAAATCAATCATTATTTAGGCCATATAATTTTATAAAGTCATCGTATTTCTGTTGGAACATTTTTTTTTGATGGTGTGATTTCTGATTTTTAATGTATTGAAAAACTTTTTCAACACCCGATTCGGAAACTGAAAATGCGGCATAACCTGTTTGCCAGGCAAATTTTTCCGAAATCAAATCATTTTGATTTATAAAATGAGAGCTGCTGCCTTTAATTTGTTTGATTACTTCTGCTATAGATTTTTGTGGATTCAACAAAAACAAACAATGAATATGGTCGGGCATGCTATTGATGATTCTTACAGGACAACCTTGTTCTCGCAATTGCTCGGCAATATATTGATGTACCTTTTGTTCAAGACTTATATGAATAAATGGTTCTCTTTCTTTTGTTGCCCAAATGGCGTGTATCCATATTTTATTGAATGAATGTGGCATAATTATTTCATTTTTTTATGTTTGATAAACCGTTGAAACGGTTTGTTTTACTCGCTTTTACATAGTCCACGGTTTAAACCGTGGGCTATGTTTAGTAAACGATGTTGTTTGAATGGTTTTAACCATTTCCTTCCACAATTTTTATTTCTTCTTCTTTTAATTCATAAACCGTTGAAACGGTTTGTTTTACTCGCTTTTACATAGCCCACGGTTTAAACCGTGGGCTATGTTTAGTAAACAATGTTGTTTGAATGGTTTTAACCATTTCCTTCCACAATTTTTATTTCTTCTTCGGTTAGGTTGTAAAGCTGGTAAACCAATTGGTTTATTTGGGTTTCTAAAGCGGTGGTGTTTTTATTTTTTTCTTTCAATTCTATGATTTTATCAACAAGTTTTATCATCAAATTTTCTTCTTTTGGGTTTGGATAAAAAATTGGCACTTTCTCAATGGCTTGAACAGTAATTTCGCCATCAATACCTCCACTTTGATAAAATTTAATAAAAGCAAACTGAAAAAACTTAGAATTTAAAATTCCCAAAAGATATTTTAACTTTTCTCCTACTAAAATATAACTTGTATTGAGCACAAAATGTCCTTTGTTATCATAGGCAAAAGCTTGTATTTTTGAGGCTTTTGTGAAAACTAGTTTTTCTTTCTCAAATTCTTTTAAATAGGTACAATTTCTTAAATTAAACCAATCGTTACCTTTATCTATTCTGTTTAAAAGTTTTTCCTTAAAATTATTCAAGTAATTGTAAATTGAAGGGAAAGTTTCTGGCACATTAACTGGATTTAGTTTTTCTGATTTTAAACCATTATGTGTGTTAATTAACCAAAGTAATCTTTTTTCAAACCCATATTTTTTAATATCTCTACCCCTCAAAAGTGGTTTTATGATTTCAGCATTTTTTTTATTTTCATTTATTAATCTATTTTTAGTTTCTAAGTCAATTACAAATGCATCGTTGAAACCAGTTGTAATTCCTCTGTAAAACTTTACATCCCAAGTATTTAAAACTCTACCATTTTTTTCGATTTTTTCTCTAATACTTTCGTATTGAAATCCCCCCAAATTCCAAGTATCGTTTAGATTAATAATTTTTGTTGAAGATTGGATTTCATTTAAAAAATCTGTTATGTTTTCAGATTTTTCTTTTACATCAAACTCTAAGTAATCAGTTCTTTTGCCATTTTGGTTTGAAAACGACAATAAACAAGCATCAACTAGTGCTTCTTCAAATATTTGATGCTTATTAAAATCAATAATAAAAATATTGCTGGTGTGTTCTGATAAAAAAGTTCGTGTTTTTTCGCCATAGTTTGCTGTAAGCCATTTATTTGAAACTATAAAGTGATTTCTTCCGAGTTTACTTCCAATTTTTTTCGCAAGTTCAATGAATACACAATAAATGTCAGTACTTTTTATAAAAGTTTTTAAATTTATGCTTTCAAAATAATTCAAAAATTGCTTTTCAAGGTTTGAAATTGTAAAATACGGCGGATTTCCAATCACTACATCAAAGCCCACAAAATCGCCATCATCGTTTAGCACTTCTGGGAATTCAAAACGCCATTCAAAAGCATTTTCAAAAATCTTGTTGGCTTTTATATCTTCAATTTCTATTTCTAATTTTTTGATTTCATCGGATAGCTGTGTTACTTTTTTGTTCCAGTCGGCTTTTTCTTTTTTGCTCATTTCAAAAAGTTGTGTCTGATGTGTCATTTGAAACAATTCGCCTGATAGTTTCCGTAGCTTTTTTACTTTGGGGTCGTTCAACGAAATTTCACTTCTAAAATCCGATTTTATATCGGCAATTAGTCGTTCCATTTCTCTTTTCTGTTCTTTGCTTTCGGCGTTACGGTATGTAGATACTGCTATTTTATAGGTATCTATATTCCATTTGCTTTTTAGCCCACTGTTTAAACCGTGGGCTAAATCAGCATCAATAGCAAAACGGCTTACTAATGAGTTACCACATTTTATATTGATGTCGATATTTGGTAGTGTTTCTAATTCCCATAGTTCACGGTTTAAACCGTGGGTTATATCGGTTTTGTAATAAGCGTTTTTTAATAATTCAATCCACAAACGCAAACGGCAAATTTTTACCGAGTTGGTATTAATATCTACACCAAAAAGGCAGTTTTCAATAATGGTTTGCTTTTCGTGGAAAAGTGTTTCTTGTATGCGTTGGCTTTCTTTGTTACTTGGGTTGTATTCAAAAAGTTCTCCTTCTTCGTCTGTTACAATCAATTCATCATTTACTACTTCTATTTCGTATCGGTGCAACGATTTTCCTTCTTTATCTTCTAAAATTTTTAAATCATTTTTTATGGCAATCATTTCATTGAGTGCCGAGACTAAAAAGTGCCCCGAACCTACCGCAGGGTCACAAATTTTTAGAGAATTAACTATCTCATTGGCTTTTTTTCTCGAAATCTTTAGTGGTATTAGTTCGTAAATGTCTTCAATCTTGTTTATCATTAAATCATATTTCAAACAATAATCGTTAAATTTTTGAACCACCGCTTTGCGAATAGTTTCGCGACACATATACATCGTAATGAAACCCGGAGTAAAAAATGAACCGTCTTTGTAGCCGTTTATTTTCTCGAAAATTAATCCGAGAACCGAAGCATTAATAAGTGTTTTGTTATCTTCCTGTATTTCTTCAGAACCTTCACTGCTAAAATCATATGCGTTTAAAAACTCAAACATATATTCCAATGTATTTAAACTTCCTGTTCGCTTTTTGCCTTGGTTGTTTTTTAATACGGTGGTTGAAATAATTGGTATTTTCTTATCGTCGTTTAAATTGCTTATAAAAAAGGTTACTTGCTCAATTTCTGTTGGTTCAAAAAGCGAACTATTTAGGTAAGGAACTTTTTCAAAAGCTTTTTTTACATCATCATTTCTGTTACTATACTTACGAGCCAATACCTGAAAAAACAAGTTATTTAGGTCATCATAGTTTTTGATTTTCTGAAGGTTTAAAAACGAATACGATTTGTTGCCTTTGTGGTAAGTAATAAGTTGGGCTTCTAGCAACTTTAAAAACAGTATGCGGTTTATCCAAGTGATAGAAAGTTCGAGGGCTACATTAAAAAGCCTTTCTTGTTGTGTGCTACCAAATTGGTTTGGTTTGTTTAATCGGCTTAGTTTATCTAAACTGTCAAGCTGAATAATGGCATCTTCGAGTATAGTTCCCGAATGTCTTTCGCCAGTTTTGTTTCGTTCAATAAGTTTCTTGTTTCCTTCTTTGGTTTCGGTTAAGCCAATAATGTGCAATAACTCGCTGTAAAAGCGTTTGTCAAGGCTGTTGCTATCGTTAGTGAAAGGAAGTTTTAAAAGATGTTGTGGCGATAAAAGTTTGAATAAAGCAATAAGCGAATTATCGTCTGCCTTGTTAGTATTGCGTAACGGTTTTTGATAGTCCTGAATATTAAAGTACGTAAATTCAAGCCCACCACCAACCCAGCCCGAAGGGTGTGGGGCCAATATTTGGTTGATAAAAGGCTCGGCAATTTGTTTGTAAAAAAAATCGGTTTTTGTATCTGCCAAACGTCCGTCTTCAAATTCTGTAAATTGTTTTACAAGGTTTTTGTTTTGTGCAAAAAGCCTTTCGAATAGGGTAGCGTCAAAAATAAACCATTCGTTAATGTTGGTTGCTACCAAATGTTTTACTTCAATATTTTTGTGCGTAATTCTTTCTCGTAAATAGTAAAGCACTAATTCCTGAAACGCTTTTACATTCAGTTTTTTAGTGGTAAGCATTTCCGATTTATTGGTAGGCTTTTTAGCTTCAATGATTACACCAACGGAACTTTTAAACGTATTGCCATTGTGTATAACAAGGTCGTTTCGTCCTTTAGTATTTATATAATGGTTTGGTTCGTAATATGTTTTCTTTAAAAAGTCAATAACAAGGTTTTTATGAAACTCTTCGCTTTCGGTGTCATTTATCCTGTCAAGTAAAGCAATGAGATTGGTCTTGAAACCTTCAATTTCAGTCCTGTTCGGTTTTACTTTTAAAAAGGCTTTGTTTAATGCCTTTCGGGGTTTCAATTCTATTATTTTCATCTACAATTTTATATTCTTTTTTCGGTCGGTTAAGATAAGCAAACCATTTAAAGCAAGTAACACATTATTTTAAATGGTTGGCCTGTTCGGTAAACGCAATATGGTTACTTACTGCTTTTAAGTCGGGGTAGCTTATGGTTTCGCCTAGTGCTATTTTTCTTTCGCCGTTGGACATATCAGGAAATTGTTGGTAATGAGCCATTATTATTTTTAATTTTTCTACATCCATAATTTCGGTTACAAGTATTTTACCATCAAGTATATAGTGTGCCAAGTGTGCTTGTATGGTAGATGTGGCAAGGTTTCGTTCGGTGGCTATTTGTTGTATGGTTTTGCCTGCTTTAAATAAATCGAACGATACCTGCTTGGTATCTATTTTTATTTTGGGTAGTAAAAATTCGCCCCGTTCTACTTTATTTTCGGTACAATAATTGTTTACCATATCTAAAATTACTTTACCATAACGGTTGGCGGTACTTTTACCTATTCCTTTGGTATGTTCAAGCTCTTTAATATTGGCAGGTAAAAACTCGAGGATAGATAAGAGTGATTTTTGCGAAAGTACCATATAAATAGGTATTTTTTTTTCGTTTGCTTCTTTATTTCGCCACAATGTAAGCGTTTTATATAAATTACCATGTGAAATATTGCTTATATCAATACTTACCTCTTTAGAATTTGTATTACTATTTAAAGCCAAATAATCAATTTCGGCATTGCTGATACTTTGTAAATAGGTAAGGCTACTAAAGCCACCGATACAGTTTTTTAATACTGTTATTTTAACAAAAACTTCTTTTTTTAACTGCTCAATTGCTTCACTTATCGATTTTTTTATAGCCGTATTATCGGTGCTTATATTTAATTTTATAAGCGGTTGAGCTACAATTTCATCTAACTTTTGTGAAAAGTAGGCACTGGCTTTTTGTACCCTTGTTTGTAAATTTTCATCTAATTCGGGCTGTACATCGGGTTTAAATAATTGGTTTAGTTGGTTTTTAAAATTACTAGCAACAGCATAAATATGTTTATCAGTTGCAGTTTTCATAAAAGTAATTTCGCTGAGTAAGCTTGGTAAAAATATACTATAGTTTTCTTCCACCAGTTTACCTACGCCAAATATGCGGTATTTTATTTTGCTAAAATCTATTAAATCAAGCAATAAGCTTTGTTGGTAAGCAATTTTAGCTATCATTAAATGGGTTTCGCTAGGCGGATTTTGTTCGTTATTTTTGGTATAATCGCTTACTGTGGTGCTGGTTTTTACACTATCGGCTATTATTGGCGACCGTAAAACCATGCCTTCAAAACTTTTGCATCGGCTTAAAGCCACATATACTTGTCCAAATGCAAAGGCTAAATTAGCATCAATAATAGCTTTATCGAAAGTTAAGCCTTGGCTTTTATGTATGGTTATGGCCCAAGCCAGTTTTAAGGGAAATTGTGTAAACGAGCCCATTATTTGCTCTTCTACCTGCTTGGTACTTGTGTTTAATGTAAATTTTATGTTTGTCCAATCAAGGGCTGTAACTGCTATTTCTTTATCCTCATTAGGGCATTGTACATGTATAACATCGTAACTTATGCGGGTAATTTTACCTATTTTACCATTATAAAATTGCTTACTTGCCGTCGGATCGTTTTTAACAAACATTACCTGCGCACCCAGTTTTAATTCTAAATTTAGTAATGTTGGGTAAGTTTTTTCGTCGAAATCGCCATTTATAATAGCGGTATATATTTTAGTGTCTTGCTTTAATTGGGCTAATTTTGTATCGTTAATGCTTTGTGCGGTATAATTATGGGTAGTAAGTGTAATGTAACCTTCATCCTTGCTGGGCGAAAAATTAGGTATGTATCTTTCGTTTAGTTTATTTAAAACCGTTTCGGATAATTGGTTATTGCGTATGCTATTTAATAATTCAATAAACAGGGTATCGCTTTGCCTGTAAATATGTTTTAATTCGATGCTTACGGGTATCGATTTAAGTAAGGCATGGCTACTAAAAAAATAAATATTGGGGTAGTAGGGTTGTAATATTTGCCATTCATCATCTTTAATAACGGGCGATAGCTGGTGCAAATCGCCTATCATTAATAATTGTAAACCGCCAAAAGGCTGGTTGGGGTTTTTGTAGCGTCGTAATACTTCATCTATACCATCTAAAGTATCGGCCCGTACCATACTTATTTCATCAATAACCAACAAATCAAGGCTACGTATTAAATTAATTTTATCGTTACTAAATTTCCTTTGCAAGGTTGAGGGGCGTTTGCTACCTGCCGTTTGTGGTATGTAGGGGCCAAAAGGTAGCTGAAAAAACGAGTGAATGGTAACACCCCCAGCATTAATTGCGGCTACACCTGTGGGTGCAACTATTGCCATTCGCTTGGGTGTAGTTTTTTTAAGATGATGTAAAAAAGTAGTTTTGCCTGTGCCTGCTTTGCCCGTTAAAAAAATATTTTTATTGGTGTGTGCTACATAGTTAAAAGCCAAATCAAGCTGTGGGTTTTCGCTCATGGGTAGTGGTAATATTTAACAAATTGTATGAGCCATAAAAATAAACACAAAAGTGTTGTAAAATACATATTTAAAAAAAAATGCCTATTTATTAAGTTATAAATAGACATTTTTTTTTAATACATTTTTATTGGTTGGCAATACCTAATTTTTGCATCACATCCATACTTACCCCAGTTGATGAATATCCACCATCGTGAAAAAGATTTTGCATGGTTACCATACGAGTTAAATCAGAGAATAAGGAAATGCAATAATCGGCACACGATTCGGCATCGGCATTGCCTAGCGGCGAAATAGCGTTGGCATAATCGTAAAAATCGCCAAAGCCTTTAATACCTGTACCAGCGGTGGTTTTAGTAGGCGATTGCGATACGGTATTAATACGCACTTTTTTATCCAACCCGTAATGGTAGCCAAAACTACGGGCAATGCTTTCTAACATTGCTTTAATATCGGCCATATCGGTATAAAATGGGTAGGTACGTTGGGCTGCCATATAGGTTAAAGCTACCACGCTGCCTCCTTCGTTTATGGCATCTAATTTTTTAGCTACAGCCAGCATTTTATGAAACGACATAGCCGAAACGTCAATACCTTTGGCAAAATAATCGTAGTTAGATTCGGTGTAGGGTATATTCTTACGGATATTTACACTCATACCAATAGAGTGTAAAACAAAATCTATTTTACCCCCTAAGACCTCTTGTGCTTTGGTATATAGGTTGGTTAAATCGTCGATACTGGTAGCATCGGCAGGTACAATTGTTGATCCTGTTTCTTCGGCCAGTTTATTTATTTCGCCCATGCGCATAGCAATTGGGGCATTGGTTAATACAAAGGTTGCCCCTTCATCATGTGCTTTTTGTGCCACTTTCCAAGCTATAGAATTTGCATCTAAAGCACCTGTAATAATTCCTCTTTTCCCTTTTAATAAGTTGTATGCCATTTTGTTTTTGTTTTAGTTTAAAGTATTTTTATTTAATAGTAGTAAAAAATCAAATTTACTACAATCTTTTTATCAATTTAATAATTCTCTAGCGTTTTGCATAGCTGCTAGTTTAGGGTTTTCGCCACTTAGCATTTTGGCTATTTCAAGCACTCTTTCTTCATGATTTAGCCTTTTTAATTGTGTGTAAGTAAAATCGTTTTTAATTTCTTTAAATACAAAATAATGTGCTTGGCCTTTTACTGCAATTTGTGGTAAATGCGTTATGGCAATAACTTGCATATTTTGCGCTAGTAATTCCATTGTTTTTCCTACTCGGTTGGCTACTTCGCCCGATATGCCGGTATCTATTTCATCAAAAATTATGGTTGGTAAAGCAGTTTTTTTCGCTATTAGCGATTTTATAGCCAGCATTAATCGCGATAGCTCGCCACCCGAAGCTATTTTACTCAGTTCACTTAGTTGCTGTCCTTTATTTGCCGAAAACAAAAATTTTATCGTATCTATGCCATGGCTATCAAAATCGTTAGCGTGTGCAATTACTTGGTTTATGTTTATTTTAGCGTTTGGCATTCCTATTTCAAACAAATTATCTTGAACATATTTTTCGATATCAGGTATAGCCTTTTTACGGTTGTTTGATATTTGCTTTGCCAGTGTTATTAACTCCTCTTTTTGCTTTTGTAGCGATGCTTGTAACTGTGTAATAGCCTCATCGGTAAACAAAATTTTATTTAGTTTTATCGATAACTCTTCTTGCAAAAGCAACAATTGGGAGTTGGTAGTTACATGATGCTTTTTTTGTAAGGTGTAAAGTAAGCCCAAACGTTCGTTTATTTGGTTTGATTTTGCATCGTCAAAAATGGTAATTTGTTCTAAATTTTCTATTTCGGAGGCTATATCTTTTACTTCTATCCTACTACTTTTTAGGCGCAAATAAAGTTCGGTAATGTTGGGGATGTATTTTTCGATGCTTTGTAATTGTTGTGCAGCCGTTTCTAAAAGCAATAATGCGTTTTGCTCTTGTGCTTGCAGCAGCATACTGGCTGTAAGTAGGTTACGTTTTATTTCTTCGGCATGGGTTAGGGCGTTTAATTCATTTTCTAAAATCTCTTGCTCGTTAGGTAAAATTTTTGCGTTTTCGAGTTCGGTAAACTGAAACGTTAAATAATCAAGCTCTAGTTTTTGTTTTTCGTTTTGCGCCAATATTTCTTTTAGCTTATTGTGGGATGCTTTGTAAGTTTTAAAACTTGTGTTATAGTTATTAAGCAAAGGCTGGTGGTTTGCTATAGCATCTACCACCATTAACTGAAAATCAGCTTGGTTAATTTCTAAATTTGCGTGTTGCGAGTGTATATCAATTAATTTTTGACCCAGGTTTTTAAGTGTGTTTAAGTTTACGGGGCTATCGTTTATAAAGGCCCGCGATTTTCCATCGGTTGATATTTCACGCCGTAATATAGTTTCGGCATTATAATCCAAATCATTATCATCAAAAAAAGCATTAAGGTGGTATTGGTTAATGTTAAAAAAACCTTCTATTACGCATTTTTTTTGTTGGTTAAAAAAATATTTGCTATCGGCCCGCTGCCCCAATATTAGCGAAAGTGCACCTAGTATAATTGATTTACCTGCACCTGTTTCGCCAGTAACTATATTTAAGTTTTTATCGAAATGTATTTCGAGGTTATCTATTAATGCGTAGTTTTTTATAGAAAGGTGTAGAAGCATAGTATTGGTTAACGATAATTATTTACCTTTTTTTAATTCTTCGTATTTGGTTAAATTAAGTGGGTCAACCTCGGCCAGTAGGTTGTATATTTTAATTTTTTCGGATGGGTCGGCCTTTAAAAATACACCAATAATTTCTTCGGCCTTAGCCGAAAAAAATATTTGATTAATAATCGAACCTTGTTTTTGCTTATCAATAGTGGCCAAATCGGGCAGTGCTTTTGCTATTATTTGTTTGGCTTCGGTGTTATTAGCGGCCATAACATCTAAACCTAAGCGGTGGTAAGTGTATTGCAATTCTCGTAGGGGTGTGTAGGTTGCGCTGTTAAAGTTTTCTGAAATCCAATAGCGGTTGCGTAGGTTATCAAATGCTTTCCAGCCTACAAAATTTGCATTTTGAGCATTATTTACAATTAATTGAGCCTTGGCAAAATAAGCCGAACCGCCCAGTTTCGAAAAACTATCGTAATCCATACCTACTATGATGTTGGCATAAAATGCTAACAACGAGGTTATGTTAGAGGTAAAATTTTGGTCGTTATATTCTAATGTTTCACCCTCTGAGTAGTTAAATTCAAAGTTTCTATCGTTTACAGTTAATAAAGGGCTATTATACGATGACCCAAAAATAGGCCTACTGGATACTATTTGCGCCTCGGCTTTAAACACGTTAGAGCCATCCCATTCGGTAATGTTTATAACAAAATTACAATCAATGCGCTCGTTTGATTTTATGGGGTCGGTAGTCCATTTACGGTTATTTAAAAATTCGCGTATGGCAAGTTCAAGTACATCTAACGCCCGTTTATTATTGCTTTGTATTTTGGGCGATAGTATTTGTATCCTAGCGTTTAAATCTTGAGCTAGGCAATTAGTACTTAAAAAAATAGCCAATAATATGGTGCAGTATATTTTCATATTAAAACAATTCGATAATTTTTGTACAAATATCTTTGGCCACTTCATGTTTACTTTTTAAACTAAACGTTGTTTTTTGTAAGTTTTTATCAATTATAGTAATTTTATTTGTTTCGGTTTTAAAACCTGCCCCGTTATCGTTTAATGAATTGAGGATAATTAAATCTAAATTTTTTTGTTTTAATTTTTTTATGGCGTTGTTTTCTTCATCGTTGGTTTCTAGGGCAAAGCCTATTAATAATTGTTTAACGGTTTTTGTTTTACCTAGGCTGGCCAAAATATCTTTTGTTTTTACTAGCTGTAGGGTTAAATTTTGCTTGTTTTTTTTAATTTTTAGGCTTGCAATATTTTTAACGGCATAATCGGCTACGGCGGCGCACATTATACAAGCATCGGCCCCAGCAAAATATTGATGAACGGCTGTAAACATATCATCGGCAGTAATAACACTTATTTTATTGATGTTTTGGTGTTGGATGTTTAGCGTTGTAGGGCCGCTTATTAAGGTTACTTGGGCACCTAAATTGGCACAGCATTGGGCAATAGCATAGCCCATTTTACCCGAAGATTGGTTACTTATATACCTTACAGGGTCGATATTTTCTTGGGTAGGGCCTGCAGTAATAAGTATGTTTTTACCTTTTAGTGTTTGGTTATTTAAAAAATAATTTTCAGTAAAATTAAAAATATCTGTAGGTTCGGCTAATCGCCCTTGCCCAATTAAACCACTAGCTAGTTCGCCATGAGTAGGAGGGATAAGTATGTTGTTATAACCAATTAGTTGCTTAATGTTTTTTTGTGTAGATGGATGTTGCCACATATCAACATCCATGGCTGGGGCTAAAAACACCGGACATTTGGCCGATAAATATACTGCTGTAAGTAAATTATCGCAAATGCCGTTTGCCATTTTGGCTAAGGTATTTGCTGTTGCTGGCGCAATAATAATGGCATGTGCCCACAAACCAAGTTCTACATGGTTATGCCATTGGCCTGTTTCGGTGTTAAAATAATTCACCAAAACAGGGTTTTTTGATAGCGTAGCAAGGGTAAGTGGACTTATAAAAGTGGTAGCACTAGCTGTCATTACCACTTTTACATTTGAGCCTGCTTTTACAAAAATTCTTATAAGTTCGGCAGCTTTATAAGCCGAAATACTGCCACATACTGCAATAATTATATTTTTATCTTTAAGCATAATTTTATAATTACTTAAAGATAAAAAATTAAGCTTCTTCTTTGGCAGGATTTCTGAAATACACTTTATCGTGTAAAAATTCGTCGATGGCCACCAAAGTAGGTTTAGGCATTTTTTCGTAAAATTTAGATATTTCTATTTGTTCTCTGTTTTCAAACACTTCTTCTAAATTGTCGTTTGAGTTGGTAAATTCGGATAGTTTACCATGCAGTTCTTCTTTGATGTTTGAGGCAATTTGGTTAGCTCTTTTACTAATAATTACCAACGATTCGTAGGTATTTTCAGTAGTTTTATCAAACTCTCTCAAATCTCGGGTAACCGTTGAGCTTGCAACGGTTGGTTTATCGTTATTGTTTTGTGTCATTTTGTACTTTTTTATATTCGAGGCTTAATGCCAAAATGTTTTTTGCTTTTTCGATACCTTTTTCCGAATCGTATTTTAACTTATCGGCTTCTTTAGTGTAAGTGCTTTTAGGATATTTTTCTATAAAGCGGTTATACTCATCAATAGTTTCGGTATAGCGATCTTCTTGTTTAGTTTCGTAACTATTTTTTGCGTAAAGGTATAAAGATTTTATGGTTAAAAACTCCATTTCTTCAGCAAATTTTGTATCAGGGTAATCGCGTATCGAATTACGAAAAGCAATTACTGCTGATTGATAATCGCCTATTAATAAAAATAAGTTGGCATTAGCATACGATTTTTTTTCTAATTTGTCTCTTAAATCCTGTATTAATTTACTTGCTTCGGCTATTCGTGTACTTTGAGGGTACAAGTTTATAAATAGTTGCAATGCTTCAATGGCTTTGTAGGTGTTTTCTTGGTCGAGCGAAAAATTAGGTGAGTCTTGGTAAAAACAATACGCAGCCATAAACCTACACTCTTCGGCTCTGTTGCTGGTTGGGTACGTTTCGGCAAAGGTTTTAAAATGATATCTAGCTGATAAATAATCTTTTAACTTATAATTTGTAAACGAATAATAATAATATAAATCTTCGGCTTCGGCCCTACCTCGGTAACGTTGTGTTAAATCATCAAATAAAATTAAAGCCTTTGCATAATCTTTATTATTATACAATCGGATGGCTTCTTGATATTTTTTTGATACATCGGTACTGGCTTTTAACTTTTCGAAACGGCTTTTACATCCCGTAAAAACGGTAAAACACAAAACCGAAGCAATTAAAAAAAAGAATAGCTTGTTTTTAAACATCTTGCAAAGATAGATTAATAAATAATAAATCTAAATTTTTAATAAAAACAGATATTGTTTAAACATGTTATCTGGCGTTTCAAATATTAAACCGAAAATTAGTACTTGTAATTTACTAAAAAACGAAGAAAATGGGTTTATTTTATTTAAAACTTTGTAAAGATGTTCGAATATCTATTCTTTTAAACTAAAGTATAATTTGGGTTTTATAAACGCTTAAAACTGCTTTAAGGCCTTATATAATCATTAACCCTATAATGGGCAAAAAAAAGCCCGATGTTTTTTAACATCGGGCTTTTAGGTAACTTACATTAAGTTTATTTTGATAAAACACTTTCGGCTAATACAATTATTTTATTGTTTATTACTTCAACGGCACCACCCGAAATAGTAAAAAATTGCTCGTTTTTATGGCTTCGAACGGTAATTTTACCATCATCTAAGGTCGAAATTATAGGAGCATGGTTATTTAAAATTTCAAATAAACCTTGCTTACCTGGTACTGTAACCGAAGTAACTTCGCCTTCAAATACTTTTTTATCGGGGGTTAATATTTCTAAAATCATTAAAAAAAAGGATTATGCGTTAGCTTCTTCTAAAATTTTCTTACCTTTTTCGATAGCTTCTTCGATACTACCAACTAGGTTAAATGCAGCTTCTGGGTATTCATCTACCTCGCCATTCATAATCATATTAAAACCTTTAATGGTATCTTTAATATCTACTAAAACACCTTTTAAACCCGTAAATTGTTCAGCTACATGAAAAGGTTGTGATAAAAAGCGTTGTACCCTACGGGCTCTTGATACAGTTAATTTATCTTCTTCGGATAATTCATCCATACCTAAAATGGCAATAATATCTTGTAGTTCTTTGTAACGTTGTAAAATTTCTTTTACATTTTGTGCGCAAGCATAATGCTCGTCGCCTACAACGGCCGGAGTTAAAATACGTGAGGTAGAATCTAGAGGGTCAACAGCTGGGTAAATACCTAACTCGGCAATTTTACGCGAAAGTACTGTGGTAGCATCTAAGTGGGCAAATGTGGTTGCTGGGGCAGGGTCGGTTAAATCATCGGCCGGTACATAAACTGCTTGCACCGATGTAATCGAGCCTCGTTTGGTTGATGTAATACGCTCTTGCATGGTGCCCATTTCGGTAGCTAATGTAGGCTGATAACCTACTGCCGATGGCATACGGCCTAACAATGCCGAAACCTCGGAACCTGCTTGGGTAAAACGGAAAATATTATCAATAAAAAATAAAATATCTTTTCCTTGCCCATCGGCTTCGCCATCGCGGTAATACTCGGCTATGGTTAAACCCGATAAAGCCACACGGGCTCTGGCACCAGGAGGTTCGTTCATTTGGCCAAATACGAAAGTTGCTTTCGAATCTTTTAACGCTTCACGGTCTATTTTGGTTAAATCCCAGCCGCCTTCTTCCATCGAATGTTTAAAATCGTCGCCATATTTTATAATGCCTGCCTCTATCATTTCGCGTAGCAAGTCATTACCTTCGCGTGTACGCTCGCCCACACCTGCAAATACCGATAAACCATCGTAAGCCTTTGCTATATTGTTAATTAACTCTTGAATTAATACTGTTTTACCTACCCCAGCACCACCAAACAAACCAATTTTACCCCCTTTGGCATAAGGCTCTAGCAAATCAATTACTTTAATACCTGTAAAAAGTATTTCGTTTTCGGTAGATAAGTCTTCGAAACGAGGAGGTTGGTTGTGTATTGATTTTCCATTGGTTTTATCTAGGTTTTCGATACCGTCTATGGCATCGCCTACTACGTTAAAAACACGGCCTTTAATGGCATCGCCAACGGGCATTTTTATTGGGTCGCCCGAGTCTATAACATCCATTCCACGTACTAATCCATCGGTACTATCCATGGCTACAGCTCGTACACGGTCTTCGCCTAAATGTTGTTGAACTTCTAAAACAATTTTTTGTCCGTTTTCTTTGGTAATTACCAGTGCGCTGTAAATTTTAGGTAAATGAGCTTCATCATTTGCAAAACTTACATCGACAACTGGGCCGATAATTTGTGCTATTTTTCCAACGTTTGGCATATATTTTTATATATTTTTTATGTGTATTGCTTTGCTTTACAAAGCGAGGTTACGTTTAATTTTTGCAAAAATAACTTTTTAAGCTTAATATCAAAGTTGAAAAGTAAAATGTTTTTTTGTTTATAAAATACCGATAGGGTAGAGGTGCTTTAATCTTCAAAAAACTCGTGTAATTCAGCGAAGTAGCTGCTGTTCCAGCCGTCTACAAATTCATCATAAATTTGTTCGGGTATGTTGGTGTGATGTAATTCTACCGATGTTCCTTTGGGGTGTTGGTGCAATTTAATGGTAACAAGCGACGCTTCGTTTTGCCCATCAAAATACCATTGTTGTGTTATTTTTTTATTTTCTTCGAAAGCTATATTTTTTCCAATAATATCGCCATCAAATAAAGAGAACTCCGAATTTGTTTCGGTACTCATTATGGCTTCGGCTCCGGTCCATAGTTTAATGCTTAATGGGTTGGTTAATGCCAAATATACTTCATCTGGAGGGGCGGGTATGGTATAGTATTTTTTGTAAGTTTTCATGTGTGTTTACAACCAAAATTGTTTTTTATTGGCGTCTATTTTTAAGTTGTTTTATTAGTTCTTCTCTAAACTCTCGTTCGGCTTGGTAAAAATGGCTGGTTTTTTCGGGTGATAATACTTTTAAAAATTCGTTTCTATATTTTTTTCGTACGGCAACTATTTTAATGTCGTATTCTAAATCTTCATCTAAAGAATTGTCGTCGTTTTTGCGGGCTTCGCGGCGTAGCTCGAATAG
Organism: Sphingobacteriales bacterium; assembly: GCA_004293485.1. Classification (GTDB taxonomy): domain Bacteria; phylum Bacteroidota; class Bacteroidia; order Sphingobacteriales; family Sphingobacteriaceae; genus Pseudopedobacter. The sequence goes on along the minus strand of RDYW01000044.1, from coordinate 1,511 downwards.
TTCGGTTAATTCTTTATGGTATTGGTTGTATACTGGCCAAAATTTTTGTGCTTCATCGGGGGTTAAATTTAGTTTGTTGGTAATAAAAGCCACTTTTATGGCTTCTATTTTTTCTTTTCTGTGTTCTTGCGCAATGGTAAAATCTGCCGAAAGGCAAAACAAAATGATCGTGATAATTGGTTTAATAATTTTCGTCATTATATAGGTTCGTTTAGGTAATCGTTTAAGTCTTTATTGCTTATGCTTTTGTTAACTTGTAAATACGTGTTTTCTACATTTTCGATGATTAAAGGCATATCAGCCGTATTTGTTTCGTTTTGTAAAAATAGTTCGATTTCTTCGTTTGATACACTAGTTAATAGGTTTTGGGTTTTTGATTGGTACGAAGTGTTTATAAAAACACCAACAGATGTAACCAATAAAATGCAAGCGGCAGCAGCATATTTTGAAATGTAAAGAGGGGAAATTTTTAATGCTTTTGGTGTATGATAATTTGTTTTTGCTAGGTGCGATAGTTTAATTTCTAAATTATCGAAATATAAATTTGGGGTTGTAAAACCCGAAGCTAATTTGCTTTCGTTTAGCTTAGTTATAAAAATATGTGTGTTTATACGGCTTGGTAACGTATCGAAATAATCGTTTGGAACTGTAAATCCATCTATTTTATCGTGTGTGGCCATGGTTTTACTTTTTTAAATTTTATTTACACTCTTTAGTTTAGTTAATCGTTGGTTTTTACAAATTGTTCTATTTTTTTTGCGGCCAAATGGTACGATGCTTTAAGTGCACCTACGCTTGTTCCTAAAATGTCTGATATTTCTTGAAATTTTAAGTCATCATAATAGCGCATATTAAAAACCAAACGTTGTTTTTCGGGAAGGCCTATTAGGGCTTGTTGTAATTTTTTTTCTATCTCGTTACCAGTAAAATAAGGGTCGGAGTTCAAACTTTCGCTCATTTTAATCGATAAATCATCGAGTGATATATTGTTTTTAGTTTGCTTTTTTTTTATAAAAGTTAGGCTTTCGTTGGTGGCAATTCGGTAAAGCCAAGTGTATAATTGCGAATCTTGCCTAAAAGAGCTTAAGTTTTTCCAAATTTTAATAAACACTTCTTGTATCACATCATCGGCATCGTCGTGGTTAATTACAATGCGACGTATTTGCCAGTATATTTTTTGCTGGTATTTATTTATGAGTAGGTTAAAAGCTTGTTCACGGGTTTTATCGTCGTTAAATTTCGAAATAATAAGCGCATCGTCTAGCATAAATTAAATAAACCTTTGTAGGTTGAAGACTTGCAATGTAGTAAAAGGTTTAATGGTGTGAAAAATAATTTTTGTTTATATTTTTTTATTTATACAACTATACTTAATTATTAGATTAAAAAAAGGGTATTAAAAAATGTTAAGTAAAATGGATAAAAAATAACAGAAATAGAGGCAATTTTAGCCGAGAATTAAATCAGTAAATTAAAGTTACAAATAATGGGAATTAAGTATGTTATTGATT
>RDYW01000009.1 GCA_004293485.1 Sphingobacteriales bacterium | reverse complement strand
TAACAGACCTGTAAGAAAATTTGGTTATCTAACTCCTAATGAAGTATTTTTACAGCTTAAGGTAAGTGTTGCACTTATCAGTTGAACACAGCGTTAATAAAATTATGAACATTTAACACACATTTACATTTCATGAAACAAAAAATTTTATTTGCTTGCATTTTCTTTACTTTTTTATTTCTTCAAAATACTATCTATGCGCAACAAAATTTATTTAATATCCCATCGGGCGATATTACTGAACATAAAAAATTTTTTTACCAACACCAATTTAACGTATATGAAGATAAATTAGAATCAAAAGCCCATGTTGTTTATGGACTTGGTAAAGGCTGGGATGCAGGCATTAACATTGTGGGTAAAGGCATTTATTTTGGTCCTAATTGGCGAGCTTTATACAACGATAATCCTGATAAAGGAGCCGTTTACCCTATAGCTATGGCAACTGTTCAAAAACAATTTGTTATTTCACACGATTGGCAAATAAATGCTGGTGCGCAGGCAGGTTGGAATTTAAGCAATAAAATACAAAACAAGCAGTTAAATCATTTTTCGTACCTAATTGGCTCGTACCATATTAATAATGGAAGCAAGCTTGTTGGCGGATTTTACAATACCAATAAAATGTTTGTTGGCCAGGGCAACACCTTTGGTGTAATGGGCGGTTACGAATGTAAAATAGCCAAAAGATGGTACCTTATGGGCGATTGGGTGAGCGGCAATAATGATGCTTCGGTATCGGTATTGGGTGGTATGTATAATTTATCGAAACGCATACAAGTATGTGCAGGATGGCTTTTACCAAATCCAAATACACCAAAACCAATGGGAGTTGTTATTGAGCTCAACTTACTAGGGTGGGATTTGTACTAACAATAGGTTTAGCTGTATTATTTTTTTTTCTAATTGTAAAACAACTTTATAATTTACTTTAAACAACTATAAAAATATGGTTTTATGGGCTAATATGTATACGGTTAGCTTTGTTACACTTACTTTGGTTTTACGTTTACAAACTATTTTTGAGTAAAATTAAGTTTTGGTAATTACCCTTTAAAACGTTTCAAAAACAAACTATTACGCCCTTACTACTGCCAAATAAGCTCATTTAAAAAATCGGTACGAGGCTGAATATCTAAATAGGGGTACTCAATTTTTGAAAGATACAATCCTTGAGGCTGTGCAGGCACCACATCAATAGCTTGATGAATGTTTAAAAAATAATCCTCAAATTCATCAATACTTAACTTGCCTTGGCCAATTTTTAAAAGCCTTGCCATAATAATACGTATCATACGGCTAAGGAAACGATTGGCCGAAATTTGAAAACGTATTTTATCGCCTTTATCATTTATACATATTTTGGCTTCGGTTACATGGCATATTGTATGGTTGTGTTTGGCTGGCGATGTGCAAAAAGCGGCATAATTGCTGTATTGCGTTAGTAAAGTAAGTGCTTTACGCATTTCATCAATACGTAAGTTGGGCAATACGTACATGGCACTTAATTGGTTTAAAAAAGGATGTTTATAGGTGTGCAAAAAATAATTGTAAGTGCGCTGTGTAGCATCAAAACGGGCGTGTGGCAAGCCTTTCATGGGTAAAATATCAAATATAGCAATAGCGGCAGGCAATGTTTTATTTAACCTAAAAGCCAAATCATAATCCCACTGTGGCTCGATATCGGCATGAAAAAAATATTGGCTTGCATGTACACCAGCATCGGTACGGCCACAACCGTGAATGGCAATGGGGGTTTTAAGCACTTTTTTAAGCGTTAGCTCCAATACCTGTTGTACGGTTACTATGTTTGCATGCCTTTGCCAACCGTGGTAAGCAGTGCCATGGTAGCCTATATGAAAAAAATACCTCAATTAGTTTATTTGTTAGGGTAGTATTAAAATTTTAGGCATAGGGTTTAAGCAACAAAACTATCTAGAAAGCTCTTTTTTAGCTTAAAAATTATTGTAACTAATGTGTTAAACGCTTATTTTATCAAATTATAAAGTTCATCTAACTTTGGCGAAAGCACTATTTCTATACGCCTATTTTTACTGCGGGCTTCGCTGGTATTGGCAGCATCAATGGGTTGGTACTGCCCTTTGCCTGTTGCTGTAAGGCGTACTGCAGGTATTTTTTGCTGTTCGGTTAAAAACCTTACTACCGATGTGGCCCTTAGTACGCTTAAATCCCAATTGTCTTTTATTTGCCCTAAATTAATTACTTTTTGGTTATCGGTATGGCCTTCAACGGCTACGTTAATATCGGGTTGTGTATTTAATACTTTTGCTAAGGCTTGTAGGGCTTGTTTCCCTTTTTCATCAATTACTATGCTACCACTGCTAAACAATAATTTATCGGTTAATGATACGTACACTTTGCCATTTTTAACTTCTACGGTTAAGCCATTTTCGGTAAAACCTAGCAAAGCTTTTTGTAATTTATTTTTTAATGCTTCTGTGGCGGCATCTCGTTTTTTTAATATTTCTTCTACTTCACGCAGGCGTTGTTCGCGTAGTTTAAGGTCGTCGGATAGCTTGTTTAAATCGCCCGAAAGCTTATCTACATTACCAGATAGTTTGTTTATTTCGCCCGAACTATGGGTGCGGAGTTTGGTATAATTGGTATTTAGGTCGGCTAATTTTTCATTTAAACTAGCCATTTGCTGGTGTAAAAATGCAGTATCGGCTTGTAAGCTAGCTTTTTGGGTTTCTAGCCCTGCGGTAATGGTGCGGCATTTTTCCCATCCGCTGGCTATCGAATCTTGCTGGGCAAGTAATTTTTTGTATTTTTTGTTGGATAATACTACACAAGAACTCAAAAAAAATAAGGTTGTAGCGGTAATTAGAAAAAATTTTCTCATCATCATATTATTGTATGGCATTTTTTAAAAAGTTGGTAAACGGATAAATTAATGATAAACAGTTTGTTATTTGCGTAATTATAGTATTATTTGTTATTTCATTGTTGGTAAAGCTATGAAAAACCGTAAAACTTTTAAGTTTTAATAGTTCGATATTTTCGTTATCGGCACTGTAGCCTTTAGGGCAAGTTTTTAATTTATCGCTTTGGCTTAAACTGCCAAAACAATTTACAAAATCTTGGTTTTCAATAATAGCTTTAAATTGGCTTGTGTTATAATCAATTTCTTGCCTAATAGCTTTTAGGTGTTGGGCTTCGGGCATCCAATATCCACCAGCAATAAAACTTTGGTTGGGTTGTATATGTATGTAATAACCTGGGTAATTACTGTTTTTACCTATAGCCGAAAAACCAATGCCAAAATTATTTTTATAGGGTTCTTTATTTTTACTAAACCTTACATCGCGGTAAATACGCATTACACTTTTTTTTGCCGTTAAGGTTTCGGGTATGCTTTTATCAATTATTTTTAGTTGCGCTAGCACAGCATCGGCCACAGCCAAAACATTTTGTAGGGCTGTTTCGTAATGGGCTTTGTTTGCCAAAAACCAATCTCGGTTATTGTTTAGAGATAAATTTGTTAAAAATTGTAGAGTTTGAGGATTAATTATGGTCATAATGGGCTACATATTTTATTTTGGGCGATAGCCAATACAATAAAATTACGCGAGAGTATCTAAAGTTTAGTGGTGAAGCTAGTATACTGGCTATTAAAATGTTAGCAACATAAATCCACGGCGAGTGTTCTTCAAGAGTAACTAAGTAAGTTAAAATACCTATAGCAACGGCCATTGCAACATTAAAAGCGTAACCAACATACATGGCTGCATAAAAATAACCTGGCTCTATTTCGTATTTAAAATTACATTTTGGGCAGTTTTCGTACATTTTTTGTGCTTTGTAACCGTACATTGGTGTTTCGAATAATTTGCCCTGCCTACAACGTGGGCATTTGGCGTGTAACATTGCATAGGATAACGAAGTAGGCATTTTTAATACATATTGATTATGTGGCAAGGTAAAAATTTATTTATTTAGTTTCGAAAGAAAATATCGGAACTGGGTAATATTTTGGCATAAAAAGTTATAAAATTTAATTTGATTTTTTTAAGCGACCACCTACCCTATTACCGGCTACAAAATACATAGTTAACCCTTTTACTACTGCATTTGACTTAATTTATAAAATAATATAAAACCCTTTGTTAATTTTGTGTTTATGATTTTAACCGATACGCATACACATATTTACTACCTACATAACGAAGAGGAGCTGCAAGCCTCAATTAATTTGTGTATTGATAATAAAGTAAACAGGTTGTTTTTGCCTTGTGTAGATGTAGCTTCGGTGGCTATGATACAGCGGGTGTGTGCAGCTTACCCCGAAATGTGTTTTGCTATGTTGGGTTTACACCCTTGCGATGTAAAAAACGATTATATGCAGCAGTTGCAACAATTAAAACAAGTTTTTGATATTGTAAAACCTTGTGCCATAGGCGAAATAGGCATAGATTTATATTGGGATAAAAATTTTATAAAACAACAGCAAGAAGCTTTTAACTTGCAAATAGCTTGGGCCAAAGCAAGCCATTTACCTATAAACATACATTGCCGGGATGCTTTTGAGGAAGTTTTTGAGGTATTGGAGGGCCATAAAGGCGAGGGCTTGCGGGGTATTTTGCATTGTTTTACAGGTAACATACAGCAAGCCGAAAGGGCTATTAACTTAGGTTTGTACATAGGTATAGGCGGTGTGGTAACGTATAAAAATGCTGGTTTAGATAAAGTGGTAACACAATTAAACCTCGAAAACTTGGTGTTAGAAACCGATGCGCCATATTTAGCGCCTGTGCCGTACCGAGGCAAACCTAATCAAAGTGCTTACCTTGTGCAGGTAGCGCAAAAAATTGCGGATTTAAAACTTATAACGATAGATGAAGTAGCAGAAATTACTACTTTAAATTCGAGAAAAGTTTTTGGCATATAATTTAAAAGGCCTTTATTTACACAAAATAGCAAAACCCGAAAGATGACAAAAATATTTGTAATGTACACTGGTGGTACTATTGGTATGATTACCGATGATGAAACAGGGGTTTTAAAACCATTTACATTTGAGCAAATTATAGAAAACGTACCCGAACTTAAGCGTATGAATTATGACTTAACGGTTCACTCTTTCGAGCCGATTATAGATTCATCAGATATGACGCCCGAAATTTATGCCACCTTAGCTGAGCTTATACGCGATAATTACGACAACCACGATGGCTTTGTAATTTTACATGGTTCTGATACGATGGCTTTTACAGCTTCGGCACTAAGTTTTATGTTAGAAAACCTGAGCAAACCTGTAATTTTTACGGGTTCGCAGTTGCCCATAAGTGCAGTACGAACCGATGCTAAAGAAAATTTTATTACCGCCCTAGAAATTGCATCGGCAAAGGTAGATGGGCGTAGCCGTGTGCCCGAAGTATGTATTTATTTTGAAAATAAACTTTACAGAGGTAACCGTACGTTTAAATATAATTCGGCTAAGTTTGAGGCTTTTAGGTCGCCCAATTACCCCGTACTGGTAGAAGCAGGTGTACATATTAAGTATAACGATGCTGCCGTATTAAAAAGCGATGGGGCTAAACTAAAAGTACATACCAACCTTAACAATGCCATTGCGGTGCTTAAACTTTACCCTGGCATAAGTGCACAAATTGTGGATGCAGTGCTAAACTCGGATGCACAAGCTATTATTATGGAAACTTTTGGTGCAGGAAATACCACTACAGCAAAATGGTTTTTAGATAAACTAAAAAATGCTATTGCTGGCGGAAAAATTATTTTAGATATTTCGCAATGTAAAGTAGGCTCGGTAGAAATGGGGAGGTACCAAACCAGTAGCGAGCTTAAAAAAATGGGCGTGTTAAACGGGTACGATATTACTTTTGAAGCTGCAGTTACCAAGCTAATGTATTTACTAGGTAGAAATTACCCTAAAGATAGGCTGTTGAGGCGGCTAAGCACTTCGCTAAGAGGCGAATTAACAAAAAATTAGCATCTGCCCTTTAATTATAATTGGGGTTTTGCTTGCAAAATATACCAAAGTATGATACTGTTTGATTGTTAAATTTTTAATAACTCAACAGTCATCAATAACCGCTACTAACTAGCCATCAAAACATTAAAAAAAACTCTTCATTATCTAACCCAGGTTAATACATTTGCATTATGGCAAAACGAAAATTAATACGGTTTAAAGAAATTGGCGAGTTTGATAATGTGATAGAGCTAGAGGCAGGGTTACCTTTTAAAGGTAAATGGGCATCCGATTTTTTTAAAAATAACAATCCTATAGTTTTAGAACTAGCATGTGGCAAAGGAGAGTATAGTGTAAACTTGGCTAAAAAATTTCCTGATAAAAACTTTTTAGGGATAGATTATAAAGGTAACAGATTATGGGTAGGTGCAAAAATGGCCATAAACGAAGGCATAAAAAATGTAGGCTTTTTACGCATTCAAATACAAAATGTATTAAACTATTTTGCCCAAAACGAAATAGACGAAATATGGCTTACCTTTCCCGACCCACAAGCACAAAGCCCACTCGAACGTAAACGATTATCGAACTCCGACTTTTTAAAAAAATATAAAACCATTACCAAGCCCGAGGGCATTATGCACCTAAAAACCGATAACGATGGTTTTTACGCTTACACGCTACAAAAAGTAAACGAACTAAACTTCAATATTATAATACAAACCAATAACCTATACCGCGATTTTTATAAAGACGAAATCTTAACCATAAAAACACATTACGAAACTTTGTACCTTAAACAGGGCAAGCGGATAAATTATGTAAAGTTTAATTTTTAATGCAAACTAGTTCTTTTTACCAAAATGTTTACGATGTAGTAAAGCTTATCCCATTTGGTAGAGCCACCAGTTATGGGGCTATTGCCGCATATTTGGGTTCAAAAGGCTCGGCCCGTATGGTAGGTTACGCCATGAATAATAGTATAAAAACCGAAGCGGGCATACCGGCACATAGGGTAGTAAACCGTAACGGTTTGCTTACGGGCAAGTTTCATTTTGGTATTGGCGACGAAATGAAAAACCGATTAGAAAACGAAGGTTTAGTAATTATTGATAACCAAATACAAAATTTTAACGCTGTTTTTTGGAACCCAGCTACTGAGCTTGCACTATAATACACGTTGGCTTTGGGCAATTTTTTAAAAACCGCTTCCGCTTTTACTCACATTGCCTATGAATCGAAATTTTAGTATTTTTATCAGAAATTTAATAAAAGATAATCAAGTTGGCTACCCGAAAAATTTTTAGAAACTAAAAATAAATCAACAACTTAAAAAACTTTTATTTTAAAATATAGCTAAAGCATATAGCTTATAAAAAACTAGTTTTAAACAATGCTTCAAATACTTATTAGTTAACAATATATAATGAATACGGTTATTAAAGCCCAATAAAATTTTTGCCTCTAAACTAAATAATTTAAATAATGATGCTTTTATCTCATAAATCAGCCAAGTGTACTATTTTACTATGGTTATGTTTAATTTTGGTAACGGGATGTGTATCGTACAAATTAGAAAACAAAAAAATAAAACTAAATGAAGTTAAAGATTTGGCATACTTCGAACCTTTATCATATGTAAATTTAATTCATGATGATAACACAGTTTCGGCTAACGATTCGCTCTCGCTTATAGCCAAACTTATGCTTGATACTGTAATTACGCAATACCAAAATTTTGAGGTATCACATAAAATTGAAGTACTAGACTTAAATATCCAAAAAAAAATTACCAAAGAACTTAATTATTTGGTCGAAAAAATAATGCATTACCAGCAAATTTCAAACATAAAACTTACGCCCACTATTGATTCGGTTTTAAAAAACAGAAAACAGCGTTTTGCTTTAGCTACTGTAGTTACGGGTATGGGTATTGAAGAAAAAAATAGAAAACAACCTGCAAAACGTATCGATGATGCTAAGTTAACGCTTGATAATTACGCACCTATTGCACAAAAGCCACTTTCTACTTTGTTTGCCATTATTATTGATGCCGAAAGAAGCGAAGTTATTTTTTACGATCATACCACCCCAGTACAAAAATCGCCCACCGAAAAATCGGTTTTAAAAAACCAATACCGCAAACTTTTTAAAGGTTATTACCATAAATAAAATACCATGTTAAAAAAAATATCAGGTTTAATATTATATATTTTTAGCTTTTGTATATACTTACACGCTCAACCAAAACCTAAAAAAGTAAGGGTACAAAAGGTGCAGGTACCCTCGGTACAAACTATTTACGATAATATCGATTATGTACCCGAGATTAAAACCATCGAATTTTTTAATACCAAAAAAGAACAATCAATCCCTATTTTAACCCTTGGTAGCGATGATAGGTTGATACTAAAATTTGACGATTTACGCACAGGGAGCAAAAATATATATTACACTTTTCAGCATTGCAATGGCGACTGGGAACCTACCAATATTACCCAGCTCGATTATATTGATGGTTTTACCTACGACCGCATAAACCAATACCGCAATGCTGCAAATACCTATCAAAAATACATTCATTACGAAATTATATTTCCAAACTCAATGGTTGCTATGCCTAAGCTATCAGGCAATTATTTATTAAAAGTATATGAAGATGGCGATGAGAGTAGGCTACTTTTTACCCGACGATTTTATGTACTAAACACCAAAATGGCCTTACAAGCACAAATTGTACCTTCAAATAATGTTACGCTTAGACGTAGTAACCAAAAAATAAATTTTACGGTACAAAGCTCGGGCATCATCATCCAAAATCCTTACCAAGATATTCGCATACAAATACTACAAAACCGAAGGTACGATGTAGCCAAATGGACTAGGCGACCCGTGTTTATAAAAAACGATTTGCTTACTTACAACGATATTAATAGCAATGATTTTGCGGGGGGAAACGAATTTACGTTTTTTGATACCAGAAGCTTACTTCTAAAATCACAAAAAGTGTATCAAATTACCCGCGATAGTTTGTTTTATGTTACTTTGTTTGCCGATGCGGTAAAGCCTTTAACCGAAGGTTATACCTTTACATTCGACGAAAACGGTAAATTTTTTATCCGCAACCAAGATGGTGTGGCTCAAAATCGTGATGCCGACTATGCCTGGGTTGATTTTGCATTAAAAACAGCACAACCATTTACTTCGGGCAATGTATATGTGCAGGGCTTATTTAACCAATACCAAAAAAACGAAACCAATAAAATGATTTACAATGCAGAAACAAGGCAATACACCTTAAAAATGTTGCTTAAACAAGGTGTGTACGATTACAATTATTCTATAATAGATAATAATGGTAAACTTGTAGATAGTAATTTTTTAAATGGTTCGTATTTTGATACCGATAACGATTATCAGCTATTTGTATATTACCGCCAGCCAGGCCTCCGTTTCGAAGAATTGGTGGCTTTCGCCGAGTTAAATAGCAGTAAAACACCACGTACTAGAGAATAAAAATTCAAATGGAACCAAAAACTGCCCAAAATTCGCTTACTGTAATGAACGAATTGGTATTGCCCAACGACACTAACCCACTGCATAATTTAATGGGTGGCAGGTTATTACATTGGATGGATATTGCCGCTGCCATAGCTGCACAAAAACATTGTAACCGTGTGGTAGTTACCGCTTCGGTAGATAATGTATCGTTTCAGCACCCAGTAAAACTGGGCGATGTAATTACCATAAAAGCCAAAGTTACCCGAGCTTTTACTACCTCGCTTGAGGTACGCTTAAATGTATGGGCCGAAAACATCCCCACAGGTACAAAAATAAAATCGAACGAAGCTTACTATACCTTTGTGGCTTTAGATAATGATGGAAAAACAGTACAAGTGCCAACCCTAATTGCCCAAACCGATAGCGAAAAAGAACTATACAATGGGGCTTTGCGCCGGCGACAATTGCGCCTAATACTAGGTGGCCGTATGAAACCCGAAGATGCCACCGAATTAAAAGCTTTATTTATAACCGATTAACACGCATTTAATAGCTATTAAAATAGTGTATAAAATTAATTTATTTTGTTTTTTATACTAAAGGCTTAGTAGTTATAATATTGGTATTCAAAAAATCGTCGGCAATTAAGCCATCACGCATACGTACAATACGGTGTGCATGTTGGGCAATATCTTCTTCGTGGGTAACAATAATAATGGTATTTCCTTTGGCATGTATTTCTTCGATTAAGGCCATAATTTCTACCGAAGTTTTGGTATCTAAATTGCCTGTGGGCTCGTCGGCCAATACAATAGATGGATGGTTAATTAATGCTCTAGCAATAGCCACACGTTGCCTTTGCCCACCCGAAAGTTCGTTAGGTTTATGGTGCTGGCGGTTGGCTAAGCCTACGTTTTCTAAGCCTTGGCCGGCTCTTTTCATTCTTTCGGTTTTGCTTACACCAGCGTATATAAGCGGTAAGGCAACATTATCTAATGCAGTTGAACGAGGCAAAAGGTTAAACGTTTGAAACACAAAACCAATTTCTTTATTACGCACTTCGGCTAGTTGGCTATCGGTCATTTGGCTAACATTTATACCGTTTAAAATATATTCGCCTTTCGAAGGTGTATCTAAACAGCCTAAAATATTCATTAAGGTTGATTTACCCGAACCCGATGGCCCCATTAAAGCCACAAATTCGCCTTTGTTTATAGTCAACGAAACAGATTTTAAAGCATGTATAGTTTCGGCACCTATTACATATTTACGGCCAATATCTTTTATGGTTATTAATGCTTGCATGGTTATTTTTAAGTGTTAGATGCTTGATGGGTAAGTTTTGTTACAAAAGGGCGAGCGAGCATGCGGGCTTCGGGTAATGGTTATATTTTGATGGTTAGTAAGCAAAGTTATTGGCATAAAAAAAACAAAGCTATTTTTTATTACTTAAATTAAAACAATGTGCAAATTTTTAATTGATTTGACTTTTTTATAGCATTTTTACTTTTCACTTTATAATTTAAAAAACCATCTCTCAGGTTTTTACTTTTGAATTTTAACTTTTGAATTTATATACCATATTTGCGCCATCAAATTAAATTATGGTTCAATATAAAAAATTTACATTAAGTAACGGTTTACGGGTATTGGTACACGAAGACAATACAACGCCAATGTCGGTTTTAAATATTTTGTACGATGTAGGTGCCCGCGACGAAAACCCCGAGCAAACCGGTTTTGCGCATCTTTTTGAACATTTAATGTTTGGCGGTTCGGTAAATATACCCTCCTACGACGAGGCTTTGCAAATGGTAGGTGGCGAAAACAATGCCTTTACCAGCAACGATATTACCAATTATTACATTACCCTACCCGCTATAAATATAGAAACCGCTTTTTGGCTCGAGAGCGATAGAATGTTAAACTTGGCGTTCTCCGAAAAAAGCCTCGAAGTACAAAAAAATGTAGTGTGCGAAGAGTTTAAACAACGCTATTTAAATCAGCCTTATGGCGATGTATGGCTTAAATTACGCCCATTGGTGTACAAAACACACCCTTACAAATGGGCTACCATAGGCGAAAAATTAGCGCATATTGAAAATGCTAAAATGGATGATGTAAAAGCCTTTTTTGCAAAACATTATAACCCACAAAATGCCATTATGGTAATAGCCGGCAATGTACGCTTTGAAGAAATTAAAGCCCTAAGCGAAAAATGGTTTGCGCCAATTCCACCGGGCAAAAAATATATACGCAACTTACCTACCGAACCTACACAAACCAACGAAATAAACGAAACAGTGTATGCCGATGTGCCTTTAAATGCCCTATACAAAGTGTTTAAAATGCCAGGCAAAAGCCATGCCGATTACCCCACCGTTGATTTAATTTCGGATATATTATCGCTAGGAAAATCATCAAGGCTGTACCGCAATTTAGTAAAAGAAAAAAACTTATTTAGCGATATAAAAGCATATAATTTTGGTAGTTTAGATACCGGCATGTTTGTAATAGAAGCGCAGCCCAGCCAAAGTACTAGCCTACAAGATGCCGAAAATGCTATATGGGCCGAGTTAGAAGATTTAAAAAATAATTTAGTATCTGAAACCGAGCTTACCAAAGTAAAAAACAAATACGAATCTACCCTAATGTTTTCGGAAATGAACTTGCTTGATAAAGCCATGAATTTAGCTTTTTACGAACTAATAGGCAATGCAAATTTAATAAATACCGAGCTACAAAAATATGCCAACGTAAGCCCTAAACATATACAATCACTAGCCAACCAATTGTTTACCCCCAAGCAAGCCACCACGCTTTACTATTTAGCAAAATAAAATGCTCGACAGATTAAACCCTCCTCCCTTTAAAGAAATTAAAAACATAAATTTTATTAAAAACCAAAAACGGCTTTTAACTAATAATATCCCCGTTTTTGTACTCAATGCAGGTGAGCAAGAACTGGTGCGAATAGAATTTATTTTTAAAAACGTTAATTGGGACGCTAATAACCCGCTTTTGGCTAGTGCAACCAATGCCCTGCTAAACGATGGTACAAAAAACATGTCGGGCGCACAAATTGCCGAAACTATTGATTTTTATGGCGCATTTATGCAAACCGAATACAATTACGATTACTCGGCAATAACCCTTTTTACCCTTAATAAATATGCAGCCAATACTTTACCTATTATAAAAGATGTATTGTGCAACTCGGTTTTTCCTACCAAAGAGCTAAACACTTTTATTACCAATAACCAACAAAAACTAAAGGTAAGTCTTGAAAAAAACGATTTTTTGGCTCGCCAAAAGTTTAACAACTTATTGTTTGGAAATAATATATATGGCTATAAAACACAAGCCACTGATTATGATAAACTAAAAACCAACGACATACTAGCATACTTTAAAACTGCTTACCACCCTCAAAATTGCACCATTTTTGTATCGGGTAAAGTTGATGAAACACTTTTTAATACACTGCAAAGCCTTTTTGGCGATTGGTATAGCAATGATACCTTTAGTGAAAACAAATTGGTAAGTAGCCCAAATGCACAAAAATATGTCGAGATAAAAAAACCCAATGCTTTGCAATCGGCCATACGCATAGGCCAACCTTCTATAAACCGTAACCACCCCGATTTTGCTGCCATGCAGGTTTTAAATACTGTTTTTGGTGGCTATTTTGGTAGCCGATTAATGGCTAACATTCGCGAAGATAAAGGCTATACCTATGGCATAAGCTCGGGAAATGTTACCTTGGCACAGGCAGGTTTTTTTGTAATTGCTACCGAAGTAGGTGTAAATTTTACCGAAGATACGCTATCGCAAATCAAAGCAGAACTTAATCGCCTAAAAACCGAATTAATACCAAACGAAGAACTACAATTGGTAAAAAACTACCTTATGGGCAGCTTGTTAGGTAGTTTAGAAAACGCTTTTTCACATGCCGATAAATTTAAAAACATATATTTTTATGGCTTAGATTACCAATATTACGATAATTTTATACACACCGTAAACACAATTACCTCACTCGATTTAAAAAATATAGCCAATAAATATTGGGATTGGGATAATTTTTATAAAGTAATAATAGGTTAGTTTGTAAGTTCAATTGATAAGTGCAACAGGCATAAATCCTATGGGAACAAAGTTGAGCGTAGCGAAACGAAGTTCCCATAGGATTTATGCTGACA
>RDYW01000043.1 GCA_004293485.1 Sphingobacteriales bacterium | reverse complement strand
TATTGTCAGCATAAATCCTATGGGAACTTCGTTTCGCTACGCTCAACTTTGTTCCCATAGGATTTATGCCTGTTGCACTTATCAATTGAACTTACATAATTGTATTTTTACAAAAAATTAAATTTTGCCTAATTAAAATTCACTAAACAAGCTTTTTTGCCACTTAAATATCACTCAATTTAAAGCATTCGGCTAATCTAATTCCTTTATCTGTTATTTTTAAAGTACAACATTCGTTTACGGCATCATGCTCTAGCATTAATATGTAATTATTGGTACATGCTTCTTCTAAAAAAAATTTTTTTTCGTGTAAACTTTGCAGCGGAAACATGTCATAAGCAGGAATGTAAGCTAAAGGTATATGCCCAACTGTAGGCAATAAATCGGCCATGTAAAACAAAGTTTTTCCTTTATAATTCATTTGCGGCAACATCATTGCATCGGTATGGCCGTAAGTAAAGCGTATGTTTATATTGTTATAAAAACTAGGCCCTTCGTAATCCGAAAAAAACTGTAACTGTCCGCTTTCTTCTATAGGTAAAATATTTTCTTTCAAAAAAGATGCTTTTTCTCTATCGTTCGGGTTAATGGCCCAATGCCAATGTTTATGGTTAGTCCAATAAATGGCATTTTTAAACGCTGGTGTTAGTTTTTCGCCTTTGCGGATAATGCATCCGCCACAATGGTCGAAGTGTAAATGGGTTAAAAATACATCGGTAATATCATCTCTGCTAAAACCTAGTTTGTATAACGATTTATCTAAGCTATCATCACCGTAAAGGTAATAGTGGCTAAAAAATTTAACATCTTGTTTATCGCCAATCCCTGTATCTACCAAAATTAATCGTTTCCCATCCTCAATTAACAAACAACGCATGGCCAACGAGCATAAATTATTTTGGTCGGCAGGGTTGGTTTTTTGCCATATTACTTTGGGTACTACTCCAAACATAGCACCACCATCGAGTTTGAAATAGCCAGTGTTTATGGTATAGAGGTTCATTTTTGGGTTAGTTGTTAGTGGTTAGTTATTAGTTATTAGTTATTAGTTATTAGTAGTTAGTGGTTAGTAGTTAGTATAGTTAGTTGCTAGTAAAATAGTAGTTAGTGGGGAATTTTAGGTATTAGGCTTTTTATTTGGAATAGAGTTTATCAATCCATTTGTAATTTTCCCAATTTCGTTTGAATATTCATGCAACAACAATTTTTCTTTTTCGGTAATATATTCTAGTCGATAAGCTAGGTACAACATTGATTTTAATTCGCTATTAGAAGCTAAAGATATATAAAGAAATCTTTTAAATTCAAGATTTGAGTTGCGGTTAAATCCTTCAGCTATATTATTACTTATAGAAACGGATGCTCTACAAATTTGATTTTTAAATCCAAAATCATTAATTAAAGCAAACTGTTTATAAACTAATACTGCAAAATCTTGAGCTTTTTGCCACACAATTAAATCTTCAAATTTTTGTATTATCATGTTTTAGTGGTTAGTAGGTTAGTGGTTAGTAAATAGTGAATAGTGGGTTAGTGGTTAGTAAATAGTAGATAAATGGTGGCTAGTAAATAATAGATTATAAATAGTAGTTATAGATTAGTTTAAGCTGTGAATTGTAATAACTAAATATACAGCAAATAGTAAGTTACCTTTACCTACTCCTTAAACTACCTATTTCCCACTAACTATTAACCCACTAACTACTAACCCACTAACAACTTTCTTTCCCTACAAATGTATCACTTCCCCATACGCGTCGGCGGTGGCTTCCATTATGGCTTCGCTCATGGTAGGGTGTGGGTGTACGGCTTTTAGCATTTCGTGGCCTGTGGTTTCTAGTTTACGGGCTACTACAATTTCGGCTATCATTTCGGTAACGTTGGCACCTATTAGGTGTGCACCCAGTAGTTCGCCATATTTAGCATCATAAATTATTTTTACGAAACCATCTTTTGCGCCAGCGGCACTTGCTTTACCTGAGGCCGAGAAAGGGAATTTACCTACCTTAATTTCATAACCAGCTTCAATAGCCTTCTTTTCGGTTAAACCTACCGATGCTATTTCGGGCGAGCAATACGTACAACCCGGTATATTACCATAATCTAAGGGCTCGGGATGGTGCCCTGCAATTTTTTCTACACATATAATACCCTCGGCACTAGCCACATGAGCCAATGCTTGGCCAGGTACAATATCGCCTATGGCATATACGCCCGCAATATTAGTTTTGTAAAATTCATCTACCAATACCTTGCCTTTATCGGTTTTTACGCCTACTTCTTCAAGGCCTATGCCTTCTAAGTTTGTGGCTACACCCACAGCCGATAGTACAATTTCGGTTTCTAAAACTATATTGCCTTTTTCGGTTTTTACCGATACTTTACAACCTTCGCCGCTGGTATCTACACTTTCTACGCTGGATTTTGTCATTATTTCGATACCTATTTTTTTGAACGAACGCATCAATTGTTTCGATACATCCTCATCTTCAACAGGTACAATATTATCCATAAATTCAACAATGGTAACTTTTGTGCCCATAGTAGCATAAAAATAAGCAAACTCTACCCCAATAGCTCCCGAGCCTACCACAACCATTGTTTTTGGTAACGATGGCAAGGTCATTGCTTTGCGGTATTCTATAATTTTTACGCCATCTATTTTTAGGTTAGGCAACTCTCTGGGGCGGCCACCAGTAGCTAAAATGGTGTGTTTGGCACTATATTCTTTAGTGGTACCATCGGCAGCTTTTACATCTACTTTACCGCCAGCTTTAATTTTGCCAAAGCCCATAAGCACATCAATTTTGTTTTTTTTCATCAAAAATTGTATGCCTTTACTCATGCCATCAGCTACACCACGGCTTCGTTTTACTACGGCTGTAAAATCGGCTTCGGCTCCTTGTAGCTGTATGCCGTAATCGGCTGCATGGCTTATATACTCGAAAACTTGGGCACTTTTTAGCAATGCTTTGGTGGGTATGCAGCCCCAGTTTAGGCATATCCCGCCTAAGGCTTCTTTTTCTACAACAGCTGTTTTAAGGCCTAATTGTGCAGCCCGTATTGCGGCCACATATCCACCTGGCCCTGTTCCTATAATAATAACATCGTAATTCATTGTTTTTTTTTTAGATTTCAAAAGTAGTAAAATAGCAATAAATATTTAAAATTGGAGAGGAATAGTTAAAAATAAAAAATAATTATACTTAGCTATTGCTTATGATAAAATATTTTGTGGGTATATAAAAATTTTGACTTTATATTAAGAATTTAACTTTGTACTTATTTATATATTTTTTGCGAGTTTTATGCCTATTAATCATTTGTTTATGTTGTAAACTTTTTTTTATTTGATTGGATTAAATGTGTTCGATTATGTTTATTTATGCCTATATTACTTGTAAATTGTGTTAATTTGTTTTAGATATTTGAGTTTTAATTTGTTTTGTTGGTAGAATTTTCTAAAAAAATGTCCGATAATTGAATAATATTTAAACTATCAAAATTTCCGGATGACATCATTAATAAATTTGTGTTTTTAACATTTAAACTTATTAAATAGTTTAGTAGATTATGCGGGTTGTTTATTAAAATCAAATCTTTTTTATTAAACGCCTCTATTACTTGATTTTTAGTAAACGATTTAAGACCCTTATGTTCGAAAGTCGTATTATTTATATAAACTATAGCTAAGTCGGCTTGGTTCATGGTGTTTTTATATTCGTTTAAAAATTTCTTATTTAAACTACTAAACGTATGCAATTCTATACAAGCAATTAGTTTTCGGCCGGGGTACTGTTGTTTTACTGCGGCAATGGTGGCTATTAGTTTTGAAGGCGAATGGGCAAAATCTTTAAATACAGCAGCATATTTATTTTTGCTCACTATTTCGAGCCTTCGGGCCGCACCTTTAAAGCTACTTATGGCGGTATAATAATCGGCTTCGGCTATGCCCAATTGTAAGCATGCCAGTTTTGCTGCGTTTAGGTTTTGTAAATTGTGTTGCCCAAATATTTTAAGCGAAACCTCACTATCGCCGTTAGTTAAATAAGTAACATCTTCTTTAATTACATACTTTGGTGTGCTATAAGGCAGTAATTGTAAATAAGAATTTTTATGATTTATTAATTCATTTACAACTTTATCTTCGGTGCAATAAATAAGTGTTCCGTTAGGTTTAATGGTATCAATAAACAAATCAAATTGTTGTATATAGTTTTCAAACGTAGGAAAAACATTGATATGGTCCCAAGCTATACCGCTAATAATGGCAATATGTGGTTGGTAAATATGAAACTTGGGTCTTCTATCAATAGGCGAAGCCAAATATTCGTCGCCTTCGATAACTATAATTGGGGCATCCGAAAGTTTTACCATATTATCAAAGCCTTCAATTTGTGCGCCTACCAAGTAATCAAAATCTTTACCAAAATATTTTAAAGTATGCAATATCATTGATGTAATGGTGGTTTTGCCATGGCTACCGCCTATTACTACACGGGTTTTGTTTTCTGATTGTGCGTATATATATTCGGGGTACGAGTATATACGTATGCCCAGTTGTTGCGCTTTTAGCAGTTCGGGGTTATTTACACGGGCATGCATGCCTAGTATAATGGCATCAATGTCGGTGGTAATTTTAGCCTCGTCCCAACCTTGGTAATCGGGCAATAGCTGGTGTTGCAGCAAACGAGATTTAGATGGTTCGGTAATTAAATCATCGGAACCCGAAACGGTAAACCCTTTAATTTTTAACGCAATGGCAAGGTTGTGCATGGCAGCACCACCAATAGCAATAAAGTGAACTCTCAAAATTATTTTAATTTATTTTTACAAATTTTGCTGCTACCCATTCGTTTAAGTTTTTGTGGTGCAGGTATTTTAAGTTTAATGCCTTTGCGGCTTTATTTAGCATTTCTACATCGGGCTCTTGGTGAAAACCACTTAAAAATAGTATTCCATCATTGTTTAATACTTGGGCATAGGTAGCAATTTGGTCTAAAAGTATATTTCTATTGATATTGGCCAGTATAATATCAAATTTTCGGGTTGGAATTTCCTCTTTAGAACCACACAAAGATTCGATTTTTACACCATTTAAGGCTGCGTTTTCAATCACACTCTGGTAGCAAACAGGGTCGTTATCAATGGCTATTACCTGTTTGGCTCCCATTTTAGATGCTAAAATAGCCAAAATACCTGTGCCACAGCCCATATCTAAAACCATTTTTTGGGTAAAATTGGTTTCGAGCATGTACGCCATCATCATGGCCGTAGTTTGATGGTGGCCTGTGCCAAAAGCCATTTTAGGGTCGATAACTATTTCATAATCAAAGTTATTTTTGGTAGGATGAAACGTTGCTCTTACCAATACTTTATCGTTTATAGTAATAGGTTCGAAATTACTTTCCCATACTTGGTTCCAGTTTTGGGCGGGTATTAAATTAATTTCGTAGCTAAATGTGCATTCGCCTGCATATTTTAGCAAGTAATTATCCAGTAAGTCTTGGTCAAATTTATCGGTAACTATATATGCCTTAAAGCCAAAATCGGTTTCTTCAAACGTATCGAAACTTATTTGCGATAAATCGTTTATCAATAAATCTTGGTAAAAACCCTGGCTATCAATAAGGGTAAAAACGAGTTCGTAATAGTTCATGCTTTAATTAAATGCCTTAGCTATATCTATAAAATCACGCGATTTTAAAGATGCACCACCAATTAAACCTCCATCAATATCGGCTTGGGCAAATAATTCATCGGCATTTTTGGGGTTACAACTACCACCATAAAGTATTGATATTTCATCGGCCATAGCCACATTATATTGCCAAGCTATTTCTTTACGTATAAAGGCGTGTATTTCTTGCGCTTGAGCTGATGATGCTGTAACACCCGTACCTATTGCCCACACTGGTTCGTAAGCAATTATTATTTTAGCAAATTCTTGTTCGCTTAAATGATAAGTTGCTTCGGCTATTTGCGATTTAATTATGTCAAAATGTGTAGCACTTTCACGCTGCTGTAATGTTTCGCCAATGCAGTATATAGGTTTAAGGTTATGCTTTAAAGCGATATTTATTTTTTCGGCACAGGTAGCATTTGTTTCGCCAAAATATTGGCGACGTTCGGAGTGGCCAATTATAACATATTGTACCCCTGCCGATGCCAGCATATCTGCCGATATTTCGCCAGTAAAGGCACCACTTTCGGCTTGGTAACAGTTTTGGGCTCCTACGGCAACTTTTACATTTCCTTTACTTAACTGTACCAAACTGTGTAAATGCAAGTAAGGGCTACAAACTATAACCTGCTGGTTGTTATGCAATTCGTCGTTAGCCATGTGCATTACCTCCGAAAATAAGGCTAAACCTTCGGTAAAATTTTTATTCATTTTCCAGTTTCCTGCAACTATTTTTTTTCTCATGATGTGTATTTTTAAAATCTTCTAAATTTTTGGGTAATTTCAAATATATGCGCTAAAATAGCTTTCTCTTGATCATTAAAGGCCATATTTCTACGGCTGTAAACCAAATTTGCGGTTTCAAACATTTTAATAAGGCCATATACCTCGTAGCCTTGTGCGCCACCCCACGAAAAATCGGGCACAAAATTTCGTGGAAAGCCTGCCCCAAAAATATTGGCACTTACTCCTACAACAGTACCTGTGTTAAACATGGTATTGATGCTGCATTTGGCATGGTCGGCCATTATTAAACCACAAAACTGTAGGCCTGTTTTCCTAAACTTTTGGGTGCTATAGTCCCATAGTTTTACTTCGGCATAGTTATTTTTAAGGTTCGAGTTATTGGTATCGGCACCCAAATTACACCATTCGCCTAGTACAGCATTACCTAAATAACCATCATGCCCTTTAGATGAATTTCCCCATATTACGGCATTATTAATTTCGCCTCCTACCCTACTATTGGGCCCAATTGTGGTGGCACCGTAAATTTTGCTACCCATTTTTATTTGTGCATCGTGGCATAAAGCTAGGCTGCCTCTGATATTAGAACCCTCCCATACTTGGGCATTTTTACCTAAATAAATAGGTCCATTAAGGGTGTTAAAAGTAGCACATTCGGCTTGTACACCTTCTTCAACAAAAATATTATTGCCTATAATGGTGTTGGTATTGCTAAGACTGGCCGATTGCTTACCATTTGTAACTAAATAAAAATCGGCTATTAACTCGGCGTTGTTTTTAGTAAAAATATCTTCCAAGAAATTTATGGTTGTAATTTCGCCTATGTAAGGTATGTGTTGATACGCGGTTAAATGGGCTTCGTTAAATGTTTTGGCATCGGCTTGGTGTAGGGGTAGTGCTATTAGTTTATTATCGTAAAATAATGCTTGCCCTATTTGTAAGTTATTAATAGCGTTTACTAGCTGGCTATTAGGGCATACTGTACTATTGATAAATAAGTTTTTATCGTTGGTTTTAAATGGGAATTTATTATTGAGGTAAGATGCTGTTTTGTAGGCACAATCGGTATTAAAATAATGTTGCCATTTTTCCGAAATTTTTAATATCCCAATACGCAAATCGGCCGTTGGGCGTGTATATGTTAGCGGTAAAAAATTATCGCGATAGGTTTCGTCAAAAAATATTAACATCATGTTACAAATCAAACAAAAAAGTCCCACTTACAAAGCAGGACTTCAAAATTAATTTATCAATGTTTTTAAGTTACTTTTTAGCGTAACGCGTTTTAAATTTATCGATACGGCCAGCGGTATCTACCAATTTCATTTTACCTGTATAAAACGGATGTGAGGTATGAGAAATCTCTAATTTTACCAATGGGTATTCGTTTCCATCTTCCCATTTAATGTTTTCGGTGGTATTTATGCAAGATTTGGTTAAAAAAGCATAATCGTTAGACATATCTTTAAAAACAACTAACCTATAATTTGATGGATGCAAGTCTTTTTTCATTGTGTTTCAATCTTTTTTTAAGAGGGTGCAAATATATAAATAATTTATGTTTACAAAAATGATATTAGATTTTTTTTGATGTTTAAGGTATATATTAAATTGAGGATGGGTTTGAGTTGTGTTTTTGTGCAAGCAAGTGCGTTGGTATTTTTAAATACTATTTTTTTCTTATTTAAGTACTTTAAGTTTGATTGTGTTAGCACTATCTTCGGGTTTGGCACCACGCTTATAAATAATTAATCCGTTTAAAAAATTTCTTAAAATTTGGTCGCCGCAGGGTTTAAAATTGGGGTGGTCATCGGCCCTAAACAAAGCACCTAGTTCGGTAGCAGTAATTCTAAAATCTACCAATTTTAAAATCTCAATAATATCATCGTTACGTAAGTGCAAGGCTACACGTAGTTTTTTAAGTATATCGTTATTGCTCATATTTAAAATATTGTACGTTTGTAAAATGTTGGTTAAAAATTAATTTTTTAACACTGTTTTTTTCTTTTTTTTAAGCTTTTCTTTAGTTATTTTGGCATTAATGCTATCAATCACTCGAGCATAAATTTTGGCTAATTCATCGGGCTGGTAATTGTAGTGTTTTAGGCTGCGGCTAAACATTGCCGAATCAATATTATACTTTTTAAAAATTATATAATATTTACTACTGGCCATCATCAGCATGGTATCTTGGTTGCTTACCCTCGAAAGTACCGCATCGGCAATATGCATATCAACCAATACATTTACCATTTTATCATTAGCTATCACATTATTAGGAACTTTATTTTGCCTACAAGCCGTAAAAAGCATAAAAAAATTAAAAGTAAAAAGTAAAAAGCAACGATAAAAATTCATTCAATAATATTTAATAACATAACAATATAAGCCAATATGATTTGTAAATTTGGCTTTTAATTTGTTAAAACTACACATTTAATGAGCATTGCCCATAATTTAAAAAATATTAAAAACGAAATTGATAGCCTACATGTTACTTTAATAGCCGTATCAAAAACTAAACCCCAAGCCGATGTATTAGAAGCCTACCATGCAGGGCAACGTATTTTTGGCGAAAACCTAGTGCAAGAACTTACCGAAAAGTACCAAACCTTACCTAAAGATATACAATGGCACCTAATAGGCCATTTACAAAGAAATAAAGTTAAATATATAGCTCCGTTTATATCGCTTATACACTCGGTTGACAGCCTTAAATTATTAAAAGAAATTAATAAAGAAGGGGCAAAAAACAATCGTGTAATACCCTGTTTATTACAAATTTATATTGCCGATGAAGAAACTAAATACGGCTTAGGTTTTGATGAAGCTATAGAACTATTAGTAAGCCCCGATTATAAAGGCATGCAAAATATAAGCATTGTAGGTTTAATGGGTATTGCCACTAATACCGATAAACAAAGCCAGATAAAAGAAGAATTTTACGAACTAAAAACTTTTTTTAATGGCGTTAAACAAAGTTTTTTTAAAAACGATGCAAACTTTAAAGAAATATCGATGGGCATGACCTCCGATTATAAACTAGCTATCGAGCAAGGTGCCACCATGGTAAGAATAGGAAGCGATATTTTTGGAAAAAGAGATTATACAACCAAATAAAAATTACTAAAATTGGAAATAATACTGCGAGATGCAACGATAAACGACTGCCCAGCTATGTTGGTACTGGTAAACGAATTAGCCCTGTACGAAAAAGCCCCTCAAGAGGTTACCATTACCCTAGCCCAGTTTAAGGAAGCTGGCTTTGGCCAAAACCCTGTTTGGCAAGCTTTTGTGGCCGAAGTAAATGGCACAATAGTTGGCTTTGCGCTATTTTACGTTCGGTTTTCTACCTGGAAAGGCAAATCACTTTACCTCGAAGATTTTATTGTTACCGAAAATATGAGAGGCAAAGGCATTGGCAAGTTGCTTTTTGAACGTACCATTGCCGAGGCCAAGCAAAAAGGATATTTATCAATGGTTTGGCAAGTGCTAGATTGGAACCAGCCAGCATTAAATTTTTATGCCAAATATAATTCGGGTATCGAAGCCGGTTGGCTAAACGCATCGTTAAGCAAAAAACAATTAGATGAATTTACCATGTAAACCCTTTAGCTATAATGAAAGTATACAAATTTGGAGGGGCATCAATAAAAGATGCCAAGGCTATAAAAAATGTAGCTAAAATACTGGTAGCCGATGAGCCTAACCAAATACTTATTGTGGTTTCGGCCATGGGCAAAACTACCAATGCTTTAGAAAAACTTGCGCAACATTATTTTGAACAAAAAAATGATTGTAGCCCATTATTAGAAGCTATAAAAACTTATCATTATACCATTATTGAGGCTTTATTTGAGGATAAAAACCATGCCGTATATAACGAGGTAAACAATTTTTTTGTAGAAATAGAGTGGGTATTAGAAGACGAACCTCAAGATGAATTTAACTTTATTTACGACCAATTGGTAGCCATGGGCGAATTAATAGCCAGCTGTATTGTAAGCAATTACCTAAACCTTTCGGGCATATTAAACCAATGGGCCGATGCCCGAGCTTACCTGCAAACCAACAATAATTACCGAAGCGCTAATATAAACTGGCCTGTAACCGAAGCGCTAATTGTAAAAACTTTACCCACAATTTTAAAAAACAAATTGGTGGTTACACAAGGTTTTATTGGCAACACATCAGAAAATTTTACCACTACGCTGGGGCGTGAAGGTAGCGATTATACCGCCGCCATATTTGGCAATTGCCTTAATGCCGATAGTGTAACGATTTGGAAAGATGTGCCAGGCGTACTAAATGCCGACCCAAAATTGTTTAAACGCACTGTAAAATTTGAAACCTTATCGTACGGCGAAGCTATTGAGATGGCTTACTATGGCGCTACTGTAATACACCCCAAAACTTTAAAACCACTTCAAAATAAAAATATACCCTTGTTTGTAAAACCTTTTATGGCATCCCACGAAAGTGGAACTAAAATATGCGAAACACAAAAAGCTATTAAAACACCCATAATTATAGTAAAAAATAACCAAGTATTAATTTCAATAAGCACCAAAAACGTATCGTTTATAAACCATAACCATCTAAAAAATATTTTTGTGGCTTTTGCCGATGTAAACCTACAAATAAACACTATGCAGGTTTCGGCATTAACGTTTTCGGCTTGTTTTGATTTTGAAGAACACCAATTTAATACCCTAAGCAAAATTTTAAATAACGAGTTTAACCTAAGGTATAACACAAACTTACAGCTTATTACCGTAAGGCATTATACGCCAGCTGTCCTAAAAAAACTAAGCCAAAACAAAGAAATTATACTCGAACAGTTAAGCCGTAGCACCGCCCAATTGGTGTTAAAATATAAAATAAAAGAATGAACACGGCAATTTTAGATACCGAAGTACAAGCATTTATATTTAAAAACCTACATACCAAACCAGCCGATATTGCGCTAAAAAAAACAGCCTTTGCAGCAGTAAGTAACATAGAACTTGCCCAACAAATAGATGGCCGAAAACGTAGCGAAAAAAAATTACCTCTTTGGTTTAGCACATCTGGTATTTACTATCCCGAAAAAATAAATATCGAGCAATCATCATCACAAATTACGGCAGCATATAAAGCCACACTTATACAAGGCCAACATGTGCTTGATGCCTCTGGCGGATTTGGGGTTGATGCATTTTACTTTGCACAGCAGGCTAAAACAGTTACCCATTGCGAGCTTAATGCTTCTTTATCGGCTATTGCAAATCATAATTTACATGTATTAGAAACAAAAAATATTACTTTTTTTGCTGGAGATAGCCTACAATTTATAAAAAAAAATAACCCAAAAATTGATACATTATTTATCGACCCAAGCCGACGAAACAACGCAGGAAAAGTTTTTAAGTTTATCGATTGCGAACCTAACCTACCTCAAAACCTTAATTTGTACTTGCAAAAAGCCGATAGAATTATTATAAAAGCAGCCCCTATGCTAGATATAACTTTTGGGTTAAACGAACTTAAACACGTATCGGCCGTACATGTTTTGAGTGTAAAAAACGAATGTAAAGAACTGTTATACATTATTGATAAAGGTTTTACGGGTGTGCCCGATGTGGTATGTGCGCTGCTATTGAACCATAAACCAGCCGTTATAGTATCCGCAAAATTAGATACCGAAAAAAACACCCCCCTATCCTACTGTAAAATAAAACAATATTTGTACGAACCCGATGCCGCTATTTTAAAAGCTGGCTTATTTAAAACCCTTAGTAAACTGTACAATGTTGGCAAAATTAACGCTAATAGCCACCTTTATACGGCAAGTATTTTAATTCCTAATTTTCCGGGTAGGATATTAAAAATCGAAAACTTAAGCCCCTACTCGGCTTTCGAAAAACAAAGTAAAAAGCAATATGCCAATGTAGTATGCCGCAACTTTACGCTTGAGCCCGAAGCATTAAAAAAGAAATTTAAAATAGGCAACGCTGATAATAGTTTTTTATACTTTACAACCGATAATACCAACCAAAAAGTAGTAATACAATGCGAGAAAGTAAAAGTGTAATAGCATTAAAATACTTAGTTTTCATTATTATATTTTTAAAACATAAAGCCAAACATTTGCTATAACATAACTCCCAAGCAACCAAAATCTACCATCTCCTACCTTAAAATACAAAAAAAAATTTCGAAAAGTATATTTCTTACCCATATATCAAATAATTTAGCCCTATTTAAATACTTTATTGAGTTTGTTTTTTAAATTTATTTATACATTTGCGCTGTAATGGTCTCCAATATTATTTATTGGGGTTAAAAGGGAACCAGGTGAAATTCTAGGACTGTCCCGCAGCTGTAAGCTCTTATTAAGTTGTTTTTCGTTCATCAAAATTGTCACTGTATTGCGCAAGCATAATGGGAAGACGGTAAAAACAAGGAGCAAGTCAGAATACCTGCCAGTATAATATAAATTCACAGCTTTCGCGGATTGAAGCTTTTGAGTGCGAGTACATTTTTTATCGGTATTTTCATTTAGATTTTTTTTAACGCATTGTGCTGTAAGTAAAAACTTGCAACGTAATGGTATTTTATTTTTTTAACAAATTTTATTTTTTTAGCTGGCTGCTTATTTTATGCTGTTGCATAAATTTTGCTTATGCACAAGATAGCTTGCTTAAACTGCAAGAAGTTAAAGTGTTAGCTGTAAAAAAAATAATTTATGCAACCCCCACTCAACAAATAATCAACGTCAACTTTAAACCATATGCTGCCTTTAACGTTGCCGATGCTGTACGTAATTTTGCAGGCGTAAATATTAAAGATTATGGCGGTATTGGCGGTTTAAAAACGATTTCGGTACGCAGCTTAGGGGCAAACCATACGGCAGTTTTGTACGATGGTGTAGCCATAACCGATACCCAAAATGGGCAAATAGATTTTGGTAAATTAATGTTAGATAATGTTGAAACCATAACATTATACAATGCCCAGCCCAATAACCTACCCCAAACCGCCAAGGCTTATGCCAGCGCAAGTGTAATTGCTATTAAAACCATACAGCCAGTTTTTGATAGTTTACAAACTTTTAAAGCCGTAGCAAAATTTACCACTGGTAGCTTTGGTTTAATAAACCCAGTTATACAATGGCAGCAAAAAGTGGCTAAAAAATGGGCATACATTGTAAATTCATCTTTGCTAAAGGCACACGGACGCTATAATTATAAAGTGATTGGCGATGGTAGCGATACTTTGGCTGTAAGAAACAATGCAGATATTGCTGCTTTACAGCTAGATGCTAGCCTTTACGGCAGTTTTAGTCCTAAAAATAGTTTAATGATTAGGGCAAATTTATACCAAAGCAACCGTGGCTTGCCCAGTGCTGTAATTTTTTACAACCCAATAGCTAAACAGCGTTTATGGGACAATGATTTATTTTTTCAAACCGTTTTTAAACAAAATTTTGGAACAAATATTAAGCTACTTTTTAGTAATAAAATCTCTAAAAACTACATCAAATACCTCGACCCTCTTTATTTAAACCAACATCGAGAGTTAAACCAACAATTTACCCAGCAAGAGTTTTACCAATCGGTAGCGGCAAATTACCAACTCAATAAAACAATAAGTTTCAACTATTCGGTTGATGGTTTTATAAACAAGTTGGAAACCAATTTACCAAATTTTGCTTACCCAACTAGGTTAACGTTGCTGCAAGTTTTTGGCAGTGCTTTATCACATAAAAACTGGAACTTTAATGCCAATATTTTACAAACCAACATAAATGAAAAAGTTGAAAAAGGGCAAAATCCGCCCCAGCGAAAAAAATGGTCGCCCACGTTTATGGTTTTATATAAGGCAAGCAGCCAATTAAATTTAAAAGCATTTTATAAAAATATCTTTAGAAACCCCACCTTTAACGATTTGTATTATACCAACTTTGGCAACCGCAATTTAAACCCCGAAAACGTAAACCAGTATAACATTGGCGCAACATTTAACAAGCCTTTAAATAATAAATTAAATTATATATCGCTTAGCGCAGATGCTTATTATAATACCATAACCGATAAAATTATAGCCGTACCCAACAAAGATTTATTTATTTGGAGTATTTATAACATAGGTAAAGTAAATATTTATGGGGTAGATGTAGTATCGAACCTAAACTACAAACTAAATAAAAACTGGGATTTAGTTTTTGCTGCCAACTATACCTACCAACTGGCATTAGATGTTAGCGATAGCCAAAACAGGCTGTATAATAACCAAATACCTTATACACCACAACACACATTTAGCAATAATGTGGGCGTAAAAAACCAAAAATGGGGCGTTTATTATAACCAAATATTTTCATCGAACAGGTATTATTTGGGTGATAATAGTGCCGAGTTTTTTGTTAAAGGGTTTTTTATTTCCGATGTATCGGGAAGCTATAATTTTAAAATCGGCCATTTTGCCTTAATCTCAAACATAGAAATTAATAACTTATTTAACACAACTTACTCGGTAATTCGCAGTTATCCAATGCCAGGTACAAGCACCAGAATTTCACTTAAAACAACTTTATAAATTAAAACAAATTATGATTATTAAAAAACACACATTCAAAAACACCGCATTATTAATATTGGTAATTGGTATTTTTAGTTGTAAAAAAAATAACGATGCCATTTTGCCCGACATTGCACCTGTGCGTAAAGGTATTTTTGTATTAAACGAAGGTATTTTTGACAACAATAACTCAACTTTAAGTTATTACGATTATGATGCAAAAACCCTAACCTCCGATATTTTTAAACAAGAAAATAACCGTAGCTTGGGCGATACGGGTAACGATGCACAAATTTACGGCTCAAAAATGTACATTGTAGTAAACGGATCGAGCACTTTAGAGATATTAAATGCCAAAACTACCAAATCAATAAAGCAACTTGATTTTAAAACAACTGCTGGTGTAAAAATGGAACCGCGTTTTATTATTTTTAATAACGATAAAGCATTTATTAGTAGTTACGATGGTACAGTTGCTGTGTTAGATACCGCAACTTTAACTATCGAAAAATATATAACCGTTGGCCGTAGTCCAGAGCAAATGGCGGTTGCCAATGGTAAATTATATGTGGCCAACTCGGGCGGTAAAGATTATCCAAATTACGATAACACCGTTTCGGTTATTGATTTAAAAACCCTAACCGAAATTAAAAAAATTACCGTTACCCTAAACCCCAATGGCGTAGCTGCCGACCAATATGGCGATGTTTACATAAAATCAATAGGTAATTATGATGATGTAAGCCCTACTTTAACCATTATTGATAGTAAAACCGATGCCGTTAAAACCACTTTTACCAACTTTAATGGAGGCAAAATGATCATTGCTGGCGATTTTGCTTTTTTTACAATTGCAGGCTCTCCCAAAACAAAAGATACGCCAGCAATATCAGGCAATTTAAAAGTATTTAACGTAAAAACCGAAACCGTAGAAAAAGAGAAATTTATTAGTGATGATACTTTTATAACATCGCCTTATGGCGTTAATGTAGATAATTTAACAGGCGAAGTTTTTATCACCGATGCCAAAAACTACGCCAGTAGAGGAGAAGTTTTTTGTTTTGATAAAGATGGTAAAAAGAAATACGCACTTACTACGGGCATATCACCAAACGGGGTAATTTTTATCAATAAATAAAAAACAAACTTTCTATTCGTTTAATAATTAATACATTTACATTTTTAAAAAATCACTATGTCATTAAACAAAATTAACCTTCGCAATTGGGTTTTAGTATTTATTATAATTGCCGCTGCGGCAACTCGTTTTATATTTTTAGGCCAGCAAACGGTATTAAGCAATTTTACCCCAATAGGTGCTATTGCGCTATTTGGTGGTACTTATTTTACCGATAAGTACAAAGCCTATTTAGTACCAATTTTAACTTTATTGGTGTCGGATGTTTTTGTAACCTATACTTATACAGGGCAATGGACGCTTTTTTACAGCGGCTTTTTTTGGGTGTATGCCAGCTTTGCCTTTATGGTATTTATAGGCAGCCGTATTAAAAAAGTTAATGCAGGTTCGGTTTTATTAGGCGCATTGGCATCGGTATTGGTACATTGGATTATTACAGATATACAGCCGTGGCTTGCTGGTACAATGTATAATAAAGATATTACAGGCTATTATCAATCGTTAATTGCAGCTATACCATTCGAGCGTAATTTACTGTTAGGCAATTTAGTATATGGTGCAATATTATATGGTGGGTTTGAGTTGGCGCAGGCTAGGTTTACAGTGTTGAAGAGGGTGGGTTAGTTTTTAAGGTTTTGAAAAAAGCTGCTGAATAATAACGCTTTTTTTGTGAAACTTGTTTTTTGCTGTTAAATAATAATTATCGAAAATTTTTGATACCATGATTTCTTTATAAAAAATTTAAAAGCGAAACTTTTATTCTAAATTGCTTATAATTAAAATTGATGATTGCAAATGCAAAAAACTGTTTGAATACTTCGGTTTGATTATTTTGTTTTATTCAAATGAACATCAACCTATTCATGTTCACGGCAAATATCAAGGTAAAAAAAACAAAGCTAAAATAATTTTCGAAAACGGCGAATTTAAAGAAGTTAGGCTATTAAGTGTAAAGGGTAAGCTTCCGCTAGATGCAAAAAACAAGAAACCCCACCGCTCTCGCAAGTTTAGCGAAGCGTAACTTGTGAGGATAAATAAATAAAGTTTCCAACTTTACAACCATAAAAAATTTATAAATATAAAATTTCTATCAAACCCTTACCACCGCTATAATCTATGGCACTACTATACCTCCAATGTTCGGGTTCTGAAACAAATCCAGCTTCTACTGGAACAGCGGGGTTACACTTATGCAAAGTTTAAAACTTTGCTTATCTACCTCTCACATTGACGCTGAAATAGCTTAACAATGCGAGAGCGGGGGTTTATACGTGGTTCGTGGGGACACGAACCAAGGCTGGGCAGAGGAGCAAACGGTTTGTTTTCTATGCAAAGTTTGAAACTTTGCTTATCTACCTCTCACATTGACGCTGAAATAGCTTAACAATGCGAGAGCGGGGGTTTATAGATGGTGGAAACCTCGGGCGATATTATTGGCCGTTACGAACGCGATGAAGTGAAACCCTCTATTGAAGTGGTGGTAAGAATGGCCGATGCCCTTGAGGTATCGCTGGACTTCTTGGTGGGAAAATCTGATGTACACCTCGACAAAAAAACCATTAAGCGTTTTGATGATATTGGTGCCCTGCCCGAAGCCGACCGCCAGCATATCTTTTATGCAATTGATGGACTTATTAAAGCCGCTAAAATTAATGCGTTATAATGCGGAATGATTTATCAACTTTTCAATACTGGACTTTAATTTTAAAACCATTAACAGTAAACCCTTTGTTAAAGCAAAATTTTATAGCTTTTTTCATACTATCTAATATGTAATCTGCCCTGTTGTTGAAAGTATTAAAACCAACCTCTATACAGTCAAAATTTTTTATGATATTATCAAGATGGTCTACTTGGTAAATTTGCTGCTCTTTATTTACACCCCAAAACACCGTATCAATCATTGGTATAGGTATGTGAACTGTTATTTCTTTATATCTTTCGATAGGGTAAGATTTCCCCTTACTGTAAATTAATATATTTTTAACATTATTAAATCTAAAAATAAAATGAACTTCCCAGCCTGTTAACATCTCACTATCAATTGATTTTAAAATATTATCAGTTTCTTTTTTTACTTTTTTATTTATATCATCCGAATTAAAACCAATATCTTCAAAATCAATTATATAGGAACTACTCAATATTCTAGACTTCATATCTTAATTTTTAAGGCTTATACCGTTTATCTTTTTCTTTGTTGAGCGGTAGCGGATTACCATTTGCCCGTTGATTTCTTACTTCTGCGGCTTCAGATTCTTTAGCTTTCCCTGTTGTGGTTTTACCTAAAGGTTTTTTTACGGTAGCTACAGCATTTGGATATCCTGCTTTTTTAGCTGCCCTCTCACTAGCTTTCATTCTTACAGGGTCTCCACTTGATGTTACTCTATCGGCATCGGCTTTACCTATTTTAAGTATTTTTTTACCGTCCTTGACTTCGTATAACACAAAATTACCTTCAGCATTATTGCTATTTTTATTAATTTTCTTAGCAACTTGGATAACATCATCAGCTTTGGTAACTACTTTAGCGAATTTGCTTGCACCTGCTGGAACATAAGGAATTAAGGTAGCCGCCAAGTCCAACCCTGCATCAGCCCAATTTGAACGAGCTGCTTTATGGTCTCCTTTTGAGTGGTTGTAAACAGCTGCTCCTATGTCATATATAACATTTGCAATATCCCAAACTGTTTCGATAGGTAAATCCCCATCGGGGTCATTGTTCAATACAGGGTTTCCATCCATATAATTGTACGGACTCTGCCAAGGTTGCAAATCTACTTTTGGGTCTGGCGACCACCAACGCATCAACCTTGTATCTCCCTCTCTAAACTCGGTAGTAAAATAGTTGCCCTTACCGTTTATATCATCATCTTTTTCAGAACCTTGATATCCGAACTTATATTTTGAAGTGGCCGTTTGCACATACCCTCTCCCTGGTTGCGGCATCCCTCCTGGATAATAATCTTGAAAAATCAAAGAACTAAAAGCCACATTACAAAACATGGCTTTTAATATTCCCTTACATCTGCGCTATCTTCTTCTTCAACGCCGATGCTTTTTCCAATTTGCCCAGTTTTACATAAATTTCTTTAAGGGTATTCATAGTTGTAACATCTTTAGGGTTAAGTTCTAAGGCTTTTTCTAAATAGGGTTCGGCTTTGGCTAGTTGGGCATCAAAACTCTTTTTTAAGGCTTCGTATTTGGCTTGACCAGCTTTGGTATTGGGTAGTTTGTTGGCGGCGGTTATAAAATCGTTGCCTTTGTTTATGTACAATACGCCTAGGTTGTAATAGGCTTCTTGGTAGTTGGCATCTAAAGCAATGGCTTTTAGATAGGCAGCTTCGGCTTTATCTAATTGTTTATTGGCCGAATAGGCTATGCCTGCCACAAATCGTAAGGTTTTATTGGTGGTATCTTTGCTAATGGCGTTTTCGATATTACCAATTTTTTGTGCTGCTTGCCCACGGTTTAGGTAAATATTTAAGGCATCAAATATTAAATTAATATCGTTAGGGTGTTTTGCACTTCCCATTTCAAAGGTTTTTAAAGCGGTGGTGGTATCTAATTTGGTCATATACACACGCCCTAACTCGCGGTAAGCCATCGGGTTTGATGGGTTGATAACCAGCAATTTATTGTAATATACTACGGCCTCATCATAAAGTTGTGCGTTATTGGCAGCTATGGCGGTGTATAAATTAAAGGTACTATC
The DNA here is from genome assembly GCA_004293485.1 of Sphingobacteriales bacterium. Classification (GTDB taxonomy): domain Bacteria; phylum Bacteroidota; class Bacteroidia; order Sphingobacteriales; family Sphingobacteriaceae; genus Pseudopedobacter. The sequence continues at coordinate 37,312 of RDYW01000043.1, read as the reverse complement.
TTGTGGTAATACTGTGGCTATGTACTTAAATGCCATATAAGCTTCTTTGTAATTTTTGGCATTAAAAGCTGCCAAGCCTTTGTTTTGCATCATTACCGATAAGTTGTTTTCGGCACTAGCTATAATTTGTTTGTTATCGCCTTTTACATCTACTGTTTTTGCTTTTGCAATGGCTTCTTGTGCGCTTTTAAAGGCGGTTTCGGCATTGGCTTTATTTACAGTATCGGTAGCGGTAATGGCCGATAGTATTAAACCTCGGTATGCCCACAATTCGGGGTTTTCTTTTGTTTTTTCGTTAGCTATGGCTTTATCAGTTGCAGCTTTTGCCGTTTCTAATGTTGCCAATTGTTTTGCCGATTCGGCTTTGGTTTGCAAGCCAATTTCGTACATAGCGTAGCTATTTTTGGCATTGGTAATCTCGCTTTTTTGGGCGTAGGTTGCAGTTATACAAGCGATTGTTAGTAAACTTAAAATTGTACGTTTCATAAAATTTATTTTTTTGCTTCGGGCTTCGGGCAACGGGCTTATTTTGCACCGTTTAGTCCAATTTCGTGGCTCGAAGCCCGTTGCTGTTTGCTATTTATTGTTGTTTTTTTTTATTGTAGTTTAATTTTCTCGTTGCTCACTTCAGGAAATTGGTCTTCGGGCTTATTTTGCAACGCTTACACGAAGCTCGTGGCTCGAAACCCGAGGCTAATTATTTTTCCTCTTCGTCTTCTTCAATTTCATCATCTTCGTCATCTTCATCATCTTCTTGCTCGTCTAACTCCTCTTCCTCTTCTTCAAGTGTCGATGGCTCTTGGCTGTCGGCCTCTTCGCCCTCAGCCCGAGGCTCGCTGCCCGAAAGCCCGTCGCCCGCAATCTCGTCGCTCAAAACAGCTTCTTCCTGCTCAACTTTTGTAACCGATGCTATCGAATCTCCATCTTTTAACGTAATTAAACGTACGCCTTGTGTGGCCCTGCCCATTACTCTTAATTTATCAATACCAATACGGATAACAATGCCCGACCGGTTAATAATCATTAAATCGTCTTTATCGGTAACGTCTTTTATGGCAACTAATTGCCCTGTTTTATCAGTAATTTTTATGGTTTTTACACCTTTACCACCACGGTTGGTAACACGGTAATCTTCAATATCGGTACGTTTTCCGTAACCGTTTTCCGATACTACCAGTACAGTAACTTCGGGCGAATCTACCGAAATCATACCTACCACCTCATCTTGCTCGGTAGCTAAACGTATGCCACGCACCCCCGTAGAGTTACGGCCAACGGCTCGTACGGTACTTTCGTTAAAGCGTATGGCTCGTCCCGATTTTAAAGCCATCAAAATTTCGGATGTGCCCGAAGTTAAGTTTGCCTCAATAAGTTCATCACCCTCGTTAATATTTATGGCGTTTATTCCATTACTGCGTGGGCGACTGTAAGCCAATAAAGTAGTTTTTTTAATGATACCTTTTTTGGTACACATAATAATGCTGTTGTTTTCTAAATAATCTTTGTCTTTTAGGTTTACAACTTTTACATAAGTTTTAATTTTTTCGTCTTTTTCTATGTTGATGATATTTTGCAAGGCCCTACCTTTGCTGGTACGGGTGCCTTCGGGGATTTCGAAAACCCGTAACCAATAACATTTTCCTTTATCGGTAAAAAACAACAAATAATTATGGTTTGATGCCACAAAAATATGCTCTATAAAATCCTCATCACGTGAGTTAGAACCTAAAGAACCTTTACCACCACGCCCTTGGGTGCGGTATTCGGTTAAGGCAGTGCGTTTTATATAACCTTCTTTTGATATGGTAATTACCACATCTTCATCTTCAATAAAATCTTCGGTAAGCATTTCGGCAGCCGAGTGTACAATTTCGGTACGGCGGGCATCGCCATATTTGGTTTTAATTTCGGTAAGCTCGTCCTTAATAATTTGCATCCTCAGCTCTTTGCTATCTAAAATAGATTTCAAATGCTCAATCAGTTTCATTAATTCGGCGTGTTCGTCTTTAATTTTATCACGTTCTAATCCCGTTAAACGGCGCAAGGTCATATCCAGGATGGCTCGGGCTTGTAAATCCGAAAGGTTAAACGTAGTAATCAAACCTTCACGGGCTTCATCAGGGGTAGATGATGCTCTTATTAATTTAATAACTTCTTCGATATGGTCTAAGGCAATTAATAAACCTTCTAAAATATGGGCTCGTTTTTCGGCTTCGGTTAATTCGTATTTGGTACGGCGTACAACTACCTCGTGGCGGTGGTCCACAAAGTGGCGAATTAAATCTTTCAAATTCAACATCATTGGCCTGCCGTGTACCAGCGCAATATTATTTACGCTAAACGATGTTTGCAAAGCGGTGTGTTTGTACAAATTGTTTAACACGATGGCCGCATTGGCATCACGCTTAATTTCGTAAACCACCCGCATACCTTCCCTATCCGATTCGTCCCGAATTTCGGAAATGCCTTCAATTTTTTTCTCGTTTACCAAATCGGCGGTACGCTCTATCATTACCGCTTTATTTACTTGATACGGTATTTCGGATACAATAATGCGTTCTCTATCGTTAGCTAAGGTTTCAATCTCGGCCTTAGCCCGCATCATCACTCGGCCACGGCCAGTTTCAAATGCTTCACGTACACCTTCGTAACCGTATATTATGCCTCCTGTGGGGAAATCGGGAGCTTTTACGTGTTGCATTAGTTCCGAAATCTCAATCTCATTATTATCAATATAAGCAATGGTGGCATCAATAACTTCGGTAAGATTGTGTGGAGCCATATTGGTAGCCATACCTACGGCAATACCTGATGCGCCGTTTACCAGCAGGTTAGGAAACTTTGCAGGTAAAACAGTAGGTTCTTCAAGTGAATCATCAAAGTTTAATTGAAAATCAATGGTATTTTTATTGATATCGGCCAGCATTTCTTCGGCCATTTTTTTAAACCTTGCTTCGGTATAACGCATTGCCGCGGGCGAATCGCCATCCACCGAACCAAAGTTTCCTTGTCCATCTACCAGCGGGTAACGCAAGCTCCAAGGTTGTGCCATACGCACCATTGTATCGTAAACAGATGAATCGCCGTGTGGATGATACTTACCCAAAACCTCCCCAACAATACGGGCCGATTTTTTGTAAGGCTTGTTGCTTGCCAAACCTAAATCTAACATCCCAAAAAGTACCCTGCGGTGAACGGGTTTTAAACCGTCTCTAACATCGGGCAATGCCCTAGAAACTATAACCGACATCGAATAATCGATATACGCCGATTTCATTTCTTCCTCAATATTTATTGAAATAATTTTATCTAACTGGTTGTTGCTTTGATCTTCTGTATCTTCTGCCATAATTTATTTTACGAAAATGTTTTGCATCGTAAGGAATGCGAAGTTAGTAATTTAGATGATATGGTAGAAGTTTAATAGAGATTTTTTTGGTAAGATGGTAAGTTTTTAATTCATTTTAAGCCGGGATTACATTATTGAAATTTTTATTTTAATAGGAAGAGGAAGAATGCGCTATTGTGATAAAGTTTTTGTGTTGCGAATTAAATTAGGGTGTTTTTTTTAGTTACGGTATTAGATAGAAATTGAAGTTTGAAACTTTGCTTATCTACCTCTCACAAGTGACGCCGAAATGGCTTAACAATGCGATTGCGGAGAGGGACATACTACATACTTAGAACACCAGGGTTTCTTTTCTATGCAAAGTTTTAAACTTTGCTTATCTACATCTCACAAGTGACGCTGAAATAGCTTAACAATGCGAGAGCGGGGGTTTATAGATACGGATTGCCTGCAAGCTCTACCGCTAAAAAGTTACCTGCGTACGCATAAAATATTTACCGTTCACAAAAGCCTTATCCTCTCTAAAATTACCTCCGTTAAACCCGATTTCCTTAAATTGGTAACAGGAAAAATTTGTGCAATAATGGCGGGTTGAAAGATTTACTCCTAATAATAAGGCTGTTGTGGCGGGTTACACACCCTACCTTTTAACACTTATGCAAAGTTTTAAACTTTGCTTATCTACCTCTCACATTGACGCTGAAAAAGCTTAACAATGCGAGAGGCATTCTACATACTTAGAACATCGGAGGGCTTTTATTTTAAGAGATACTTATATATCATATACATTAATGAGAGAAACCCTAAAATAACAAAACATAACCAATATTTCTTTACGGGCTGCCAGCCATCGTTGACAGAAAATTTTGCCATAATTCCAATAAGCAAAAGACCTATAGACGACAAGAATTTAATCAATAAATCAAAATTCATAATTCATTTAAATTTGAGATGGTAGAGATTTTATAACGAAAACAATACCAAAAAGGATTAACATAATAATTGCACTCCAATACCCAAAATAAGTTCTCTGAGTAGGACCTATCCAATTATTTTCCTTGGAAGAGGGTTTTTCGTCTTTCACCCATCTAAACATTATTTTGGCAAGTAACAAACTGCCAACACCAGTTAAAAAGTCCTGCCAATCCATATTATTTATCTTTGGCTTTATCTCTGTAATTATCAATAACCTTATTAGTTTTATCCTTAACCCCATCATTCAGAAGACCTGCCGCTTGTTTCATACCTTCCTTTAATTCAGAAGACATATCTGGAAGATTGCCTGGTACTGCGGCATCAATAGCTGCATCACCTAATTTAGACAGAGCTTTGTAGCCAGCTTCATTACCTAAAGTAATAACTGCATTTTTAGAACTTCCTCCAATCAATTCTACGGCAACCTCCATACCAGCACCAATACCAGAAACAATAGCACCAACAGCGGCTAAACTAGCCCCAGGTGCTGCACCTACACCTGCTACTGGAGCACCTGCTATAGCCGCAACAGCTCCTATAGTAGCTGCTTTGTCTCCCGTTTCCTGAATACTCTTCGCCACACTTAATAAAGATCCTTTATTTTTCGCAGTCCACTTTTGCGTTACTACAGCACTTTGTGATATTGCTCTCGCAGTAGCGTTGTACGCACCTTTAGAAACAGCAACAGCAGTATTGTAATTACGAGCGATAGAAGTTTTTGCAACATTATACGATTTCTTAATACTGCCCCAAGTTGGCAATTCGGGCCATCTACCATCAGGGTCGGCAAAGTTTATGGGATTGTTAAACCCAAATTGATAAGGCGTTAAACCAGGTTCTTGATACCCCATTGGATCTAAGTTCCATCTTCGCACAATCCTTGGGCTGTACCCATAATCACCAAAACTAAGGTGGTTTCCCCTGCCCGCCACCTCGTTGTCATTCTCCATTCCGTTGAAACCAAAGCGCATTTTGGCACTATTCTGCACATACCCTCTCCCCGGTTGCGGCATCCCGCCTGGATAATAATCTTGGGCGGTGGTAACATCGGCGGTATAATAATCTACTATACCATCGGCATTGGTGTCTATGCCTTTGCGTTTATCGCTTATGGTGGTGAGTACATTGCCTAGGTGGTTAGTAAGTTCGTATTGTTTTAGGCCGGCTTGTTTCCATTTATCGGAGCCTGCGGTCGGGGTCGCTAAGTTCATATCAATGGTGGGTTTCCACATCCCTATGCGGCTACTGCCGTACAGATATTGTTCTGCCCAGGTGCCGTCCTCGTAGGTGGCTAGCGTATTGCCTTGTGCATCGCGTACGTAGTAGGTGCTGCCAGTGTTCAGGGTTTTGCTTTGCCGGTTGCCTGCTGGGTCGTAGGTATAGTTGATGTTACCGGTAGGCTTGGCGATGGTTTTTATTTTACCATACACGTTCCAATCTATATTGGTGATGCCTTCGCTTGCATCCGATAAAAGGTTGCCTATTTTATCGTAGCTGTAGTTGTTGGGCTGCTGGCTATCCAAGTCGGCAGGGTAGTTGCCTGCCGCAACGGCATCGGCTACATGGCTTAGCTGGTTGGTGCCTGCTTTGTAGTTATAGCTTAGGTTGTCCATGTCTTGTTGTGTATTGGTGCCATTGCGCAGCAAGGTAAGGATATTTCCGTTAGCATCATAACTGAGTAATTCGCGGTAGTTTGTGTTTATCGTAGAATAATTGCCCTTGCCCGTGGTTGGTGGCAAACCAATTACAGAACAGACTTATGTTGGTTATGGCGGAATGCAAATACTACGATATGGACTTCGACTTTACAAAAGTAAAAAAGAGCAGATATTTTATTTTAAATTAATGGTGCGTGAGACACGCACCACGGCATGCTGGAGCTTAAAAATATAGTACGTAATTAAATAACAATTAAAATAAACATGGCTACCCTATTTTAACCCTATTTCATCAAATCAAAATCATTTTATTAGTTTCGTAAAAAAATTTAAAAAAATGAGTTTGAGCCCCCTGCTTGCCATATCGCCTATTGATGGCCGTTACCACACTGCTACACTGCCCTTAAGCAATTATTTTTCGGAATATGCCCTTATAAAATATCGGGTGTTTATTGAAATTGAGTATTTTATTGCCTTATGCGATTTGCCCTTACCTCAATTAATTTCGTTTGATAAAGCGCATTACCAAAACCTAAAAAATATATATAAAAATTTTTCTTCGGAGGATGCTTTGCTTATCAAAGAAATTGAAAAAACAACCAACCACGACGTAAAAGCAGTGGAGTATTTTATTAAACAACAGTTTGATAAAATGGGCTTACACAACTATAAAGAATTTATACACTTTGGTTTAACTTCACAAGATATAAACAATACCGCCATACCGCATTCGTTTAAAGATGGGATGCAGCAGGTATATTACCCCGAAATAGAAAACTTAATACTTGTTTTACAAAAATTAGCATTAGAATGGGAAGCTGTACCCATGCTGGCGCATACGCATGGGCAACCGGCCTCCCCTACCCGATTGGGTAAAGAAATTAGGGTATTTGTAGAACGGTTACAAAACCAGTTACAATTACTTAAAACTATTCCTTATGCGGCCAAGTTTGGCGGGGCAACGGGTAATTTTAATGCCCATGTGGTGGCTTATGCCGATATAAACTGGCAACAGTTTGGCAATAATTTTGTAAACCAAAGTTTAGGTTTACACCGCTCGCAGTTTACTACACAAATAGAGCATTATGATTATTTGGCAGCACAATTTGATGGCCTAAAGCGTATTAACACGGTGGTTTTAGATTTAAACCGCGATTTTTGGACCTATATATCGATGAACTACTTTAAACAAAAAATTAAAGTGGGCGAAATTGGCTCATCGGCTATGCCACACAAAGTTAACCCAATCGATTTCGAAAACTCCGAAGGTAATATAGGTGTAGCCAATGCTTTATTTGAGCATTTGGCTGCCAAGCTACCCGTAAGTAGGCTACAACGAGATTTAACCGACTCTACCGTATTGCGTAACATTGGCGTACCAGTGGCACATACTTTAATTGCCCTAAAATCAACCGTTAAGGGTTTAAATAAATTGTTGTTAAACAAAGATGCCATTGATGCCGATTTGCAAAACAATTGGGCGGTAGTAGCCGAAGCTATACAAACCATATTGAGGCGTGAAAACTACCCAAATCCTTACGAAGCACTTAAAAACTTAACCCGTACCAACGAACAAATTAACCAAGCATCAATAGCTACTTTTATAAACGGTTTAAACATCAGCGAAAGCGTAAAAACAGAATTAAGTAAAATAACGCCTTCTAATTTTACAGGAATTTAATAAACAAAAACAGTAAAATTGTGGCGAAACGAACCGTCAGATGGTGGTAAAAATAAATTGAAGTAAGCATTAACCATTCAATTTTTTTAGCTTTGTACTATGTTACAAAAACATTTCCTTTTACGGGATATGTTTAAAGCGTAACACAAAAAATTAAAATTTAAAAACATGAATATTACCGTATATACCGAAACAACGCCCAACCCGGCTACCATGAAATTTATTGTAAACAAACTTTTGATAAATGGAAGTGTTGATTTTGCAAGCAAAGAAAGTGCCGAAGAATCGTCGTTTGCCAAAGAGTTATACAAATTTAATTTTGTAAATGGCGTTTTTTTTGCCAGCAATTTTGTAACGGTTACTAAGGTTGAAGAGGCCGCTTGGGCAGATATTGAACCAATTTTAAAAGAATTTGTAAAAGGAGCAGTAGAAGCTGAAATGCCTATACAGAAAACCCTAACCGAAGAAAACCTAGTTTTTGAAGGCACCGAAACCGAAATACAAATACAGCAAATACTTAATGATTATGTAAGGCCAGCCGTAGAGCAAGATGGTGGTGCAATAAGTTATAAATCGTTTACTGATGGTGTAGTTACGGTAGAGCTAAGAGGATCATGCAGTGGCTGCCCTTCATCAACCATTACGCTTAAATCGGGCATACAAAGCTTACTACAACGTATGGTGCCCGAGGTAAAAGAAGTGGTATCGGAAGCGATGTAATTTTGTTTTTGCATCCTAAACTAAAAAAATATAATGAGCTTAATAAAATCTATTTCGGGTATAAGAGGTACTATTGGCGGCCCTGCAGGGCAAGGTTTAACCCCGCCCGATGTGGTAAAATTTACTGCCGCTTATGGCAAATGGGTGTTGCAAAACTCGGCAATTAATAAAATTGTAATTGGTCGCGATGCCCGAATTTCGGGCCAAATGGTGCGTAACGTGGTAGTAGGTACTTTACAAGGAATGGGAATTGATGTGGTAGATTTAGGCTTATCAACCACGCCAACCGTAGAAATTGCCGTACCGCTAGAAAATGCTGGCGGCGGCATTATTATTACCGCAAGCCATAATCCTAAACAGTGGAATGCTTTAAAACTACTTAACCACAAGGGCGAATTTATCAGCGAAAGCGAAGGAATAAAAGTTTTAGAATATGCCGAAACCGATTTGGCTTTTGCCGATGTTGATAAACTAGGTAACCTAACTTTTGATGATACTTACCTACAAAAACATATAGATGCCGTTTTGGCTTTACCTTTGGTAGATATTGAAATTATTAAAAAAGCAAATTTTAACATCGCTATTGATTGCGTAAACAGTACGGGTGGTATTTTTTTACCTCCTTTGTTAATGGCTTTGGGCGTTACCAACATTTACCCCATACATTGCCAGCCCGATGGGTATTTTGCACACAACCCCGAGCCTTTGCCCGAAAACCTGCAAGATTTAGCCCACGAGGTTACCCGCACACATGCCCATTTGGGCATAGCGGTAGACCCCGATGTAGATAGGTTATGCTTTGTATGCGAAAATGGGCAAATGTTTGGCGAAGAATATACTTTGGTGGCTGTGGCCGATTTTGTGTTGCAAAACACGCCGGGCAATACAGTATCAAACCTATCATCAACAAGGGCTTTGCGTGATGTTACCGAAATAGCTGGTGCCACCTACAATGCTGCTGCCGTGGGCGAAGTAAATGTAGTAAACTTAATGAAAAGCACCCAAGCCATTATTGGGGGTGAAGGTAACGGTGGCGTAATTTACCCTGCATTGCACTATGGTAGAGATGCGCTGGTAGGTATCGCTTTGTTTTTAACACATTTGGCAAAATCGGGCAAATCGGCTTCGGCATTACGGGCAAGCTACCCTTCGTATTTTATATCCAAAAATAAAATTACCCTTACCGATGCTATGGATATTGATGCCCTACTTGTACAAGTTGAAAAAAAATATAAAGCACTGCCACACAGTACTACTGACGGGTTAAAAATAGAGTTTGATAAACAATGGGTTCATTTGCGAAAATCGAACACCGAACCTATAATACGTATTTATAGCGAAGCCAGTACCGAAACCGAAGCCCAACAATTGGCCGATAATATAATGGCGGATATTAAAGAAATTTTACATCTTTAAGCGCCACACAATGGAAAACGTTTACTTCGATAATGCAGCCACCACAGCCATCGACCCTTTGGTAGTAAATGCGATGACCGAGGTAATGGCTAACTTTTACGGCAACCCATCATCTATACACAGCCATGGGCGCAAAGCCCGCACATTGGTAGAAAAAGCCCGTAAAACTGTTGCTAGCTTACTAAATACCGCCCCTGCCAATATTTTTTTTACATCGGGCGGTACCGAAGCCGATAATATGGCTATTACATGTAGCATACAAAGTTTGGGCTTAACCCACGCTATTACCTCAAAATTAGAACACCATGCTGTTTTACATACTTTACAAAACCTCGAAAAACAAGGCATCATTTTCCTAAGTTTTGTACAAAATGATAGCAAAGGAAATATTGATTTGCAACATTTAGAGCAACTATTAAAAACAAAACCACGTACTTTGGTTTCGCTTATGCAAGCCAATAACGAGATTGGTACCCTAACCAATATACAAACGATAGGTGAAATTTGCCAAACGTATAATGCTATTTATCATACCGATACGGTACAAACCGTAGGCCACTATGTACACAATTTAAGTAACTTAAATGCCCATTTTATAGTTTGCGCAGCACATAAACTGCATGGGCCTAAAGGTGTGGGTTTTTTATATATTAACCCAACCATAAAAATAAGTCCCTTAGTTTTTGGTGGCGCACAAGAACGTAATATGCGTGGTGGTACCGAAAACATTTACGCCATTGTGGGCTTAGCCAAAGCCTTAGAATTGGCTTACGCCGATATGGATGAACATAAAAAACACATTTTAGCGCTCAAAAATTACATGATGCAAGCCTTAAAAAAGCACTTACCCGATTGCTATTTTAACGGCGAAACCGATGAAGATAAAAGCCTTTACACAGTTTTAAACGTTAGCTTCCCCGAAATGGAAATGGCCGATATGCTACTTTTTAATTTAGATATACATGGTATTTCGGCATCGGGTGGTAGTGCTTGCTCATCGGGTTCAAGTATTGGTTCGCATGTTTTAGCAGGTATACATAGTAACCCTAAAAGGCCATCCATTAGATTTTCGTTTTCTAAATACAATACCTTTGCCGAAATTGACTATGTAGTAAAAACTTTGGTAGCAGCAAAAAACTTGTAAAAAATATAGCTATGATAGATTTTTTTAAAATTACCGATGCCGATGTTTTATATGAAGATAACCATTTAATTGCTATATGTAAAAAACCAGGCTGGATAGTGCAAGAAGACGAAACCGGCGATATGCCTATGGATGAAATGGTAAAAGCATATATTGCCCAAAAATACAATAAGCCCAATGGAGCATTTTTGGGAGTGGTGCACAGGATAGATAGGCCTGTTAGTGGGGTTATACTGTTTGCCAAAACTTCAAAAGCTTTAGAGCGTATCAACAAAATGTTTAAAGAACGAGACATGCACAAAACTTATTGGGCATTGGTACGCCAGCAACCCAAGCTAATGCAGGGTAATTTAAAACATTGGCTTATAAAAAACCCTCAAAAAAATATTACCACAGCCTATAATACCGAATTAAAGGGTAGCCAATTTGCCGAACTTAATTTCAAAGTTTTAGGTTTTTTAGATGATTATTACTTAATAAAAGTAAACCCTATTACTGGCCGCCCACATCAAATACGCGTACAGCTATCTACTTTAGGTAGCCCCATTGTGGGCGACAATAAATATGGTTATCCACGAGGTAGTAAAAAAGGAAGTATTGCATTACATGCTAAACAGCTACAATTTATACATCCTATTAAAAAAGAAACTATTAGCATTATTGCACCATTACCCAACGATGGCTTTTGGAACAAGTTTGAGCGCTTTAACATTTAACATTAAATTACCAAAATTTACCAAAAAACATGGATCTAAAATTATATAAACCTTATTTTAACACCAATCTTTGAAGTAGCATGAGTAAAGCTATAAAAACCATAGGGTTAGAAGGAGTACAATTTAAGGCAAATATTGGGCTGTACCCCGAAGAAAAAATAATAGGAAACAATTTTTTGGTAGATTTTGAAGTAGCTTATAAAAGTAGCAAGCCACAAGAAACCGAAAACCTACTCGAAACTATTAATTATGCCGATTTATACATTATTTTAGAAAACGAATTTAAAAAAAACTACGATTTGATAGAAACCGTAGCGCAAACTGTGTTAAACAATACACTTTTAAAATTCCCTTATTTAAAAAGCATCAAAATAAAAATAAAAAAATTAAACCCTCCTATACAAGCACAAATAAATCACGCTTTTGTTGCCTTAAATTACCACAAATAAGCTAAAAAAAATTTAATTATGCCTAATTTTTCTTTTCGGAAGCTTGGTTATTTGCCCCCGAAAAGAAGTTAAAAAATAACACGATAAACGAAATTGAACATAATATTTGTGCTAAAGTTATAAGTTTACCAATTTGGGTAATAGGATGAAAATCGCCATAGCCTACGGTGGCACTGGTAACAAACGAGAAATAGATGGCATCAACCGTATTATTTATAGGTGCATTTAAATAGTTACCCGCCGTATAAATTACTGCAAAAGCCAAGCCTAACTCAATAAAATTAAAAATTAATAATAAAAGTGTGCGTTTGTTACTAGTTTGAGAGTGGTGTTCGGCTAAAAATATTTTACTAAATAGATAAATGTATGTTTCGGATAATAGGTAAATATTTAGGTAATAAACAAAGGTATTGGTGTACCAACCGTAATATAAAACCAATAATGGAAATAAGGTTTTAAAAACTACATAAAATTCGGCAGCTAACTTTCTATTCACATAGGTTTTAGAATTAAACAAAGTTTCTACTAAAATACCTGGGTATATAAACATTAAGCTTGACAAGCAAAGCCGAAAAATACGCTCCAAACCAAAGTCATTATAGTGCTGGTTATGCCATATGGCTTTTGTTCGTTTAAAATGTAGCGGGTAGCCCGATATTTCATATTCGGGGCAGTAGTTATTGCCTTTTAATATTTTATGGATATGTTTTTTTACCAAAACACAAATATTATGCTTGCGCTGTGGGGCCGCCAAAGTTAAATGGTAAGCCATTGCTAGGCTCGTTTCCGCCACTAATTTTACCATTAGCGATTTCAAACTTGTTAAGATTATCTTCTAAAGCGTACAATAATCGTTTGGCATGGTCGGGCGTTAAAATAATTCTACTTTTAACTTTCGATTTTGGTGTACCAGGCATTATACGTATAAAATCTAATACGAACTCGCTGCTAGAGTGGGTAATAATGGCTAAATTGGCATAAATGCCTTCGGCAATTTCTTCGCTTAGCTCAATATTTAGTTGGTTATCGTTCACTTGTTGTTCCATAGCTCTAAATTAAAAAAGTCTCCCAAATAATAGCGAGACTTTTTAAATATTTTAAATTTTGCTTAATGAATAAATAAAACTTAGTATTTCAGTATTTTAAAATCGGTACGCCTATTGGCTTGGTGTTCCTCTTCAGTACATTCAACTTCATTTTTACATTTATTTACCAATAGTTTTTCGCCATATCCTTTGGCTATAATTCTACTTGCTTTAATGCCACGACCAACAATATAATTAACGGCTGATGTAGCCCGGCGTTGCGAAAGTGCAAGGTTATAGGCATCATTAGCTCGGCTATCGGTATGCGAGCGAAGCTCGATTTCTAATGTAGGATTATCCAACATAGTGCGTACCAAACCATCTAAAATTTTTGAGGCATCGGAACGAATAGAGTCTTGATCAAAATCGTAATAAATATTGGCTATACCAATTACTTTATTAATTTGGAATAACGAATCTAAAGATAAATCTACCTCAAAGGTTTTTGATTGTGTTAAACCCTTGGTTGATAATAATACAGAATCGGCTAAAAAACGTTCTTTTTTAGCAACCACAGCATAATCGGCATCGCCCTTTAAATCAAAATAGTAAGTACCATCGACATTGGGTTTAACATTATCTACCATTTTAATACCATCGGCATACATGCTTAGGTTAGCACTTGGTAGCACTATTTGCGTAGGTTTTTTTAGTATTTTACCTTTTACGGCAAATACAGGAGGCTTAGGTTTAATGTAAATATGGCTATAAATATCGTCGTTACCTTTACCACCTACACGGTTTGATGAAAAGTAACCTATGATGGTATCGGCACTTATTTGTTTGGCAGTATATAAAAAATCGTCGGTCGGCGAATTGGTAGGGTATTTTAAATTTATAGGTGCTGTCCAACTGTTTTTAGCGCCCACGCTTTTAAAAATATCGAGCCCACCCATGCCTATATGCCCATTGCTGGCAAAATACAAAGTATCGGCGGTAAGGGTAGCAAACATTTCGTTTTCGTGTGTATTAACTTGGTTACCAGCATTTTGTGGTTTATCCCATTTGCCATCGCTAGTTAAACTGCTGTACCAAATATCGGTACCACCATATCCACCAGGCATATCAGATGTAAAATACAATGTTTGTTCATCGCTACTTAAAGCGGCCTGCCCTACCGAGTATAATTTTACATTGTTGTAAGCAAAAGCTTCGGCTTTAAATTTTCCTGCTTTAAGAGTAAAAATGTAAAGCTCGAGGTTATTATTTTTAAATTTTATTTTATTTTCTTTAGTTTTTTTTCCTTTACTTCCTTCGTGGTTGGTGGTTACGTAAAATTTATCGCCAGCTTTATTGGTTATTAAGGGCCCTGTATGATATTTTTCGAAATTATAAATTGCACTGTCTATTTTTGGGTTGTTAAGTTTATAATCTTGTGCAATACTGGCCGTATAAATTTTTAAGAATGAGTTTCCAGTTCGTTTGTATTGATTTTTTGGGGATATTGGCGTTGCTTCGGTAACAAAATAGGCTTTATTGTTGTTGTCAAAAATTCCAAAATTTGACAAACCGGTATTTACTGCATTTTGGTTGGTTATAATGTGGCTAGTAGGTTTAGCCATCCAAGTAATGGCCGAATCGCAACCTATTAAATCGTTTATAACCGAAGCTGTATCTTTAGATGATAAAATATAATCAATAAATACTTGTTTTGCCTGGCTGTATTTAGCGTTTAATTTAAGCACTTGGGCGTATGGTTTAAGTACTTCTACACTGTTTTGAGTAAGCACCCTTAATTGCTCATATATTTTTTCGGCCTTAAGGCTATTGTTTAATTTTACGTAACAGTTGGCCAGGTGGCTTAAATTTTTAATTTTATATACTTTGCTTTCAGCTAGTTGAATGTATATTTCGCTAGCATCTTTATAATTAAAAGATGCGTAAGCTTTATCGGCTTTTTTTTGTAAATCGTCTTTATCTTGGCTGTAAAGTAAAGAAGCATTTGATAGGCTTAAAATAAATATCAAAATAAAAGTTAAGTATTTATTGTTCATTTTATTGAGGTTAATTTTTTTAAAAATTTGCTTTGTTAAAAGTAACGAGGACTTAATATACGTTGATTTTTGCGTGGCAGGGTAAGGCCAATGGTAATTTCGTGTGCGCCACTTTGCTGGGTTCTTAGCCCATTAAGCGTATAATCGTACGAATATCCAACCCTTAATTCGTCTGTTACAAAAATTTGCATCACCGCCGACATCGCATTTGTGCTGGTTAAATATTGTCCTTGGCTATAATTTTGAAATTTAGCGTTTAAAGCCGTACGGTACGATGCGCCCAACCAAAATTTATCTTTAAAAATAAACATGGTATTGATATCTAAACTTGTAGGGCCTCTAAAATCTTCTTTTACTAAAATGCTTGGGCGTAACTTTAATTCTTCGTTAAGATTATGCAAAGTACCCATAATAAAGTATAGGTTACGTTTTCGCTTTATATTGCTATAAGTTACCGAGTTTACATCTACTAAATTATCACCTATACCACCAGAGAACAAATCGGATATTGAAACACCTGTGTAAAATTTATTCGTATTGTAATACACTCCTACACGGGCATCGGGTATAAAATTACTAAACTGCGATATAGGTACACTAGGGTCGTTTTTAACCACCGAATTTAATATGCCACCATCTAAGCTATAATTTGTAACCCCTACGCCTAGCCCAAAACTTAGCCTTTTGGTATCAAATGCATCAAGCTGTAATCGGTAAGCATAGTTTAAATAACCTGATACTGACGATTGAGGCCCAAGTTTATCGCCTGTTAATTGTAAACCAATACCCATTTTTTTATGTTCAGGGTCGATAATACCATCAACAGATAGTGAGCCTGTTTTGGGTGCGCCATCAATCCCAACCCATTGGGTGCGTAAGCCCGATTGTACAAACCACTCTTCTTTGTACCCCGCATAAGCAGGGTTTACGCTTAGTGAATTAAACATGTATTGTGTAAACTGTATATTTTGTTGCGCATTTGCTGTTTTAAAAGCAACAAAAGTTATAATAATGATAATGATGTTTTTTTTAATATTTTGCATGTTAAATACTTCTAGTTAAGCTACTTAGTTTAAATTACAAATTAATGTTTAATAAGTACCCAACCTTTTACAATTTTAGGTTCGGTAGCAGTTTTTAATCTCACTAAGTAGTAATATGTACCCTCGTTTAAGCCGTCGGCTAGCCATTGGTTTTGGTAATTCATGTTTTTATACACTTGATTTCCCCAACGGTTAAATACCTCTATTTCAACACCTTTATAATTTTCGATACCTTTAATTTCGAAAGTATCGTTTATACCATCGTTATTAGGTGTAAATACATTGGGTATAAAAAATCCATCAATTAGTGATGTAACTGTATTGTCGTCGGTTTCGTTTTCAGTACCCGATTTATCTTCTACTACAGCATTTCTAGGATCTATACCTTTAACTATAGCTTGGTTTTTAATAATGCCAGCAGCAATATCAGCGGCTGTTACGGTATACTCGCCATTTACAATAAGCGACTCTTTGGGTAACAATATCGAGCTTGGTAACTCAATGTTTGGTGTTAAAAATCGTGGGTCGGTTAGTATAATAGATTTTAAGGTTACATTACCCACGTTGGTAATGGTAAACGAATAGCGTATAACCTCGCCTAGCAAAAATACTCCATTAGGGCCTGTACCTGTATTGATAACTCTTTTAACTAAAGTAATTTTTCCGACTTGTGTAACAGGTGTAATGGTACACTCAGGGCATACAGGGTCGATAATGTCAGTAGGTTTGGTTGGATTTCCATTTTTTGATGTATCAACAACGTTGTTGGTTTCGCCTGGCGATGATGCCAACACGGTAGCAATATTATACACAAAACCTTTATCAACATCGGCTTGGGTTATAATGTGGCTTGCCGTAAAGGCAGTATTATTTACTTCTAATGGATTTAATTTAGCTATCGGGCCACCTATAATTGGGGCCTTTACATCTGTTACTGTAATATTGCTTAGGGTAACGTTACCCGTATTTTTTACGGTAAATATGTAGTTTATTTTATCTCCTATATCGGTAATGCCATTGTTGTTTATATCGGTTATAGTGCTCGATTTTATTAAACTGATGCTTGGTTTTTTATCAATTACGGTAACCGTAGGGGCATCGTTATCGTTACTGGTGCCCGAGGTATCGGATACTTTAACATTTGCTTGATCGAAACCGATAGCTATGGCTGTATTTGATATACTACCAGCATCAATATTGGCTTGGGTAAGTGGGTAATTAACAGTATATGTGCCCATTTGGCCAGGTATTAAGGTAGCAAATGTAAAAGGTACGTTTACCAAGCCAAGTTTAATATCGGATAATGTAATATTATTAATGGTTGCATTTCCTGTGTTTTTGATTGTAAAAGTATAGGTAATGGTTTCGCCCTCTTGTGCAAAGGTATCGCCATTGGCATCGTTAAATACAGCTGTTTTAAGCAAAGATATTTGCGGTTTTTTAATAATTTCGGTTACAGTACAAGTAGGGCAATCAGGATCTTTTACACTAGTGTTGTTACCATTTTGAGATTGTGCTGTTACAGTTGTATTTTGAGGACTTTTACCGTTGGCAATTGCTTTATTTGAAACATAACCTTTTGTAATATCGGTAGAAGTAATGGTGTATGTATTTGCCGATGTTAACACACCCGTTTCGTTTGGAGATAGGCTAGAAGGAATAATAGCTACATTTAAAATAGCTATTTTGGGGTCGGTAATACTTATATTATTTACAGGTAATTTACCCGTGTTTTTAACAGTAAAAGTATATTCTATTTTGTCGCCTTCATCAGTAATGCCATTATTATTTACATCAATAATTTGGCTAGTTTTTATTAAACTAATGCTAGGTGATTTTTCGATAGTTATAACGGTTGGATTATTATTATCGTTACTGGTGCCCGAGGTATCAGAAACTTCAACATTTGAAGGATCGAACCCTATGGCTATAGCTGTATTGGATACACTACCTTCATCAATATTTGCTTGTGAAAGTGGGTAATTAACCGTATAAGTACCCATTTGACCTGGTAATAAGCTAGCAGGGTTAATGGTTACGTTTACCATTGCTAACATAGCATCGTTTAAAGTAATAGAGTTAATAGTAACATTACCTGTATTTTTAATTGTAAAAGTATAAGTAATAGTTTCGCCTACTTGTGCATAAGTATCGGCATTGGCATCGTTAAACACTGCTGTTTTTAGCAATGATATTTGTGGTTTTTTGATAATTTCGGTAATGGTACAAGTAGGGCAAGTGGGGTCGGTAATGCTAGTTAGGTTGCCGTTTTGGGATGTTGCCGAAACAGGTGTATTTTGCGCATTTGTACCATCGGCCGTTGCTTTATTAGATACGTATCCTTTTATAATATCGTTTAAGGTAATGATATAAGTATTAGCAGAAACTAATACACCTACTTGGCCCGGAGCAAGGGTTGATGGAGAAATGGCTGCGTTTAAAATTCCAATTTTAGGGTCGGTAATACCTACATTAATTATAGGTACTGTACCAGTATTTGTAACCGTAAATGTGTATTCAATTTTATCGCCAACATCGGTAAATCCATTATTATTTACATCAATAATTTTACTTGATTTAACTAATTTTAATTTTAATACTGGAAAAATAACTATAACTTCTGATGTAGAATTTACCGTTTTTTTAGTAACCGGTTCAAACCCCTGGGCTGTTGCTGTGTTTACTACTTGGCCTGCCTGTATATCGGCAGGGGTAATGGTATAAATATTAGGCAAAATGGTTAAAAAACCTGTTTCGCCAGGTTTAAGCGGGTTAGGTAGTACCGCTGCATTTAATAAACTTATTTTAGGATCGCTTACGGTTATATTAACTATAGGTACATTGCCTGTATTGGTAACTTTAAAACCGTAGGTAATAGTTTCGCCAGCTTGTGCCAAGCCATCGTTATTGGTATCGTTAAACTCGGCGGTTTTAATTAAAGTGATAGCGGGGCTATAAGCCACTGTAATAGTTGCGGTTATAGGGTCTGAGTATACGCCATCAGCAGTTTTTAATACATAGGTATAAACATAAGTGTTTGGTACTTTTTGATTTGGAGGAAATATAAAAGTGATGTCTCCATTAGGGTTGGCTACAATCGTGGCGTCGGCAGGGTTTTCAAACGTTTCGGCTGGTACGGCCAATATGCCACTAATACCATCGTTAGCCAAAACATTTATTGTAACCGAGGGAACCTCTTCATCTAAAATTTTTGCATCATCAACACCAACTGGCTTAACTACAAGTTTAATAATCCCAGTATTACTTTCGATACCGCCTTTATCTTTTACAGTGTAAGAAATTACTGGTGCTACACCTAAAAAATTATGTACTGGTGTAAAACTTACTTCGCCAGCTGCATTAACTTTAAATTCGCCTTTACCTATTAGTGTTACTGTAGTTTTTTTTAAACCATCAGCCGGATCAATCAATATAATGGTAGTTTTATCAATGGTTTGGTTACCATCGGGGTCGTTATCGTTAGCTACTAAATTACAATCGGCTACTGGTGTATTAATTGGGGTTGAAACTTCGTCGTTAGTAGCCGTCGGAGTTCTGTTTAACCCAAAATTAACTCCAAAAATATCTGTTCCGCCTGCAGCTGTTTGGGTTACAATAGGTATTTGCATATTAGGCAAGCCTGGTTCGATACCTAGTGGAAGGTTACCAATACTGCCATACGATTCGCCTGCCAAATTCCACCCTGTAGGTAAATTAGGTACTAACGAAGTTAATAAAGTACCGTTGCTATAATTATTACGCGAAATGGCAACTATATAAGTGCCTTTGTATAAATTTTCGAATTTGTAACTTCCGCCAAGAGAAAATACAGCTTTAGAGATTACAGTATTCGTGTTATCTAGTAAGTAAGCATTTAATGGTATGCCTTCAATAATACCTACACCTGTACCAAAAATAATAGCATCGGTAATACCGTTTCCATCGGTAAATACACTGCCCGAAATAGTAATTCCAGCAATACTTTTTTCAGAAAATGTTTCTGTTTCGCCATCCACACCCATGCTAGTGCTTCTTTCATCAAGTGTTGGCGTTAGTTCATCATCAGTAAGCGTGGTGGTAGTGGTAGTAAATTTAATATTTAGCGTACCTATTTTTAATTTATTAATAAAAGTAGCGTTTGCAAAGCTAACATTTACTTTAAAGTTTACTGCATTGGCAGGTATGGTAGCTAGTGCAGCTTCATCGGCAGAATATATCCCGTTGTTATCAAAATCAACCCACAAGTAAGATATTGCGGGTATGTTTTTGGTATTGCTTACCAGGTACGAAAATTTGTAATCGGCAGTTTGGTTTACCTTTAAGTTAGGCACTACTAAAGGATTAATATTTATAGGAAAAACAATTCCGTTATTATGAATTGGACTTTTCGAATTAATATTTTTTGTAGAAAAACGATTTACTAATTTTTTATTGATACCTAATTTATTATTACTTGCGTAGCTATTACTAGCTACAATGGCACAAAAAATAATAATTGATAACAAAACAATTTTCGAGTAAAGTTTATTCATAATTTATTTTTTTGATTTACAAATATTTTTGCAAAGCAATAAAAAAATAATTTTATTGATTGCTAATTTTTATTGGTTTAAGCTAATTTTTGGTTTTAAAAAAAATCAAAGTTATAACTTATAATTTAGGTATTACCATAGCTACCAAAAAAAAAATAATATTAAAAAAAAATGCAAATTATTTGTAACCTGTTTACAAGCAATAATTTAAAAATTAAAATATTATAATTTATGCTACAATTTGTAGGATATTTAAGGTATTTTTAAACTACAAAATTTTACTAAAAAATAATAAAAACAATAGCTTTACATTCAAATATGAAATATTTAAAGTCGTTTTATTTTTGAATTAAAATAAAACATAGCCTCTCGGGATGATAAAAGAACTCTATTTTTTTAAATAAATTCAAATATAGTTTTATAAATTAATACAAGAATGTAGTTAAAATAATGCTGCCTTTACTCAATAAAAACTATTTAAGCTAAAATAATATAGTAACAATTTTATTTTTACAGTTGGCTAAAAAGCTACTTATACCTACTGTATGCAAAAAAAGGTAACTAATTTTAAACTAGCAACAAACAATTAAAAAAAGTATTATTTTCAAATAATATATATTTTAAAAATTTTTAACTGTGCTTTTTAAAAGCAATAATGATAGCCTAAAAACCTAAAAACCCCATCGGCGCAAGCCTGCCCATCAATAGCGGCCGAAATTATCCCACCTGCATAACCCGCCCCTTCGGCACACGGAAAAAAACCTTTAATTTGAGGATGCTGCAAAGTTTCTTTATCCCGTGGTATGCGTATAGGCGATGATGTGCGAGACTCTACCCCTACCAAAACTGCTTCGTTGGTGTAATAACCATCGTTGCCAAACCTACCCTTCATTTTATTGCCAAACAAAGGCAAGGCCGCTTTTAAACTATTGGCCACAAAAGGCGGTAAAATATCGTGTAAATTGCTGCTGGTTAAACCTGGCAAATACGAGTTTTGGGGTAACGTGACCGATGTTTTATGGTTCACAAAATCAACCATTCGCTGTGCTGGTGCTTTTAATCCTCCGCCCCCTGCGGTAAAAGCATTTTGCTCTATTTGGGTTTGAAAATCTAATAATTTAAACGCATTGCTGTTATCGCCCGACACATCGTTTAAGTTTACCTGCACCACCGTACCCGAGTTTGCGTAAGGGTTATTCCGTTTTGATGGGCTCCAGCCGTTTACTACAATTTCGCCATCGTTAGTAGCGCAAGGGGCAATTATGCCACCTGGGCACATACAAAAACTAAATACGCCACGGCCACCCACTTGTTGCACTAGGCTGTAGTTTGATGGTGGCAAATTTGAGTGCCGCACCTCGCAGTGGTATTGCAGCTGGTCGATAATATATTGCGGATGTTCTATGCGTACTCCTAAAGCAAAAGGCTTGGCTTCTAATAAAATACCTTTTTTTCGTAATAGCTGGTAAATATCTTTTGCCGAGTGGCCAGTGGCTAAAATTAAGGCTTCGCCCTCCATAGTTCCCTTATTGGTTACCACACTTTTAAAGGTATTTGAAACTATGTTTAAATCGGTAAGTTTGGTATCAAAATGTATTTCGCCGCCGTAATTTAGTACGCTTTCGCGGATGTTTACAATAATTTGTGGCAGTTTATTGGTACCAATATGCGGGCGAGCATCTACCATAATATCGGGTGTAGCACCGTGATTTACCAGTATTTGCAGCATTTTATTTACATCGCCCCGCTTGTTGCTGCGGGTGTACAGTTTGCCATCGCTGTAGGTACCTGCGCCACCTTCGCCAAAACAATAATTAGAATTAGGGTTTACCAAGCCTTGTTTATTTAGTGCGGCTAAATCCCGCCTACGGTCTTGTACATTTTTGCCACGCTCAATAATTATCGGCTTTAAGCCTAACTCAATTAAGCGTAATGCGGCAAAAAGCCCTGCTGGGCCAGCACCCACCACAATTACCCGCTTGCTTTTACTGACATTTTGATAGGCAACATTATTTACCTCGAAAACAGGATTTTGGTTGATATACACCGCCACTTTTAAGCGGTACATAATATGCCGTCCACGGGCATCAATAGAGCGTTTTAAAATAGTATAGCCTGTAAAATCGTTGATTTTGGTTTGCGTTTGAAAAATTATTTCGGATTTTATTTTATCCAAATCATTAATATCATCGGGAAAGATGATAACTTCACGTTCTATAATCATTGACTTTTTGTCGTGTTTTTATCACGAATTACAACAAAGGTATGAAAATTGATAAATTAGGTTTAAAATTGAAAACAATTAATCCATCAAAAATGAAAAAAACTATTTTTTATGCTTTTGCATTATTTATTACCGCTACGCTAAGTTCATGCGGTTACAACAGTTCGGTACAATTAGACGAAAAAGTTAAAGCCGCCTGGGGTGAAGTACAAAACCAATACCAACGCCGTATAGATTTGATACCTAACTTGGTAGCCAGTGTAAAAGGTGCTGCAAACTTCGAAAAAGAAACCCTAACCGCCGTAATTGAGGCTAGGGCCAAAGCAACATCGGTAACGGTGGACCCTAGCAAAACTAGTCCCGAGGATTTGGCAAAATTCCAAGCCGCACAAGGGCAATTAAGCCAAGCATTGGGCAGGTTAATGGTAGTATCAGAACAGTACCCCGAGTTAAAAGCTAACCAAAACTTTTTGGAACTACAAGCACAACTGGAAGGCACCGAAAACCGCATTACCGTAGCCCGTAGGGATTTTAATGATGCCGTACAGGGTTATAATGTAAACATCCGTACATTTCCTAACAACTTATTTGCAGGTATGTTTGGCTTTGCCGTTAAAGGTAGTTTTGCTGCCGAAGCTGGTGCCGATAAAGCACCAACTGTAAAGTTTTAAGGTACAAAAAAGGCGTTTGATGCGCTTTTTTTTTACGAAACACAAAACCTATAAGGTTTTTAAAACCTTATAGGTTTAATTAGTACATTTACCTAATTATAAAAAAACAGTAAAATGGTAATTGCAAACCCTATATACGATGTGGTTTTTAAAAGAATGATGGAGAACGAAAGAGTTGCAAAATTCTTTATTGGAACGCTTTTAGAGCAAACCATTGAAACCATTGAAGTAAAACCTCAGGAATATACTTACGAAGGCGAGTTTGATTTTACTAACCCCAAAGATGTAGAACAATACGAAAATAGGTTGAGAGAAAGGCATTCGATATGGGTGTATAGGTTAGATTTTATTGCCACCATAAAAACCGAAACTGGGGAACATAAAAAAGTATTG
This sequence comes from Sphingobacteriales bacterium, assembly GCA_004293485.1. Taxonomy (GTDB): domain Bacteria; phylum Bacteroidota; class Bacteroidia; order Sphingobacteriales; family Sphingobacteriaceae; genus Pseudopedobacter. The sequence goes on along the minus strand of RDYW01000043.1, from coordinate 13,262 downwards.
ATAGAGATACAAAAAGCAAAAAATCAGATTGATTTAATGCGTTTTAGAAATTATTTATCAGACCAATATAAAAAAGAAGACACTATAAACAATGTAAAAGTAGTTTTACCCATTACTACGATTTATATTTTAGGTTTTAAATTACCAGAAATATTAAGCCCTTGCATTAAAGTTGAAAGAAACTACAAAGATTTAATCAACAAAAAAATTATTGATACCAAAAGTGATTTTGTAGAAAAACTTACACACGATTGTTTTATAGTGCAAGTAGAGCGGATTACAGATAGGTATCAAACCCCATTGGATAAATTATTAAGTGTTTTTGAACAATCGAACTTTGTGGATGATAAAAAAATAATCAAAGAATTTAACCATTTAACAGACATAGAAGAGGTTAAAATTATTACAGATATTTTACACCACTCGGGTACCAACCCCAAAGAAAAAAAGAAAATTGAAGATGAACAAGAAGCTATAAGAACCATTAATGCCATGTTTGAAGAAAAAGAAAAAAAGTTCTTAAAAGCATTGAATGAAAAAGATAAAGCATTGAGTGAAAAAGACCAAGCTATAAACCAATTAAAAAAGGAAATGGAACAACTACAAAAAAAATTAGACGATAAAAATTAGTTTAATTTACAATTTAAGGTACAAGTAGGTAATATGCCTTTTTTAAAACCTTAAAGTTTTATTTACCTAAACATTTAAAAAACATTTTTTTATTTATGCCAACATTAAGCGATAGCGACCAAGAAAAAATTAAACATTCTATTGAGTGGGCCGAAAAAAACACTTCGGGCGAAATTAGAGTTTGCATTGAAAAAAAATGCAAAATAGAGGTGCTAGATAGGGCTGTGGCCTGTTTCCGTGATTTGGAAATGCACAAAACCAGGCTAAATAACGGTGTTTTAATTTACGTTGCCACGGATGATAAAAAATTTGCCATTATTGGCGATAGGGGAATAAACGCCTTAGTTTCTGATGATTTTTGGGATAGCACTAAAAATTTAATGACCACCCATTTTAAAAACAACCACCTTGCCGAAGGTATAAGCGTAGGCATTATTGAGGCTGGCAAACAGCTAAAAAAATATTTCCCTTACCATAGCGGCGATGGCAACGAACTGCCCGACGATATTGTTTTTTTACCCTAATGTAATGATGCTAAATTTTATGAAAAAACATTTTTTAGTCCTCGCCTTTGTACTGGCTTGTACCACTATTTATGCCCAAAATTTTCCAGCCAAACCCGCAACTTTAGTAAACGATTATACCCAAACGTTAAGCAACCAAGAGGTTAACAGCTTAGAAAACAAGTTGGTGGCTTTCGCCGATACTACCAGCATACAAATTGCGGTAGCTATTGTACCCTCGCTGGAGGGTTACGAAATTGCCGATTATTCGGTACGCCTTTTTAGAAGCTGGGGCGTGGGCGGCAAAGAAAAAAATACAGGTATTTTAATGGTAATTGCCAAAGCCGACCGTAAAATGTTTATCACCACTGGCTACGGCCTCGAAGGTGCCCTACCCGATGCCATTGCCAAACGCATTATAGAAAACCAAATAAAACCCAATTTTAAAAGCGGCAATTTTTACGCTGGCATTAATGATGGTACCGATGCCATTATTAGCTATACCAAAGGCGAATACAAAGCCGATAAACCCAAAAAAGGCAAAAATAGTAAAGGCTTTCCAGCAGGTTTATTAATATTGATAGTTATTGTAATTATTGTTTTTATAAGCAAAGGCGGCAAAGGCGGCGGTGGCCGCAATGTTATAGGTGGCCGTGGTGCTGCCGATATGCTATGGTGGAGTTTACTAGCTGGTTTAGCCAGCGGTGGCGGTGGCAGAGGTAGCGATAGCGATTTTGGTGGTGGCGGTGGTTTTGGCGGATTTGGTGGTGGAAGTAGTGGCGGTGGCGGTGCTGGGGGGAGTTGGTAACTTAATGTTAACCCAAAATTGTTATTTTTTTTAAAACTATTAAAACTTAAATTTAATATACAATCTCAATCATATCTAACCTAACTAATGTAGTTTGTTACCTAAACCCACGAAATCAATTATTTTTTGGCTTGCGCCAATATGTCTTTGTACATACACTTTAGCTTTACTTCCAGCATCTTGCCTAAATTTACTATCGCTACTTAATTTTAAAAATGCTGCATCTAGCTCGGCTTGGTTAGCTACCGAAAAAGCCGATCTAATTTTAATTAGGTCAACGGCTTCAGCATATTTTTGGTTTTTGGGACCAAAAAGTATGGGTAAACCAAACGCTGCTGCCTCTAAAGTATTATGAATGCCAGCTCCAAAACCACCACCAATATATGCCACTTGCCCATAATTATACAGCGATGAAAGCATCCCCATAGTATCAATAATTAGGATTTGAGCTTTTTGTAAAAATTGCTTTGGTGATGCCAATGTAGCCATACTAGTATAGGTAATACTGTCCAAAAATATGTTTTTTAAGAGGGTAATACGGCCTTTGCCAATTTCGTGTGGTGCAATAATTAGTTTCCAATTAGGGTAGGTTTTTAAAAGTTGTGCGAGCAAAATTTCATCTTTATACCATGTGCTGCCAGCAATTAAAACAGGATGATGGGCACAAAAATCACGCACTAAATCAAACGATGTAGTATGGTTTATGGTATTGCTTACGGTATCAAAACGGGTATCGCCTACGCATGTTACATTGTTTAACCCTATTGATTTTAATAACGATAGTGATACTTGATTTTGAACAAAAAAATGGCTTACACAAGCCAAAATTTTACGGTTAAAAGCACCATAAAATTTAAAATAAACTTGCTGAGGCCTAAAAATAGCCGAAACCATATACAAGGGAACGGCTCGTTTTTTTATTTCTCTAAAAAAATGATACCAATATTCGTACTTGGTTACAAAAACTATTTCGGGATTTATCAAATCAATAAACTTTTTAGCATTAGCCTGTGTATCTAATGGTAAGTATAAAACCAAATGTGCCAAAGGATAGTTTTTGCGTATTTCGTATCCCGAGGGCGAAAAAAAAGTAAGCACAATTTTATGTGTCGGGAAACGAAAAATATATTTTTCGAGCAATGGTTTACCCTGCTCAAACTCACCTAACGAAGCAAAGTGAAACCAAGCATTTGTAGTGTTTTTAAAGCCTGCAGGTATTTTTTTATCCCATTTTACCCGCCCCATTATCCATAATTTAGCTTTGGGTTTAAAAAAAGAAACTAGCCAAATAAATAAAAAATATAATCGTATACTGGTGTTGTATAAAAAAAGCATTTGTAAAGCTAAAATTAATATCTTTTGTAGCTTTAATAAAATGTTTAATTTCGACAAAAATTTAAATTATGTTAAAAAAAATTTTGGTAACTGGTGGTACAGGTTTTATTGGTTCGCATACCGTGGTTGAGTTGTATAATGCTGGCTATATACCTATTATAATTGATAATTTATCAAACTCGAACATCAAAATACTCGACCAAATAGAAAAAATTATTGCTTACCGCCCCCAGTTTTATAATTTCGATTTATGCGATGAAGCCAAAACAAAAGCCTTTATTGCGCAGCAGCAAGATATTGAAGGAATTATACATTTTGCAGCATACAAAGCCGTAGGCGAATCGGTTGAAAAACCCTTACACTATTACAAAAACAATTTTTTTTCGTTAATTAACTTGCTTGAAGCGTATAAAAATAAACCTGTAAATTTTGTATTTTCATCAAGCTGTACCGTTTACGGGCAACCCGAAGTGTTACCTGTGAGCGAAAACGCAAAAGTACAAAAAGCCGAATCGCCCTATGGCAATACCAAACAAGTGGCCGAAGAAATATTAAGCGAAACCGCACAAGCCCATAAAAATTACAACATTGTTTCGTTGCGCTATTTTAACCCAGTAGGCGCACATGCAACTGCTTTAATAGGCGAATTGCCCATTGGCGTACCTCAAAACTTGGTTCCATTTATTACCCAAACAGCCATAGGGAAACGTGAAAAATTAACTGTACACGGCAACACCTACCATACGCCCGATGGCAGCTGCATACGTGATTATATACACGTTGTTGATTTGGCAAAAGCCCATGTTGCAGCTATAAAACGTATGGAAAGCAAACAAGCTACATGCAACTACGAAGTTTTTAATATTGGTACTGGTACCGGGAGTTCGGTGTTAGAGGTTATTGCAGCATTCGAAAATTCTACGGGCGTTAAACTTAATTATACCATAGGCGATAAAAGGGCAGGCGATGTAGCACAAATATGGGGTGATGCTACAAAATCGTCAGAGATATTGGGCTGGACAGCCGAATTAGGTTTAAATACCATGATGCAATCGGCCTGGGAATGGGAGAAATATTTAAAAAATAATGCGTTTTAATCAGCTAATTTATAAAATTATCAACCAAATAAAATTGCGTTAAAATATTAATAGATAATGTGAAAAACTTTGCCAAAGTTTTGAATTTTGATACTTTTAATCCTTTTAAATAATAAAAATTAAAAACTTTAGTATTGATTACAAAGCCTTAAAACTATAATAAACAAAGGCAATTTAGTTTAATCAAAAGTTTTTTTGTAAAAACATTTCCTATGCGCTGCTACATATTTTTTTTAAACCATCACAGTAAGCTAAAATATAAGAACAACCATATGAAGCAAGTAAAGTTAGATGCAAACGAAATTATATACTTAGCCAAAAAAAATAAAAAAAGTAGTTTCTTACTAAAACCAACAAATAGTTAACAAAACTATAGATTTTGTGTTTCACAAAAATATGTATAAAAAGTAAATTATACCTTTTTAATAATAAAAATGTTGCACTTAATTTAGCCCCCATACGTTAAAATTCTATCCTAATCATTTATTTAAAAAATTTTTCGTTAATTTATACATGACCTTAAAAATAAAAACCTTAATCACTTTACTTTTTATCAGCAGCCATTTATTTGCGCAAAGCGATGGTGCTAGCAAAAATATTTTATCGGCGTTAAGCAAAAAATTTAAAACCTACGATGTGGTAAAAGTTGATTTTACCCTAAGCATAAACAATGCCGAAGCCAAAACAAAGGAAAACCAAAGTGGTGTATTGTACCTAAAATCTAAAGCTAATAAGTATAAAATTGTATTGGCCGAGCAAGAAATACTATCGGACGGTAAAAGCCAATGGACGTATTTAAAAGCCGATAACGAAGTGCAGTTAAGCAACGTAAGTAAGGCCGATGATGCCTTAAACCCCGCCCAAATATTTACTGATTATGATAAAGGCTATAAAACAAAATACAATGGTGATAGTAAAACGGACAATACTGTTTACCAAAATATAGAATTAGTGCCTACAGCTACTCGCTCGTTTTTTAAAATAAAAATGATGGTTAACAAAGCCAAAAAACAATTGTACAGTATGGCTATTTACGATAAAAATGGCAATATTTATACTTACACTATTAAAACATTATCAGCAGCCACAGGTATATCAGATGTTTTTTTTGTGTGGGATAAAAAGAAGTTTGCTGGCGTTGATATACAAGATTTAAGATAGCCGTACAGCCAATGCAAGTGCTAGCCAACACCCAAAAAACATTAGAAAATTTACAAGCATTGCTTAAAATTTCTGGCTATACGGTAAGGTACGAAAAAGGGAATTTTAATAGCGGTTTTTGTTTATTAGAAAACACCAAAACTATGGTTATTAATAAATTTAGTTCAATTGATGCCAAAATAAATGCGCTATCGCAATTGATAATAAATGCCCAAATTACCCAAGAATTAATACCCGACGATAAATTAAAAAAAGTGTTATATACCTTACAACAAACTAAATTAACATTGTGATAGTTACATTTTTAGGTACGGGTACATCGCAAGGAGTACCGCTAATTGCTTGTAATTGCGAGGTGTGTACATCTGTGGATACAAAAGATAAACGCCTGCGCAGCAGTATATTAATAGAAAGCACCACCACCACCTTGGTAATTGATACTGGGCCCGATTTTAGGTATCAAATGTTGCGTGAAAACGTACAAAAGCTAGATGCCGTAGTTTACACCCACGAACATAAAGACCATATTGCAGGCTTGGACGATATACGGGCATTTAATTACAAGCAACAGCAAGCGATGAATGTATATGCGGATGCTAATGTTCAGTTGGCTTTGCGCCGAGAGTTTGCTTATATATTTTCGGATAAAAAATACCCGGGTGTACCCCTCATTAATGTACATCCCATAATTAATAATGCGTTTACCATTGGAGATATTACTTTAAAGCCTGTACATGTAATGCATTATAAATTACCTATATTAGGCTTTAGGATAAACGATTTTACCTACATTACCGATGCCAAAACAGTAAGCAATACCGAGCGAGAAAAAATAAAAGGAAGTAAAATTTTGGTTATAAATGCGTTGCAAAAAGAAAGCCATATTTCGCACTTTACCTTTACCGAAGCCATACAGTTTGCCCAAGAAATAGGTGCGGAGACCACTTACTTTACCCACATTAGCCATCGCCTAGGCAAGCACTTTGTTATTGAAAATGAGTTACCCCCAAATATTAGGTTAGCGTATGATGGGTTAAAAGTGGAAATTTAATACCCAATCCTTTCAAAATAATCCTTTAAGTAAATCACTAGCTTTTTTCTTTATTTCGTCTTTTACGGTGCCAGGTTTTGCTTTCGATGTGTCGGATTTTGAACTCCCAAGCAACTTATCTAATGCCGTTGAACCTTGTTTTAGCAATTTGTTTTTTTGGTTATTTACCAATTGTGTTGCCAAGTTCATGCTAGCACTTTTAATATCGGTGGTAACTTTTGGTTGTTTAAAAGTACCTGATACTATTGCATTTACAGGGATGTTTTGTAAGTTATTTACCTCGGCTGGGCTTAGTTTTGCTAATAAGGCATTGGCTTGTGTGCCTAGGTATTTGGCGGGTACATCTAGTTTTATATTGTAATTCATCACTTGGTCAAAACTATGTGTGCCACCTACTTTAATGCCTACATCTTGGTATTTTAAATCGAACGGTTTAACTACTACATTGCCATCTTTAAACGAAATAAATGCTTTTAAATCGTTAAGGTTTAGTTTTTTAACATCAATAAATTTAATGTTACTGGTAAGGGCATTAAACAGTGGCGAATTATTAGATGTAATACTGGTAGCTAGCAATTGCCCCAGCAAATCGCCGGTAAGGGTTTTCAAATTGGGTGTCATTTCCTTGGCATCTAAATTTCCCGAAAGGTGAATGGTTGAGTTTAGCTTGCCTTGTACAAATCCTGCAAAAGGTGCAATTTTTTTTATCATTTCTAATTGCGTAAACGTTTTTTGGATATCTACCTTATCTAAACCCAGTTCCATGTTAAACACAGGAAGGGCAGTTTTTGTAGAAACATCACCGTTTAGGGTAATATTACCATCAAAAATTGAAGTTTTAATGTTTTGTAAACTTACCTTTTGGTCCTTAATTAACATTTTACCCGATACGTTTTTTAGTACCAAATTATTGTATAAAACTGTGGCAGCATTTGCCGTAAGGGCACAATTTAAAAATGCTGGAATTTTAATGGCTTCTTTGGCTTTGGCCGATTTTTTTGTGGTATCAGTTTCGGCAGTTATAAAATCTGATACATTAAACTGGGTGGATTTTAAGTTAAAATTCCCTTTCAGCTCTTGCTTGTTAAATAAAAAGCCATAAAAATTATCCAAAGTGCCTTTTACATCTAAATCGGTTTTACCTGTGGTAGCGTTAAACTGTTGTAAGTTAACCTTGTTTGGGTTAAATACTACTGCTGCCTTGCTTATATTTAGCACTTTACCCTTATCGTCGGTGTATTTAAAACCCGATAAACTCATGGTACCTTCGTTTTTAATATTTTGGTACTTATTGGTTTTCACCGAGTTCATATCGAAACTGGTTTTTACATTGGCATTTAAAATACCTGCTAAATTTTTATTTAATTTAATAGGGTAAGCTTGCGATAAGTTGGCTAAATTGATAGTTCCTTTTACATTACCAGCTATTATTGGGTTTTCTACAATGTTTTTAATATCTCCTTTGGCTTCAAAAATATCGTTATCTATTTTTAATGCCATTTTTTCGATAGCTACATAAGTATCGTTTAACAGCCCAGTTTGGTTAATTATTTTGGTATTGATGTGGATATTTTTTACCGTTTTGGGTAGGTTGGGATATTTAAACGAAGCATCGGCGGCAGCTATAGAAATATTAAATTGTGGGATATTTTTAGCGGTATATAAGCCTTTTACAAAACCATCAACCTTAAAATTACCCGTTGTTTTTACATCTTTTAAACTACCCGAATATGCCGAAGGAATAAGGCCTAAAAAGTTTTGAAAATTTGAGTTAGGCGTTTTAAAGCGTAAATTATAATCTTGCCCAGCATCTTTTAGTTGTATAAAGCCATCAAACGATAGTGGGAGCTGGTTTATTAAGGCTGTATTGTTTTTGAACGTATATTTATTTTTATCTAAATCAATAGCCAATACCGCATCTAAAGCTAATTTTACTTTGTTAATGTATTTGTTTTTATCCATCATTAAAGTTACAACGGTGGCTGTTTTTGTGCTTAAATCTAACTGCGATGCCGCAAAATTACCCAGCCCTGTATGCTGTAAACTATCTAAAACAAAGTTTATTTTCGAGCGTTCATCGTAGTAATTAAACTTTAAATTTTCTACACTATATGCTTTTATTTTTAAGGCTAGTGGTTTACTTTTTGTGGTATCGGTGCTTGCTTGTTTTATAAAAATATCATAATTTCCTAGCCCATCTTTGTTAAACAAAATATTTACCAATCCATTTTTGGCATCAATACCATCAATTTGCATGGCCTCATTTTTGTCTTTAAATAATTCTTTTACCGACATTTTAAGGTTCAACTCGGCCAATGAAACTAGCGTATCGCCCTCAAAGGGGGCTTTATTAAGTATCAAAAGGTTTTTTATATTGATGCTTGCATCGGGAAAACTTTTAAGCAAACTTAAATCGGCATCGGTAAAACTTACTTTAGCATTTAATTTTTGGTTAATGGCTTGTACTATTTTTTCGTTGATTTGATTTTTAAAAAAATAAGGAATAGCAATTATAGCTATGATAATGAGGAGGATAAATGCGGCAAATATTTTAATAATTTTCTTAAGCATAAAGCGATAATTTTGATGTTTTATAAAATCACAAATGAACTTATACCGAAAAACTTGTTCCACAGCCGCAAGTACTTGCAGCATTAGGGTTTTTAAATACAAAACCTCGGGCATTTAGTCCATTTTGGAAATCAACTTCCATCCCTACTAAATATAAGCCATGTGCTTTGTTCATAAAAACCTTGATGTTATCAATTTCATAAGTGCTATCGCCCTCTTTTATTTGGTCGAAACCTAAAATATAATTCATACCCGAGCAACCACCGCCTTCAACACCTAAGCGAAGGCCAAAATCTTCGCCTAGTTCTTGCTGCGACATTAATTTTATAATCTCTTTTTTTGCACCATCGGTTAATGTAACTGGTGCGCTAGTTTTAATTTCTGCTATCATATTTTAAATAATATGCTCAAATATAATTCATAATGTAGATGTTTGTTCAATAATCATATTTTTTTTACTAAAACCAAACAAATTAAACATGGAGATTAAATTTTTATTAGATATTTTAAAATATACTTTATCGGGTTTATTAGTAATAATAGGGGCCTATTTTATTTTACGAAATCAGTTTAACTTTAATCATAACCTAGCACTTGGCACTAAGCAAGCCACACCGATATCCAAAGATGTTATTGCTTTAAAACTTCAAGCCTACGAGCGGCTTACCTTATTTATCGAGCGCATAAATCCCACTAGTTTAATTCTTCGCTTACACCAGCCAGGTATGTATGCCTTGCATTTACAGGGCTTGCTTTTATCCGAAATAAGGGCCGAGTACCAGCACAATATTACCCAACAATTGTATGTAAACAACGATACATGGTTGTTAATTAAACGTGTAAAAGATGATACTATTGCCATTATTAACGTGGCTTGTAGCCAATTAACCGAAACATCGTCATCTGTTGATTTAAGTAAAATGGTATTTGCCCGCTTGGCCGCTTTGGACGATAGCCCTTACGATTTGGCTTTATCGGTTATTAAAAAAGAAATGGAGGAAATGTAACTTTTGTAGTATTTTGGTGGTATTTAATTCCTAAAATTCTGTAAACCATATCCGCCATCAATTAGCAATTTTGTTTTAATTTAGCCCACATGATTAATTTTCATCTCATTACAAATTACCTTCAACATGTTGTAAAAGCTAAAACCTTGCATGGGGTACATTCGCCTTTTGTGTACCAATTGCTTGATAAAGTGATATATAATTTTAAACCCAATGCCGATTATGTAGCCATTGAAAATTTACGCCAACAATTGCTAAACAATAAAAGCTATATTACCGTTACCGATTTTGGTGCTGGGTCGCACATTAATAACAATACCCAAAAACAAATTAAACAAATAGCCAAAAATGCCCTCAAACCTGCAAAACTGGCACAATTAATTTACCGATTAGTAAAACACCAACAACCCAATACAGTTATCGAACTGGGTACTTGCCTTGGGCTTACTACAGCATATATGGCCAAAGCAGCGCCAAATGCTCATATAATTTCGATGGAGGGCTGCCCAAAAACAGCTAATAATGCGCTACAAAATTTGCAACTATTGCATGCCAATAATGTAAGCCTAAAAGTAGGCGACTTTAACAAAAATCTACCTTCTGTAATTAGCGAAAATTCAATAATTGATGTTGTTTTTATCGACGGTAATCATCAGCAAAAAGCTACTATCGATTATTTCAACTCTTTTTTACCTCATATTCATCATAATTCGTTGCTTATTTTTGATGATATTTATTGGAGCAAGGGTATGAAAAACGCTTGGGAACATATCAAGCAACACCCACAGGTTAGCCTTACTATCGATTTGTTTTGGATAGGTTTGGTATTTTTTATCCCCAAAAAACAAAAAGAAAACTTTAAAATAAGGTTTTAAATACCCTTTTAAACATTTAAAAATATAAACCATTAATTTAACTTTACCACACCATAAGCACACAGTTTAATTTTTTAATTGCTGCAAATACCGCTGTATAGTGTTTTCTAAACCTAAGTATAAGGCATCGCAAATGAGGGCATGGCCAATGCTTACCTCAAGTAAATGAGGAATATGCAGGGCAAAATACTTTAAATTATATACATCTAAATCGTGGCCAGCATTTACACCTAAGCCTAGTTTAAGTGCAACTTGTGCCGCTTTAAAATAAGGTTCAATAGCTTTTTCTTTATCTATTAAATATTGTTTGGCATATGCTTCGGTATAAAGTTCAACACGTTGTGTACCTGTAGCTTTTGCTGCTTCTACCATTTCGGGTTCGGCATCTACAAAAAGTGATACCCTAATGCCAGCCTGTGTAAAAAGGCCAACCATATCTTGCAAATAGTTTTGGTGCTTAATGGTATCCCAGCCATGGTTACTAGTTAGTTGCCCCGAAGCATCGGGTACTAAGGTTACTTGGGTGGGCTTGTTGGCCAATACCAAATCTACAAATTTGGATTCGGTGCAGTTACCTTCAATGTTAAATTCGGTACTAATGTTTGTTTTTAAATCAATCACATCTTGGTACCTAATGTGCCTTTCATCGGGCCTAGGGTGTACTGTAATACCATGTGCACCAAAGCGTTCGCAATTTAAAGCAGTTTTTATTATATCGGGGTTATTACCCCCACGTGAATTGCGAAGGGTAGCTATTTTATTAATATTTACTGATAGTTTCGTATTTGTCATCATCCAAAGATAAAAAAAAGCTTATCCTTAGCATTTTAAAAATCAACTTAAATGCACCAACTATTGCCTCTATAAAGCTAATGTATATATTTGCACCATGTTGTTATTAACTTTTATAGTAGCTGTTATAGTTAGTTTTTTAGGATACATACCTTTAGGTAATATTAATTTAACAGCCATGCAACTATCTATTAACAAAAACGTTAAACATGCAATAATATTTATAAGTACTTTTTCGGTGTTCGAAGCTTTTTTTACATACATAATTATGCGTTTTGCAGCTTGGTTTGCCGAAAAAGAAAGCGTATTGCAATTGTTAAACTGGGTTTTAATTATAGTTTTTATTGTACTAGGCATATTAACTTGGCGCAAAACCAAACAATCAAACCCAAAACAGCAAAATTACAGCAAAGCTGCAAGCATAAGAACAGGGATTATTTTAGGCATATTTAACCCGATACAAATACCTTTTTGGGCCATTGTAGGTACCTACTTAATAGGCCACGGTTGGATAGTTTCGCAAGGTATAGGGCTACCCTTATTTGCTTTAGGCTCGGGTGTTGGTGCTTTTGCTTGCCTTTATTTATACGCTCATTTTGCAAAATTTATACAAGAAAAGTTTTCGCTAAGCAGCAAACGTATAAACCATGGTATAGCCATTGTTTTTTTCGCATTGGCTATAATTAGTTTAATAAGGCAATTTTATAACTAGATTTTGCTTACATATTTTACATTATACAACTATAAAATAGGGTAACATTTATGAAATATTTACTAGTAGGGCTGGGTAATATTGGTGCCGAATACGCCGATAATAGGCATAATATAGGTTTTATGGTGTTAGATGAGTTGGCAAAGCAACAAAATACTCGGTTTTCGTTGCTAAAACTAGCTTATTATACCGAACTTAATTTTAAAGGCCGCTCTATACATCTTATAAAACCAACCACCTATATGAATTTAAGCGGCAAAGCAGTAAATTATTATACACAACAACTTAACATTGAAACCGAAAACATATTGGTAATTGTAGATGATTTAGCCATCCCTTTTGGCTCGTTACGTATTAAACCCAAAGGAAGTGCTGCGGGCCATAACGGACTAAAAAGTATCGAAGGCGTATTGGGTAGCAACGAGTATGCCCGTTTAAAATTTGGCATATCTGATAATTTTGCCAAAGGCCAACAAGTAGATTATGTACTAAGTGCCTTTAACAAAGAAGAACAAACTCAATTACCTCTATTAATTAATACCTCTATTGAAATGGTGAAAAGTTTTACTACCTCAGGCATAAGCTTAACGATGACAAATTTTAATAAATAGATTTAAATAAGAATTAAATAACAGACCTGTAAGAAAATTTGGTTATCTAACTCCTAATGAAGTATTTTTACAGCTTAAGGTAAGTGTTGCACTTATCAGTTGAACACAG
>RDYW01000017.1 GCA_004293485.1 Sphingobacteriales bacterium | reverse complement strand
GAAGATGAAAAATATCCCTAAATACATTCCTATCATCACCACATTTTTCTCTATTTTCTTTTTCAAAGAAATGTTCTCTCATTACCAAATTAGACAAAAAAACTACCTCCTACGGTGGTCTATTGGCTATAAGACCATCGAGCAAAGTAGGCGAAATACCCCCGATATTGCAGTTTGATATCTACCACTTACAGTGTTTCATAAACTTATGCTTTTACAGACAGAGCAAAAAACAGTATCTTTATTAATAATTCTTTAAAAATTTAGTAAATATGGCAACGTTAAAAAGACCAGAATTTAAAGCCCATTATGATAATTTCATTGATGGCAAGTGGACTGCCCCAGTCCGTGGAAGGTATTTTGATAATATTTCCCCAGTTGATGGGAAAGTATTTACCAAAGTGGCACATTCCTCAAAAGAAGATTTAGATTTGGCAGTAGATGCCGCCCACAAAGCCTTTGCTACTTGGAGCAAGACGTCAGCTACCGAGCGAAGCATGATACTAAACAAAATTGCCGACAGATTAGAGGCAAATTTGGAGTATCTCGCCGTTGTAGAGACTATTGATAATGGAAAAGCAGTTCGAGAAACGCTCAATGCAGATTTACCTTTGGCAATAGACCACTTTCGCTATTTTGCAAGTGTTATTCGTGCTGAAGAAGGCTCTGTGGTAGAGCTGAACGCAAATACCGTTTCAATGATTGTTTACGAACCTATAGGTGTAGTAGCACAAATTATTCCTTGGAACTTCCCAATTTTAATGGCGGTATGGAAACTTGCTCCCGCTTTGGCTTCAGGTTGCTGTGTGGTTCTGAAACCTGCCGAAAGTACGCCTACTTCTATTTTGATACTTATGGAACTCATTGCCGACCTCATTCCAAATGGTGTGGTCAATGTAGTGAATGGCTTTGGTGCCGAGCTTGGCAGAGCATTGGTTACAAATCCGAAAGTATCTAAAGCTGCTTTTACAGGCTCTACCGCTACCGGGCGTTTAGTAATGCAATACGCCACTGAAAATATCATTCCTGTTACGCTTGAGCTTGGTGGCAAATCGCCAAACATATTCTTCCCGTCTGTGATGGATCATGACGACGAATTTTTGGATAAAGCAGTAGAAGGTGCCGTATTATTCGCCCTTAATCAAGGAGAAGTTTGTACTTGCCCTTCTCGCATTTTGGTACACGAAAGCATTTATGAAAAATTTATGCAAAGAGTGATAGAGAGAACCAATGCCATAAAAATGGGGAATCCATTAGATACCGATGTGATGATGGGTGCTCAGGCTTCCGCAATTCAGATGGATAAAATTATCTCCTATCTCAAACTTGGCAAAGAAGAAGGAGCAGAGGTATTAGCAGGTGGCGATGTGCAAAACCTGGGTGGCGAGTTAAGCGAAGGCTACTACATCAAACCTACTATTTTCAAAGGGCATAACAAAATGCGCATTTTCCAAGAAGAAATTTTTGGTCCCGTAGTATCTGTAACAACTTTCAAAACTACCGAAGAAGCCATCGAGATAGCCAACGATACACTTTATGGCTTGGGGGCAGGCGTATGGACGAGAGATGCCCACGAGTTGTATCAAGTTCCTCGCGCTATTCAAGCGGGTAGAGTATGGGTAAATTGCTATCATGACTACCCTGCTGGCGCTCCATTTGGAGGTTACAAACAATCTGGCGTAGGTCGTGAGAATCACAAGATGATGCTTGGGCATTACAGACAAGAAAAGAATATGCTTGTCTCCTATAGCAAGAATAAGTTAGGGTTCTTTTAGTCTTTAATTTATTTGGGAGCATATTACCAACCCGTATTATGCTCCCTTTTTGTTTTTTCACATAAATATTTATACAAATGGTCAGTAGATTATCAGCAACAAGCAAAGCCTTAAGTCTGATTTCTGAATTGAAAGATACCCACGGCGACCTTATGTTTTATCAGGCAGGTGGGTGTTGTGAGGGGACGCAACCCCAATGTTTTGAGAAAGGCGGATTTTATTTGCGTACCAACGACGTATTGATAGGCTCCATCGATGGTTGTGAGTTCTGGGTGGACAGAGATTTGTTTGAGTATTGGAAATTCAGTCATTTTACACTTGATGTTTTAGATGGCTTTGGTGCTGGTGGTTTTTCATTAGAAACTCCCCTCGGCAAAACATTTAAAATCCAATATCGTCTATTTACCGAAGAAGAACAAAAAGAGTTAGAACCCACAAGAAGGGAAATTTAGAAAAAAACTCAATTATTTTAGGGGGTAGTTTCAAAGGCTCAAAAAGTTTAGAAAACTATTCAAACCGTTTTTTAGCAAAAAATAGGCTGTCCGAAAGTATCAGACAGCCTATTTTTGTGAATAATTTTATTGTTGTCCTTTGCGCATTTCAAATAAAATTTAGGCATACAAATAGGTTAATGCTATTTTTGGTAATATTTTTGTAAGTTTGAAAAATAGTAAAAATGTTACATCATTTTTGTATTTTGTAGTACATAAATTGCAATAGACAGACAAGGATTAGGAAAACTAAAAAAAACTTCATTTTTTTGCACAAAATTAGGTTTACCTTTTACAAACTTTGCAATCAATCTATAACCAAAATAGCTTTCATTGAGCAAAAGATATTTATATAGTATTTTTCACAAATAATAAATTAGAAATCATACAACATCATCACTATACTATGATTCAGATGAAATTTTGGAATTTGAGAAAAGCGGGGTTCTTGCTAC